>DWZN01000094.1 GCA_019117545.1 Candidatus Brevibacterium intestinavium
AGACTGCAACCGATGAGGAGCCGCCATGCCGACCAGCCCCCGCGAAGGACAGCCCACCTGGATCGACTACACGTGCCAGGAGTTCGAATCGACCACGAATTTCTACTCGGAGATCTTCGGGTGGGAGTTCACCGACCAGGGCCCCGACTTCGGCCACTACAACATGATCACGAAAGGCGGGGCGACCGTCGGCGGAGCGATGCGCGCGGTCCATATGGACGGCACCCCGAATCCGCTGGCTCCGGCCATGTGGACGACCTACCTCCACACCGATGACATCTCCGGCGTCTATGCCGCATCGCTCGAAGCCGGTGCCGCCCCCATCGCCGAGCCCATGGCCGTCGGCCCACTGGGCCAGATGGCCGTGATCACCGATCCCACCGGCGCCGGAGTGGGCATGTGGCAGCCCGGCGAGTTCTCCGGCTTCGACACTCCCCTGACGCCGGGCACCCCGGTCTGGTTCGAACTCATGACCGTCAACTACCCGGTCGCCAACGAGTTCTACGGCCACGTCTTCTCCTTCGACATCACCCCGATGGAGGGGTTCCCGTACGCCACCCACGGGGCCGGCGATGATGCCGTGGCCGGCATCTGCGATGCCAGCGAGTGGACGCAGGTGTCGTTCTGGCGCACCTACATCAACGTCGAGGATGTCGACGCCACCGCCGCGAAGGTGACCGCGCTCGGCGGCATGGTGCTCGCCGGTCCGGAGGACTCCCCCTACGGGCGCATCGCCACGGTCACCGATCCGGAAGGTGCCACGCTCCAGCTGCAGCAGAATCCGTGACCGGCGCCGAGGCGACCCTGTGGCTCGCCCAGTCGTGCTCGGGCCCGGCCGCTCGCTTCAGGGCGTAAGGGCCAGAGCGTAAGGACCGGGACGAGTTCAGGCTCGAAGAGCCAGGGCGAACGGCAGCACCGAGGCGGCTCCGGCCCGTCGCAGCAGGCGTGCGCAGATCGTCATCGTCCACCGGGAGACGACCTCGTCGTCGACGAGAAGCACGGACCTGCCGGCCACCGCCTGTTCGATCTCGGGCGGGACGACGAAGGCTTCGAAGAGGTCCTTGACGCGGAAGGCGCTGTTGACGTCCGGGGTCCCGTGATCACCGACCTGCAGCAGTTCACCGCCGTCGACGAGGCGACCGGCCGCTGCGAGGTTCGCGGCCAAGGATCGCACGGTCACGGGACGGCGGGCGCTCGGAATCGATACGACCACCTCGGGGCGGGTGGTCCAGTCCCATTTCCCGAGCACCTCGAGGCACCACTGGCCGATCTGCGTCGGCACCTCGGCATCGGGCGCATCGGGGGCGAGGAAGGACCGCAGGGTCTGACCCTGCCCGAGGTCGGACAGACGCGCGATCGCTCGCCCCTCCTCGGCGAGCTCCTCGGCCGGGATCCGGCCCTTGAGCGGCACGCCGATGTTGGCCAGTCCGCTGGGCCAGGTGCTGCGCGGTTCGATGGGCAGGCCGATCCTGTGCAGATTCCCGGCCGCGGCCCGGCGCTGCTCATCGGAGATCTCGGGCGAGAACCACACTCCGGCACAGTTGTCACAGCGGCCGCAGGGGCGCGGATCGGGGTCGTCGAGCTGACGGATGAGGAACTCCATCCGGCACTGGCCGGTTGCTTCGTAGTCGAGCATCGCCCGGGCCTCGGCGGCACGCACGGCCGCAACCTTCTCATAGCGCTCCCGGTCGTAGGTCCACCCCTGCCCGGTCGAGACGTATCCGCCCTTGACCTTCATCACCGCGTCTTCGACCTCGAGGGTCTTGAGCAGGAGGTTCAGGCGGGATCGCTTGGTCCCGACCAGTGTCTCGAGGCGGGCGACGGACAGCGGACCGTCCGCCTCGGCCAACGCCGCGAGCACGGCATTCGCATCAGCCTGATTCGGCATCGAGGCGGTGGCGAAGTACTCCCAGATCTGTTCGTCCTCAGCCCCGGGCAGGAGCAGCACATCGGCCGAGTCCGTGGCGCGGCCGGCACGGCCGACCTGCTGGTAGTAGGCCACGGCCGAGGACGGCGCGCCGATGTGGATGACGAATCCGAGGTCGGGTTTGTCGAAGCCCATCCCCAGCGCCGAGGTGGCCACGAGCGCCTTGAGTCGGTTGTCCTTGAGCTGCCCCTCGAGTTCGGCGCGCTCTTCGGCATCGGTGCGTCCCGTGTAGGAGCGGACCTCGTGACCCTGTTCGCGCAGCATCCGGGTGATGTCCTCGGCGGCGGAGACGGTGAGCGTGTAGACGATGCCCGATCCGGTGAAATCGGACAGGTGGGAGCCCAGCCACGCGATCCGGGCACTCGCATCGAGGCCGGACAGGACGCCGAGGCGCAGGGAGTCGCGGGCGAGTTCGCCGCGGACGACGGTGGTGTCGTGACCGAGCTGTTCGGCGACGTCGGCGACCACGCGCGAATTGGCCGTGGCGGTGGTCGCCAGCACCGGGGTGTTCGCGGGCAGTTCGGCCAGGATGTGACCGATGCGTCGGTAGTCGGGGCGGAAGTCGTGCCCCCAGTCGGAGATGCAGTGGGCCTCGTCGACGACGATGAGGCCGAGGAAGGACAGCAGCTGAGGAAGCACCTCGTCGCGGAACTGCGGGTTGTTCAGCCGTTCCGGGGAGACCAGCAGGACGTCGAGGCTGCCTGCCCGCAGGTCCTCGAGCACGGAGTCCCATTCGGTGACATTGGACGAGTTGAGGCTGGCGGCGCGGACTCCGGCCCGCTGCGCGGCCGCGATCTGATCGCGCATGAGCGCCAGCAGCGGGGAGATGATGAGGCTGGGGCCGGTGCCGGCCGAGCGCAGCATTCGGGTGGCGACGAAGTACACCGCGGACTTGCCCCAACCGGTGCGCTGGACGACGAGGACGCGCTTCTTGAACTCCACGAGGTCGCGGATCGACTCGAGCTGGCCATCGCGGAACTGCGCGTCCGGGTCCGCGGTGAGCTCGGAGAGGATCCGCTGAGCCGCGGCGGCGAAGTCATCGTGGGCGGAGGACTCGGGCGATGTCGTCGGGGGCGGGGTCGTCGGTGCGCTTTCCGTCATGGGCCCAGTCTAGGCCGGGGCACTGACATGACCGCCGGTCGCGGGCGCCGCGTGCGCGCCCGACCGCGGGGCCGTGCGGTCCTGCTCGCGGGGGCCGCGTGCGCGCCCGGTCGCGGGGGCCGTGCCCGCCGATCGCAGCCATGCCCGCGGCTGCCGTGCCCGCCGATCTCAGCGCAGAGCGAGCTCGATGCCCAGCGTCGCGAGCACGCCGAAGAGCACACCCCAGAGGATGATCGAGACGACCTGCCAGATGGCCACGACGTTGCGGTTCGCGCCGAATCCGACCATCGCCGACGATGTGATCTGCGAGGGCAGGAGCGTCTGGCCGAGCAGCGAGACTCCCGGCACCCCGAACTTGTCGAACATGCGCTTGAGGCGCTGCCGTTTCGGCTTCTCCTCGGCCTGCCGGTTCTTCGTCGCTCTGTCGCGGATGGCGCCGGCCCCGTAGACGAAGACGAGCATCGAGATGACGTTGCCGATGACGGCCATGAGGATGGCGACGACCGGATGCATGCCGATCGCCACGCCGATGACCGAACCGAAGTAGGACTCGACGAAGGGGATGGCGGAGACGAGCAGAATGCCCGCCCATTGCAGCCAGACGGGGATGGCTCCGGCGAATTCCTGCAGGCTGTCGATCATGAGGGCTCTCTTCTTCCGTTCGGGTCCTCCGGTCGGACTGGCACACCGCACTCGCAACGCCTGAGAACGCTTTAGCACGCCGTACTAGTACAGCGCACTATACACTGGCTGGAACCACCGCTGTCAATGAGGAAGAAGGGCAGTTGTCGAAACGAGAGGACATCATCGCCGCGGCTATTCGCCTGGCCGAGCGATCGGAACCCGGACAGGCCAATCTCAGCGTGCGTGCCGTCGCCGCCGAGGCCGGAGTCGGTGCGTCGACTCTGCGCCACTACTTCCCGACTCAGTCCGAACTCCACGAGGCCGTCGCGCTGCGGTCCATCGACACCGTGATCAGCGATTTCTCCATCACCGACTCATCGATCGACCCCGGTCAGCGCCTCTTTCAGTGCTGTGCCCAGTTCCTGCCCACTCACGAACGTCGCGAGCTCCAGCTCGAACTCTGGTTCTCCATGCACCTGCACGCTCTCGGACCCGAGAAGGCAGCGGTCTCCCGCCGGCTCCTCGAGCACGGGCATCGGGTCACCTATGACTGCCTGCACCGCTGGCTCAACACTCTTGCGGCCGAAGGCCACCTCGACCCCTCCGAGACGGCGCCGGCGGCCACTGCCCTGTTCACCACCATCGACGGAATCGCCCTGCACTCGATCATCACGCCCGAGACCATGACGGTCGATGCCGCCCACGAGCAGCTCAAGTGGACGATCGGCCGGATCCTCGGCCTCTGACCCGGGCCCGTCGAAGGCTCAGGCCGCCGGGGATCAGCGCATGGCGGCGGCCGCGCGGCGCAGAGCCTCGGTCAGCCGGGAGAGCTTGTCGGACGCCAGCGTCCAGTGGTGCCAGTACAGCGGAACGTCGATATGTGGGTTCTCACCGATCTCGACGAGGTCGGCGTCGAGTGCCTCGAGCTGCATGATCGGAACCATTCCCCACCCGAGTCCGGCCGCGACCGCGGCGACGAACTCGGCCGATCCCGGCACGACCGACACCGGCGGCCGCCCCTCTGCCTCACAGCGACGGAGGAACTCGAACTGCAGATCATCGTCCTGCCCGAAGTTCACCATCGGCAGTCGGGTCAGATCCGCATTCGCATCGGGTGAGTGCCGCTCCAGCAGTGAGCGCTGCGCCACGGCGACATAGCGCATCGTCCCGAGCTCGTCGACGCGCGTACCGTATCCCCCGGTCCTATCCGAGGTGATCGTGCCCAGCACCTCCCCCGAAGCCAGCAGCGGCAGTGCTTTGTCCTGGTCGACCATCTCGATGCGGATGACGACGTCGTCCCAGCCGGCCGCCTCGGCGAAGACAGGGCGGAACCACGTCGCCATCGAATCGGCGTTGACTCCGATCCGCAGCACCGTGGGCTCGCGTCGCCTGCCTCCGTCCGTGCCGAGCGCATCGGCATCGATGCCGTGCAGACGGTCGAGGGCCTCGGATTCGAGGAGCTCGACCTGCCGCGCATAGCGCAGGATGGCCTGCCCCGCCTCGGTGACGGTGATCGGGTTCGTCCGTCGGATGAGCACCTGCCCGAGGCGGGACTCGAGGGTGCGGATGCGCTGGCTGGCCGCCGAGGCAGTGATGCCGAGGACGAAGGCCGCACCTTCGACGGTGCCTTCGTCCACGGCGGCGGCGAGGGCCTTGACGTGCTCGATGTTCATGAAGCAATTGTGCATCAATTACATATTCTGTTGTTTTCCTTCTCTGCGTTCGGTCCCTACTGTTGGGTCCGTGCTCACTCATCTCGTCGCCGGCCTGCTCACCGGGTGGTCGCTCATCATCGCTGTCGGACCGCAGAACGCACTCATCCTCCGACAGGGGATCCGGCGCGAGCACCTCGGCGTCGTCGTCGGGATCTGCATCCTCGCCGATGTGCTGCTCATCGGCGCGGGAACCGTGGGCATCGGGGCGATCGTCCTCCTCGCACCGTGGGCCCTGGAGGTCCTGCGGTGGCTGGGGGTGGCCTATCTGCTGTGGTTCGCGTGGACCAGCCTGAGATCGGCTCGGACGGCATCCGGGCTCGAAGCCGACACCCAGCAGCGCAGCCTGAAGTCGATCGTCCTCACGACCCTGGCCCTGACCTTCCTCAATCCCGGCGTCTACCTCGACACGGTCGTCATGCTCGGCAATCTCGCGCACCAGCAGGGCCACGGCGGCGTCGGACCGTTCACGATCGGCGCGATGCTCGGTTCGGCCACGTGGTTCCTCGGCATCGGCTACGGCGCCCGTGGGCTCTCCCGCTATCTGGCCAGGCCCAGGGTGTGGCAGGTCCTCGATGTGATCATCGCGATCGTGCTCGTCATCCTCGCGGTGCGCCTGGCTCTCGGGTAGACCGGGCCTCGGGAGGCCCGGTCGCGGGATCGTCCGAGCGCTTGCACCGCCGCCGTCTGTCGCGGCACTGGACACAGCGAGAACTGGTCGCGTTCGGATAGGAAATCGGCGATTCGGTATCCGAACGCGACCACTTCTCGGAAGACAGCGCCTCAGGAGGCCCCGCCTCGGCGTCGGTTCTCGCTGCGGGCCTACAGCTGCAGGCTCGGATGCAGCTGCGTGAGTGTGACCATGCGCTTGCGGCTGCAGACGATGACGGTCGCGACGAGGCTGATCAGCAGCATCAGCAGCAGGACCACTGCCGCCTGCGCTGCGATGAACATGTCGCCTCCGGCGATGAGCGTGCGCAGTCCGTTGACTGCATGCGTCATCGGCAGGAAGGGCGAGATGATCTGGAAGATCCCCGGAGCCGTCTGGACCGGATAGGTCCCTCCGGCCGAGGCGATCTGGATCATCAGCAGCACCAGGGCGATGAGCCTGCCGACACCGCCGAGCGCCGCCACACACAATTGGTGCACGGCATGGAAGCACGCGGCCACGAGGATCGAGAACAGCAGAGTCCACAGCCACGCGCCGGCCGAGAAGTCGAGGGCGAAGGTGAGCACGAGGTAGAGCACAGCGACCTGGGCGATGCCGAAGAGGAGACCGGGCACATAGCCGGCCCAGGCGATGCGCGTGGACTTCGCCGAAGACGCCAGGGCCCGATACGGGATGGCGTTGATGACCATATAGGTGATCATTCCGCCGATCCACAGCGCCAGTGAGACGAAGAAGGCCGCCAGGCCCTCACCATAGGCGTCGACCGGATTGTCCTCGACCTTGTCGGCATCGACCGGCACGGCCACGACATCCGAACGGTGATCGCGGTCGTTCTTGTCATAGGTCGGGATCTGCTTGAGCCCCTCCTCGAGGCCGTCGGCGAGCTCCCCGGAGCCGTCGGCGAGTTCCCCGGCCCCCGAGTCGAGTTCCTTCGACCCGTCGACGAGCTGCGACGAGCCGTCCTTGAGGTCGCCGACACCGGACTTCGCCTGCTCGGTTCCGTCCTTGAGCTGCTTGGCTCCGTCATTGAGGTCACCGGCACCCGTGGCGAGCTCGCCCGCGCCGGCATCGAGCTTGACCAGGCCCGAATGCAGATCATCGGCACCCGTCGCGACCTGCTGCGCCCCGTTGTCGAGCTGACCGATCTTCCTATCGGCTTCGTGGATC
>DWZN01000095.1 GCA_019117545.1 Candidatus Brevibacterium intestinavium
CCGGCGCGGTGATCTCGATCTTCTCCGTCACCCTGGTCTCGATCTACGGCCAGTCCCGGATCCTGTTCACGATGGCCGGCGACGGAATGATGCCCAAGCTCTTCCGCGACGTCAATCCCCGCACGCTGACCCCGGTCAAGGGCACGATCGTCGTCACCGTCGTCATCGCCGTCCTCGCCGGGTTCATCCCACTGAACTTCCTCGCCGAGATGACCTCGATCGGCACTCTCGTCGCCTTCGTCGTCGTGTCCCTGGCCGTGATCATCCTCCGCGTGCGCGAACCCGACCTCGAACGCGGTTTCAAGGTTCCCTTCTACCCGGTCCTGCCGGTGCTGTCGATCATCGGCTGCTTCTGGATCATCTCCAGCCTGCAGCTGATCACGATCGTCGTCTTCGTCATCTGGACCGCCGTCATCCTCGGCCTCTACTTCGTCTTCGGCCGCAAATCATCCGTCCTCGGCAGACAGCTCGCCGAGGCGGGTGACCACCATCCCGATGAGCAGACAGGAGGTCGACCGTGACCATCGTCGTCGGAGCCGCGCCCGGCCAGGACAACCGCGCCGCCGTGGAACTCGGCATCGTCCTGGCCCGAACCTACGGCAAGACCCTGACCGTGACCGCGATCAGCTCGACGGCCTGGCCGCCGAGCCGGGACAGGGTCGACGCCGAATACCAGGAGCACATCCGCAGGATCGCCGAGTCGACCCTCGACCGGGCGCGCGAACTCATGCCCGCCGACATCGAGGCTGACTACCTCGTCCGGGGAGCCGGGTCCTCGCGGCGCGGCCTGCTCGAAGTCAGCGATAGCCTCGGCGCCCACCGCCTCGTCGTCGGTCCCGCCTCCGACGGGACAGACGGTCGGATCGCCCTCGGCTCGGTGTCGAACGGCCTGCTCCACAGCGCGTCGCTGCCGGTGGCGCTGGCACCGGCCGGCTACCGCGCCGAGGCGGGTGCGAGGCTGCAGCGCATCAGCGCCGCCTACAGCGGTTCGTCCACCTCGGCGGGGCTCATCATCGGGGCCGCGATGGTCTCAGCGGCTGCGGACGTGCCCTTCCGGATCGTGTCCTTCGCTCCCCGCCCGCGCGTGATCTCCGCGGCGGGAATCGGTCTGAGAGCGGAATCGGAGGTCGTCGACGAATGGGCCGCCGTGGTCCGGGAGCACACGGACCAGATCCTGTGCTCGATCGACCAGCTCGACATCGCCCCCGGTCAGACGGATATGGCTGTGGGCACCGGACCCGATTGGGCGAAAGCGCTGGCCGCAGTGGAGTGGGAGCACCCCGAGGTGATGATGCTCGGCTCCTCCGGGCTCGGGGCGCTGAAGCGAGTGTCGCTGGGCAGCCACGCGATGCGGATCCTCCAGAACTCTCCAGTGCCGGTCGTCGTCGTGCCCAGACGCGCGAAGGAGAGCTATATGCGCGGGGTGTGAGGGCTCGCTCGCGACGCGAGCCGCCCCTGAGATGTCCAATACTTGAACAGTTCCAATCTTTGCGGGCAGAGGTCTCTACCGTGGTCAACGGTCACAACGAAGTGGCTGAACCGAACGAGAGGAACCCTATGGAACTGCAGCGCTTGGGACCGATCGGCCAGGAGATCCCCGCGGCCTGCATCGACGGTGTCTGCTTCGATCTGCGGCCGCTGACTGCCGACATCGATTCGGACTTCTTCGCCGCGGGCGGGATCGAACGAGTCGCAGCGGCCCTCGACGCCGGGGAGCTCACGCCTCTGGCCGAGGCAGACGAGATGCGCATCGGCGCGCCGCTGACTCGGCCCTCATCGATCGTGTGCGTGGGAATGAACTACGCCGCGCATGCGGCCGAGGCCGGGGCCGAACCCCCGGAGCAGCCCGTCGTGTTCTTCAAGATGCCCTCGACCATCGCCGGGCCGACCGACCCGATCGAACTGCCGCCCGAGGCGACGAAGGTCGACTGGGAAGTCGAGCTGGGAGTGGTCATCGGCACCAGGACCTACAGAGTCGCCTCGGCGGGGGATGCGCTCGACCATGTCGCGGGCTACGTTCTGGCCAACGATCTGTCCGAGCGCCGCCTGCAGATCGAGGAATCCGGCGGACAGTGGTCGAAGGGCAAGAACCTGCCCGGATTCACCCCGTTGGGGCCGTGGATCCGACCCGCCGCCGAGGTGGACCCCGGCGACCTGCGCCTGCGGAGCTGGGTCAACGGCGAAGTACGGCAGGATTCGTCGACGAGCGATCTCATCTTCTCCGTCGCCGAGGTCATCCACCGGCTCAGCCAGGTGATGGCCTTCGAACCCGGTGACGTCATCCTCACCGGCACTCCGGAGGGGGTCGCGATGTCCGGGAAGTTCCCGTACCTGAGCGACGGCGATGTCGTCGAGCTCGAACTCGACGGCCTCGGCCGGCACCGGCAGGTCGTGACCGTCACCGGGTGAGTCGGGCGGCCGTTGACCGGCGCTTGTGCGCGAGGATGAGGGCGCCCGGTGTCTCCTCGTCCGGGCGGAACAGCGTTTCGGAGTCGATGGCAAATGTAGGATCCCATTGCACTTGTCAGGGTCGCACAACGCTGACCTGGGACATGACAAGTTGGTGAGATTGCTCCCGTCTCACTAACTTGTCGTAATCCTTCAGGGAGAATTTCGTCTGCGGAAACTACGGTGCGGTCATCAACCCAACTTTAGTTGGGTGGTTCCCGACCATCAGCGGGTCCGCAGACCAGGCCCTGGCTTCTAATCTGCGGGAATGAATCACACCATCTCTGCATCGACCGCTGCCGATTCCGCCCGTGTCCTTGAACTCTCCGATCTGACCTCCCAACTGAGCATCATTGCTCTCGGCGTTCTTTGCGGAGTACTCGTCATTCTGGCCGTGGTACGCCGCAGGCCCGGAGCCTTGGCCGCGCTTGCCGCGGCCGGTGCGGGTTCTGTACTCTCCTATCTGCTCAGCGAAGTCCTCAAGATGCTCGTCCGACAGCCTCGCCCTTGCCACCTCGATATGCCCAGTCCGGAATGTCCTCCCCTCGATGACTGGTCTTTTCCCTCTAACCACGCCGTGATCGCGTTCGGTCTCGCCCTGGCTGTGATCGTCGGATCTCGCCGGCTCTGGATCGTAGCGGTGCCTCTGGCTCTCATCACAGCGACCGGGAGGGTGCTCTCGCATGAACACTTCGTCCACGACGTCGTGGTCGGCGGACTCATAGGTATCATTGTCGTGGCCTTGACCGTACTGCTGCTCCAACGAGCCCTCACCCCGCTGGCCGACCGCATCGTCTCTGTGGTCCACCACGAACCCCGTGCGACTCGGTGAGCTCCTGCGACAATGGAGGTATGAGACGCCTGCGGATCGAACCCAACTTCGTCCTCGAAGCGGTTTGCGCGTTCGTGGTCGCAGCCTCGGCAAGCCTCCTGTGGGCCTCTTCCGGGTGGGCCTTCCTCACCATGGTCATTGGCATCGCGCTAGGAACAGTGCTCTCGCGCAGCAATTCGGTGCTCATTGGAGGTTCGATCGTCACGGCCGGAAGTCTGCTGTTCACTGTCGTCCTCGATCTGCCGAGCAACTATCTGCTCAATTGGACGGTTCTGGTCATTGTCACCGGACTGCTGCCCTACGCCCTCACTCGGGGATGGATGATTCGCGGTCTTGCGATGAAATCAGCCGAATCCGCTGTGCAGGCTCGCTCCATTGCCCGCCGCAACGCCATCGAATCGGCTTACAGCGAGGAGAAGAGACGGATCGCCGAGGAGTTGCACGATGAGCTCGGTCATCAGCTCAGTCTCACCTCGGTCCAGATCAATGCGTTGTCTCTCGATGATTCCCTCACCGAGAAGCAGCGGAAGGCCCTTGCCGACATGAATCGACGACTGCGCGAGAGCGTGTCTACCTTAGCTCACACGGTGGAGATCCTACGGGACGGAGCCCCGGCACCGACCAGCCCGGTGTCGACATCTCTGAGCTCCGCTGGCGATGACCTCCCCGAGCCGTCGGGCACTTTGGGCAAAGGTACGGAGAAACAAACAGCGGCCGAGCTACTCGCCGAAGCGGAATCAGCCGGGACTCGTGTCACGATCACCGTTGGTGATCGCGAACAGCTCGATGAGTTCCCTGCCGGCTCGCTGGTCGGCAAGGTTCTCAGAGAGGGACTGACGAACGCTCTCAAACACGCTCCTGGTCAGGTCGTCGGCATCAATCTCGGCTTCGACTCCGCACAGTTGCTGATGTCGATGGACAACGACATGCCCACAGACTCCACCCACCGAACTCTCGGTGCCGGAACCGGTATCTCCTCGCTGAAATCGGCCGTCGAGGCACAGGGCGGAGACCTGGATCAAATCATCGAGACCGATCAGCACGAACTGAGACTCTCACTGCCGTTGACCGCACCGGCGCGGGATCACGAGCCCCAGGCGAACTCGACGCCCCTTGGGTCGGACGATGATCCATCGGTCGAACTGGGCGCCGCCCGCATGCGTGGGAACAAACGGCTGGCCATAGCAGCGGCTCTGCCCTTGGCTGCCCTCTGCCTGGTCATCGGCGCAGTTGTGCTCAACAATTGGTGGCATGCTGAACGATCGCTCCTCTCGGCAGACGTTCTCAAGTCGCTGTCGATCGGCATGTCCACTGCGCAGACCCAAAGAGAACTCCCGGACGAGGAGTACACGCTGATCAGCAACGAGGAACGTCAGCGAGCCAATGAAGGTGCTCCGCCCGGATCGACATGTCGGTTCTATGCTCTCACCGCTGACCAGCTCTCAGACCGCTCAGGAGATCTCGCCCGACTCTGCTTCTCCTCCGGAGAACTGGTGTCCATCGATACCATCGTGACGGGAGTCCAGCAATGACAGTGGTCAGAGCGGTGCTCGTCGACGACGAACCCTTGGTCAGGTCCGGGATTCGAACCATCGTGGAGACGACCGGATCTGCTCGCGTAGTGGGCGAGGCCGGTGACGGCAAGCAGGCGCTGTCCGTCGTTCGCGAGGTGGTTCCCGATGTCGTCCTCCTTGACATCAGAATGCCAGTGATGGATGGCATCACTGCAGCAAGAAACATTGCTGAAGCCTTTCCTCAGATCGGAATCATCATGCTCACCACCTTCGGCGAGTCCGACTACGTCACTGCGGCCTTGTCCATTGGGGTGAGCGGATTCGTGCTCAAAGCAGGAGAACCGGCCGAACTCACCCACGCCATCCACGCATCGGCCTCTGGTGGAGCCTATTTCTCCCCGCAGGTAGCGGCCCAACTTGCTCAGCGTGCCGGAACGACCTCGAGAGTCGATGACGATGCGCAGCGTCGGGTGCGCCGCCTCAACGATCGTGAGACTGAGGTCCTTCTCCAGCTCGCCGAAGGAGCCTCCAATGCCGAGATTGCCGACGCACTCTTCCTCAGCGTCGGCACTGTCAAGTGGTACGTGACCCAGATGCTGAGAAGTCTCGGAGCACGCAATCGGGTCGAAGCGGCGCTCCTGGCATACCGCTCGGGACTCGTAGCCTAATCGACATCGTAGTCGGAGAACCGGTGGTTCTTTTGAGCCGCCTATCGAAATGCGATATTCCTAATAGTCGTCAACTTTTGAGTTCGTCTGTGCTCGAACCGGTGGTAGACCTCGACGATGACGCAGCGCTTCATCAATCTGATGATGTCCAGTATGTGGCCGCCCGTGGTCGCAGACGAGAACAATCCTGGGTAGTGACGCTGAAATGCGTGCGACCTGGGCGGCCGGACTGGTCGGTCCGTCGATAGACGGGTGCTGTCCACGGCACCCACAGTCGTCGCTACCGAGGTGTCCTCCTCGGTGAGATACATCAGTTCAGTGTCCAGCAACAATCTCGTTGTCATGCCTAAAGCTCTTCTCGCTCCGACACGAAATTGAGATTCCGATACGAAATCCGAGAACCTACAGCAAAACCTGCCGCGCGCAGCCAACCCGAGACCGTGGGCATCCTGCGAAGGTGGGTGTCGAGGCTGATCGGCCGGCGCGTGTCACCGCTGGAGGAGTGGGTGACCCCGTCGCCGACGTGGAAGCCGATGAGGGCCGAACCTCCTGCTCGCAGAACTCGATGGAATTCGTCGAAGACCCCGGGCATGGAGTGGTCGGGAATGTGGATCGTCGACCAGAAGGCGATCAGTCCGGACAGAGCTTCGTCCTCCAGGTCAAGGTCGGTCATCGTCCCCGCCTCGAAGCGGATGCCCGGATGATCGCGGCGAGCGATCTCGAGCATGGCCGGGGACAGGTCGATGCCGAAGGCGTCAAGGCCGAGGTCGCCCAGGAACCCGGTGGCATAACCGGGACCGCAGCCGATGTCGGCGACCGGGCCGTCGGCCGTGCGGTCGATGAGCTCGGCGAAGAGTCTCAGGTGAGCCCGCAGGTGGGGGAGTCTGTCGAGGATCCCTTGCACCTCGTCTCGGTAGCCCGAAGCCTCAGAATCATAGGAGTCTCGGGTCTCGTCCAGCCACGACGACACAGGTCGGGGGCTGGCGGGGTCCTCCTCACTCACAGCGGCTCCTGCTCGGGGGTTCCTGCGCCGTGGAGGTTCCTGCAGTGGGCCGCCTCGTCGTTGGCAAGGCAATGTACGATCAGCGCCGGGACGATGACGGACCAGGTGTGCGGCGGCGGAGTTCCATGCCCCATCGAATCGACGCGCAGCAGGGTGGCGTTCGGGATCATCTGGGCCAAGGCTGCACCGTGGGGCAGCGGGAACAGCGGATCCGACTCGCTGTGGACGATCAGGCTCGGCGCGGAGATCGCGGCCGGATCCGCCTCGGGGCTGTCGGCGACGAGGAAATGATTGGTCAGCGACGATTCCACGCAGGCGCTGCGGGCCTGCTCCGACCAGGCGATGGCGCGGAATCGTTCGTCATCGAATCCTGCGGAGCCCGCATATGGTCGAGCCGCCTCGGCGCGGTAGTCGACGACGGCGACCGCGTCTGTCCAGTCCTCCACCGGCTGGAGCCTGGCTTCCGCCTCGGCGAGCTCGGGACTCGGGGGCGGGAGCGGGCCCGGACGGCCGCCCGCCAGCGAGGACTCGATGAGGGTCAGCGACCGGACCCGCGGCGCGGCGTGGACGCCGAGGTGCTGTGCGATGGCACCGCCCATCGACACCCCGGCGAAGTGGGCCGAGCCGAGGCCGAGGGCATCGAGGATTCTGAGGGGATCGGTTGCCAGGTCGATGCCCGAGTAGCCGGGCCTGCCGGGTGGGGACGTCGTCGACTGTCCGGTATCGCGGTGGTCGAATCTGATGACGTGCAGGCCCTTGGCAGCCAGCAGCACGCAGAAGTCCTCGTCCCACCAGTCCATGGACTGGGTGGCACCGGCGATGAGGAGGACCGGAGGAGCGCTCGGGTCACCGAACTCGTCGATCGCCAAGCAGACGCCGTCGAAGCCGAGGAGCTTCATGAGCATAACGATGACTCGCCGGCCACGGTCTGTCAATGGAACGTGTCCGCCCATGTGACAGTCCTGTCCATGGAATGCAGACGGGTCGTTCAGTCGGGCATGTGCTCGCTGAACTCGTCGCGAGTGGTGATGATCTTCTGCCGGTAGGACGAGATCAGATACCGAGGGTCGCTGAGGAACACTTCGCTGAAGTCGTTGAGGTCGTAGCCGATGGCCTTGAGCAGGGTCGTCGCTTTGGCCTTGGGGCTGGTGGAGACGCCGAGGCTCTTCTGCAGACCGCCGATCGTCATCGCCGTCGGATTTCCTCCCGGGCGGGGGAAGAGGTCGTTGTTCTTCGCCGTGATCCAGAACAGCGCAGCGATCACGGTCCTGTCGGCGAAGCGACGACGGAAGATCTCGGGATCGGCACGGGCGATCTCCGTGAGCAGACGCAGCGTCACGGTTGCCAGTTCGGGCTCGCCGAAGAGTTCGTCCGCCGCCTTGAGGATCGCGGCTTCGAGTGACCGCAGCCGGTCGATGATGTCTTCGGCGACACCGGTGGTGTTCAGCTTCTCGGAGGGCAGGGGCTCGGTGTCGAGGGAGCGGAGGGCGTCGTAGCCGCCGGCCGCCTCGGCGCAGCCGTCGAGAAGGATCCTTCCGATCATCGATTCGGGGTCGTCGAGATCGGTCAGCCGCTCGGAGAGGTACCCGTCCGGGCCGGCGTCGGGGAAGGTCGGGCTGGCATCGGGGATGCCTGGTCCTGCGTCGGAGAAGGGTGAGTCGTCGCGGCGCTCGCCTGTGACCAAGTCCTCGTATCGGCTTCGGTTCGCCTCGATGGCGGCCAGGCAGTTGTCGGTGAAGACGCGGTCGATTCCACTGCGTTCGTTGGCGTAGGCGACCACGGCGGACAGCGTCGTCGGCATCAGGAGCATGTAGTCGTCGGGGGCGATGTTCTTGCGCGCGTAGAGATCGCACATCAGGCGGGTGACGAAGCTGCCGGACCACCGCAGCGGATCGTTGTTGCCGTAGTTGGCCTGGAGTTCGAACAGCTGGTGGGCGTGTTCGGCTTCCTGCTCGCTGAGCTTCGCAGCATGCGGTGAGCGGAGGAAGTCCTCGACGATCTCGCTGATGTCTTCCGGCTCCCACATCCGGAATTCGAAGCCCGTTCCCCCGGAGGGCAGGAGTCGGAGCATCCACTCGAGCAGACTGCGCATCCCGGGCCAGGTCTCGGTCTCGGTCGGCGGATACATGTGCTCGCCCATGTCGAAGGCCTCGCTCAGCCGAGCTGCGGCATCGGCGAGGCTGAGATCGACGCGCTCGCCCGTGAGTTCGGGATTCGAGGCGATATCGGCCAGGACGCTGTCGACGGAATCATCGATGAGGTAGGCGTCCTCGAGGAAGGGCGAGCCGCTGCGCTCGACGGCTATTGCCAGAGTCGTGGGCCCGCCCGCGGTGGAGATCTCGAGGAAGATCGTCTCTTCGATTCTCACCTCGGAGATGATCGTACTCGCCCGCCTGGGTCTGATCTGATCGGCGCGGTGGATCCATTCGGGCAGATTGTTCGACCCTGCGGCGGACAGCTGACGGTGGACGCGGCGGCGGAAGATCTCGTCGCCGAGCATCTCCGCCCAGATTCGCAGCAGCGGTTCGGTCTCTGCGGGGACGCTGTCGAGCATCTCTATCCCGAGTTCTTGGACCGAGGGGATGTCGGGTGACTGCTGTTGGGCGACCTCGTTGGCGGCCAGGAGGCTGCTGGCGAGATCGAGGAGCAACGTCGGTGAGTCCACCGACGCCGCCTGAGCGATCATCTCCAGCAACTCGGGGCGCTCGGGGCTCAAGGGACCGGAATCGTCGGGAGGTTGGGGCATAGGTCCAAGGCTAGAGGGTTTCGACCGTGCTCGATAGAGCCCGAGGGAGCCTGGCATGCGACGGTCGGGACGACAAGGGGCGGCGCATCCATGCAGATGCGCCGCCCCTCGGCAGTTCATTGGCAGTTCAGCGATGGTGAGTCAGACGATCAGCGCTGCTGGTCGAATCCGCCCTGGCCACCACCGGGACCGCCTTGCTGGCCGGGGCCACCCGGCTGACCGCCGGGTCCGCCCTGGCCGGGTTCGTCTTGGCCGGGACCGCCTTGCTGGCCGCCGCCGGGCCCTCCCTGGCCACCGCCGGGACCTCCCTGACCGGGGCCGCCCTGGCCGCGGTCGTCGCCGCCGAAGCCGCTCTGCTGGTCGCGATCGCTTCCGCCTCCGGGACCGCCGCCCTGCTGGCCGGGACCACCCGAGCCGCCGGAACCGCCAGGTCCGCCCTGGCCGGGCCCGCCCTGCTGGCCGGGGCCACCTTGCTGGCCACCGCCGGGCCCTCCCTGGCCACCGCCGGGCCCTCCCTGACCGGGTCCGCCCTGGCCGGGCCCGCCGGATCCGCTCTGCTGACCGCCCGGAGCACCCTGCTGGCCGCCGCCGGGCCCACCCTGCTGACCGCCCTGGCCACGGTCATCGCCGCCGACGCCGCCCTGCTGCGGGCCACCCTGTTGCTGGCCACCGGGTCCGCCCTGGTTGCCACCGGGTCCGCCCTGCTGCTGGGCGCCCGGGCCACCCTGGCCGCGCCCGCCCTGCTGTCCGCCGAAGTCGTTCTGACCGTTCTGGTTGTTGCCTGAGAAATCGTTCGATTCCATGTCAACTCCTTGTTCGGTGACGATTCGCCGCTGTCTGCGGCTTGCCTGCCAGTGTTGGACACTCGAGACGGACCTGACAACAGGGGGCAAGGAATATTGCGTGGAATTCGCTCAAGTCACAGCTGTTGTTCAAATACCGCGTCGACTTCACATGATTCTCTACGGAGCCAACCGCGCACAGTCTCCCTACCGACCGGTAGGATCAGCTCTTCGCTGCAGCCCCGGCGGCGGATATCCACGCCGAAGCCACCGACACCTGGCACTATGGGAGGACCGAACCACGCACGACTAGGAGCATCGACATGAGCAGGCACCGACTTCCCCTCACCGGTGTGCGAGTCCTCGAACTCGGCAACTACATCGCCGCGCCCACCGCTGGCCGCATGCTCGCCGACTTCGGCGCCGAGGTGATCAAGGTCGAACGCCCGGAGACAGGCGACGAGATCCGCAATTGGCGGCTCAAGGCCGGCACGACCTCGATGCTCTACCGCACGATCAATCGCAATAAGAAGTCCGTCGAACTCGACCTGCGCTCCGAAGAGGGGCGCGAGGCCGTGATCGAACTCGTCCGCCGTTCGGACATCCTGCTCGAGAACTTCCGTCCCGGCACCCTGGAGAAGTGGGGGTTGGGCCCGGACGTCCTCGAGGAGGCCAACCCGGAACTCGTCTTCGTCCGCATCTCCGCATTCGGCCAGACCGGTCCCATGTCCTCCAGACCCGGTTTCGCGGCCGTGGCCGAAGGCTACTCGGGCTTCCGCGAACTCGTCGGTGACCCCGACCGCCCACCCGTGCGCGTGGGCATCTCCATCGGCGACTCGATCGCCGGGATGCAGGCCGCCTTCGGAGCCGTGATGATGCTCTTCGACCGTCAGCGTCAGAAGATCACCGGAGCCGCCGAGGCGGTCGTCGGCTCCGCGCACAGCTTCGAAGGCGAGGGCCCGCTGTCCGAGAGAACCGTCGACGTCGCGCTGAACGAAGCGATGTTCTCCGTCATGGAATCCCTTGTTCCTGACTATTCGGCCTTCGGCGAGATCCGCACCCGCACCGGCGGGCGGATGGAGGGCATCGCTCCGTCGAACGGCTACCTCTGCGCCGGTGGGAAGTCCGTGGTCATCGCCGGAAACGGGGACGGGATCTTCGGTCGGCTGATGAACGCCATCGACCGCCCCGACCTCGCCGAGGATGCTGAGCTGCAGACGAACGCCGGACGGTGGGAACGTCGTGAGGAACTCGACGAGGCGATCGGTGCCTGGTGTGCCGAACGCGAAGTCGACGAGGTCGTCGAGGTCCTCGAGGACGTCGGCGTCCCCGCGGGGCCGATCTACACCGCCGAAGACCTCGTCGCCGATGAACAGCTGGCCGCCCGCGGGATGATTCAGAACCACGACGTGTCCACCGGCGAGGAGGTCCTCGAGGACGTCGCCTTCCCCGGCATCACCCCGGTCATCGGCGGCGAATCGGTTGCCATCGACCACCTCGGGCCCGACCTCGGCGAACACACCGAGGAAGTGCTCGACTGGTTGGGGCTGACCTCGGATCAGGGAGCGTCTCCGGATCCGGACCAGGACAGCCACGAGGACTGAGAACAGCAGCCTCCTCCGGCAGCGATTGCCTGCGAATATCTCTTCCGGCGGCGATCGCCCAGGTCTATTCTTATGCCATGGGCGAGCTGAGGTACTCGATCAACGTCACCGTCGACGGCTGCTGCGACCATCGCGTCGGAGTCATCAGCGATGACTTCCACCTTCACCATGCGAACAACCTCAAACGTGCCGACGGGCTGATCTTCGGCCGCATCACCTACCAGATGATGGAAGACGCCTGGCGTCGACCCGACGGTGACACGACCCCGGAGGCGGACCTCGACCCGTTCGTCGCGGCCATCGATCCGGCCCGCAAATACGTCGTCTCGAGCACTTTGGACCGCGTCGATTGGAACTCCGAACTCATCCGAGACGATCTCGGAACTGCAGTCCGCGAGCTCAAGGAACAATCCGTGACCGGGCTTGCGGTCGGGGGAGTGACGCTGCCGCTCGCGCTGGCCGAACTCGGCCTCATCGACGAGTTCGAATTCGTCATCCACCCCTGCATCGCCGGCCACGGACCCTACCTCTTCGCCGGACTGAGTGACGTCGTCGACCTGGAACTCGTCGACCGCAGTGAACTCGAAGCAGGCCACGCGATCCAGACGTACCGGCCGAAGAACCGAGCTTCCCGATAAACGGGACTGACGGCAGTCAATTCTCCCAGCGCTCTCACATGACGAACACAGCCTGTTGTCTGAGATGAGCGCGCTGTATAACGAGAGTGAGCCCTCGCACAGTCGCGAGGAGGCGAGCAGCGTCCCATTCTTCGGGAACATGTGAGAAGGAGTGCCATGGTCCGGCCTGACACCGTCGACATCCTCGACACCACTCTGCGCGACGGTCTCCAGATCGAGAAGGCGATCGTGCCCACCGAGACCAAGGTCGCGCTGGCCGAACAGCTCATCGCCGCGGGACTGCGGCAGATCGAGGTCGGTTCCTTCGTCAACCCGAAGAAGGTCCCGCAGATGGCCGACACCGACGAACTGCTGCGCCGCCTCGCCCCGCACGAAGCCGACGGCGTCGAGTTCTTCACCCTCGTGTTCAACCTCAAGGGCGCCCAGCGGGCCGTCGACGCCGGGGCCAAGAGCATCAAGCTCGTCCTCTCGGCCTCCGAAGGACACTCGCAGGCGAACTCCGACGCCTCCATCGCCGAGGCGAGCGAACGCCTCATGGACGCCGCGAACTTCGCCCGTGACCAGGGTCTGCGCTTCGACATCACGACCGCCGTCAGCTTCATCTGCCCCTTCGACGGCATCACCGAGCCCGACCACCTCGTCGAGGTCCTCCGCCCCTTCGTCGCCGCCGGAGCCCACGGCATCGGGGTGGCCGACACCATCGGCAACGCCAACCCCTCCCTGGTGCGACGCAACACCTCGGCGGTGCTCGAGGCCTTCCCGGACAGGCCCGTCAACCTCCACCTCCACGACACCTACAACTTCGGCATGGCCAATGTCATCGCCGCCCTCGACCTCGGGATCGATTCCTTCGACGCGGCCATGGGCGGGCTCGGCGGATGCCCCTTCGCCCCGGGCGCGGCCGGCAACATCGGCACCGACGACCTCGTCCACCTCCTCCACCGCGAAGGCGTCGCCACCGGCGTCGACGTCGAGGCGCTGACCGCGGTCCGTGAACCGCTCATCTCCGCCGTCGGCCACGGACTGACCTCGAGCCTGTCCGACATCCCGGCCACCCCCGCGGTCCTCGACGATCGCTTCGCCCCCACGGGTGGGACAGCATGACACCGCAGCCCGCTCAGCCCCCGTCAGAGGACGCATCGCCACCGGCCCACGAGCCGCTGCCGCTCGACGGCATCCGCGTCATCGAGTTCTCCCACATGGTCATGGGGCCCAGCTGCGGGATGATCCTGGCCGACCTCGGCGCCGAGGTGATCAAGGTCGAACCGCGCGGGCCCGGCGACAAGACCCGCTACCTGCCCGGTTCGGGATCCGGCCTGTTCCCCGCGTTCAACCGCAACAAGCACAGCGTCCAGCTCGACATCGCCGAGGCGGCCGATCGGGACCGCGTCCTCGACCTCATCGACTCCGCCGA
>DWZN01000096.1 GCA_019117545.1 Candidatus Brevibacterium intestinavium
TCGTACCAGGCCACGACCTTGATCTGCTGTCCCACAGCCATGGTCAGCTGGGAGTCGACGATCGCCGAGGCGGTGGTGCCGACGATATCGGTGGAGACGAGTTCGTCGGTGGAGTATTCGAGGTAGGGCGAACTGGCAGCGGCTCGTGCGAGCACCTCGTTGACCTCTTCGACGGTGGTCTCGCGGCTGGGGGTGAAGGTGAAGTCGATGATCGATCCGGCGGGCACGGGCACGCGCACGGCCAGTCCGTCGAGCTTGCCGGCCAAGTGCGGCATCACCCTGCCGACGGTGCGCGCGGCTCCCGTTGTGGTGGGCACGATGTTGACGGCGGCGGCGCGGGCCCGACGCAGGTCCCGGTGGGGACCGTCGACGAGCATCTGGTCGCCGGTGTAGGCGTGGACGGTGTTGAGCAGTCCGGCCTCGACGCCGATGGAGTCATCGACGGCCTTGACGACGGTGGCCATGCAGTTCGTCGTACACGAGGCGTTCGAGACCACGGTGTGCTGGTCGGGGTCGAAGTCGGTTTCGTTGACGCCCATGACGAAGGTCGCATCGACGTCCTTGCCCGGTGCCGAGAGCACGACCGTGCCCACGGACCCGCCGAGGTGGGCCTCGGCCTGGTCTCGCCGTGTGAACCGGCCGGTGGACTCGACGACGAGTTCGACCTCGTGGGCCGACCAGTCGATGCTGCCGGGATCGGCCTGGCTGAACACGGTCACCGTCCGACCGTCGACGGACAGCGAGTCCTCGGCGGCCTCGACCGTGTGGTCGAAGCGCGGCCACACGGAGTCATGGGTGAGCAGGTGGGCCAGAGTCGCGGTGTCGGTGAGATCGTTGATGGCGACGACTTCGAAGTCGCTTCCGGGTTCGAGGGACAGGCGGAACAGGGCACGGCCGATGCGGCCGAAGCCGTTGATGGCGATTCGTCTCATGCCTCGATCCTAGCGATCTTCGAGCATTTCCGGGGTCAGACTGGCTTCCGTGCCGGGAATTCCCAGTTCTTCCGCATGCTTGTCCGCCGTCGACAGCAGGCGTCGGATCCGCCCGGCCACCGCGTCCTTCGTCATCGGCGGATCGGCCAGCTGCCCGAGCTCCTCCAACGAGGCCTGCTTGTGCGTCACGCGCAGCTGCCCGGCGTAGCGGAGGTGTTCGGGAACGTCGTCGCCGAGGATCTCCAGGGCCCGTTCGACGCGGGCGCCGGCGGCCACGGCCGCGCGCGCCGAGCGTCGCAGGTTCGCATCGTCGAAGTTCGCCAGGCGGTTGGCCGTGGCCCGGACCTCACGGCGCATGCGGCGCTCCTCCCAGACCAGCACTGCGCTGTGGGACCCCATGCGGGTGAGCAGGGCGGAGATGTCGTCGCCGTCGCGGATGACCACGCGATCGACGCCGCGGACCTCGCGGGCCTTCGCGCTCAGTCCGAGTCGGCGGGCGGCACCGACGAGCGCCAGGCCCGCCTCGGGGCCGGGACAGGTGACTTCGAGGGCCGAGGAGCGGCCGGGCTCGGTCAGCGAACCGTGGGCGAGGAAGGCTCCCCGCCAGGCGGCCTCGGCGTCGGCGACGGATCCGTTGACGATGGCCGAGGGCAGACCGCGCACGGGTCTGCCCCGGTTGTCGACGAGCCCGGTCTGGCGGGCCAGGGCCCCGCCGTCGCGGGTCACGCGCAGCAGGTAGCGGTTCGAGCGGCGGATGCCGGCGGCATTGATGACGACGATATCGGCATGCTGGCCGTAGAGTTCCTTGATCTCGGACCGCAGCCGCTTCGCTGCCTGAGCGGTGTCGAGTTCGGCTTCGAGCACGATCGAGCCGTTGACCAGGTGCAGCGCGGAGGAGAACCGGAAGATCGAGGACACCTCGGCCTTGCGCGCGGAGGTGCGGGTGATCTTCACGCGCGCCAATTCGTCCTTGACCTGAGCGGTCAGTGCCATAGCTCGTCCTCCTGCACCTGAATTCCTACCACTGCTCGGCGACGCCGATCCCGGCATCCAACAACATGTCACGGTAGCATGCCGCGAGTTTGAGGCTGTCATGCTGTCCCTGCCTCCGAGAGCGCAGGGGACGTTGCCAGAGTTTGGCATCGAACATGTCCAGTGCCCGCTGAGCCAGATCCGGTTCGAGTGCGGTGGCCGCCTCGTCGACGAGGACGTAGTCGAGCCTCAGGGACGGAGCGTGGCGGTGCAGGGACACGAGATGCTCGCCGAGGCTGAGGTCCCGGGTCTCGCCGTCGCTGGAACTGAGGTTGAGGGTGAGGGATTTCACCGCGCCCGAGTCGACGATGGCCTCGGCCAGTGAGGGCACGAGCAGGTGGGGCATGACCGAGGTGTACCAGGATCCGGGCCCGAGGTTGAGCACCTCGGCCTCCTGGACCGCTTCGACGGTCTCGTACCGGGCCGGCGGGGCGGCCGGGTCGAGGCGCACGGTCTCCACATGTCCCAGGGTGGAGGCGAGCACGGACTGCCCGCGCACGACCTGGAAGGAGCCGGGGAACTTCACATCGGCTTCGATCGTCAGCGGCACCGACGACATCGGCAGCACGCGTCCGTGTGCGCGCAGCAGGCGAGCCATCCAGTCGAGCCCGGCCACGTGGTCGCCGTGGATCTGCCACAGCGCGGCGATGAGCAGATTGCCGACGGCGTGGCCGGACAGTTCGCCCTCGGATTCGAAGCGGTGCTGGATGACATCGCGCCAGGTCTGTCCCCAGGTGCCGTCATCGCACAGTGCCGCCAGCGCCATCCGCAGGTCACCGGGCGGAAGTCCGCCGAGCTCGTCGCGCAGTCGGCCCGACGATCCGCCGTCATCGGCGACGGTGACGACGGCGGTGAGCTCCTCGGTCAGCAGGCGGAAGGCGCGCAGTGCGGCATAGAGGCCGTGTCCGCCGCCGAAGGAGACGATGTTCGGTCCTTCGTTCTGTGTCCCCGGTGTGATGACGGGGAGGTCTTCGGTCTCCATATCATTCTCGTCCCAGATCGCGGTGGCGCACCGTCACGGGGATGCCGGTCTGTGCGGAGAGCAGCTGGCCCACGCGTTCGCTGATCGCCACCGAACGGTGCTTGCCGCCGGTGCAGCCGATGCCGATCATCGCATAGCCGCGTCCTTCGTGCAGGTAGCCTTCGGCGACGGTGGACAGGGTCGCCGCATAGCGGTCGATGAATTCCTCGGCGCCGTTCTGCTCGAGCACGAAGCTCGCGACATCGGAGTCGAGTCCATTGTGGCCGCGCAGGTGCGGGATCCAGTACGGATTGGGCAGGAAGCGGACATCGGCGATGTGGTCGGCGTCCTTGGGCAGGCCGTATTTGAAGCCGAAGCTCATCACGGTCAGCCTCAGCGGCGGGGTGTCGTCATCGCTGAAGCGCTTGCGCACCTCGGCCGAGAGCTGATGGACGTTGAGATCCGAGGTGTCGACGATGATGTCGGCCCGATGCTTGAGGGTCTCGAGCTGTGCCCGTTCGGCTTCGATGCCGTCGAGGAGGGTGCCCTCTCCCTGCAGCGGGTGGGGCCGCCTGGTCGATTCGAATCGGCGGACGAGGACCTCATCGGAGGCTTCGAGATAGACGATCCGCAGCGACAGTCCCTGGTCGAGGAAGTCCGAGATCGTCTCCTGCAGCTCCGTGTACTTCGTGCGTCCCTTGGCGTCGATGACGATGGCGATCTTCGGCAGGGCGCCATCGGCTCGGGCGACGAGTTCGACCAGTGGTCGCATCATCTGCGGCGGCAGATTGTCCACGACGTACCAGTCCATGTCTTCGAGCACATTGGCCACGGTCGTCCGGCCGGCACCGGACATGCCGGTGACGAGCACCACCTCGATGGGGTGGTCGGAACCGTCCGGCTGGGCCTGTGTCGTCACTCGTCCTCCTCTGTCCGTGCCCGTCGGGTGCCGGGCACTGCATCTTTCAGCACTACTCTAAGCCAGATTCGAACCTCTCAGTCGGCCATCGCCTCAACGATCTTCGCGGCCAGGGCGGGACCGATCCCCTTGACCTCGCAGATCTCCTCGGCCGTGGCGGCCCGGACCTTCTTCACGGAGCCGAAGTGCCGCAGCAGAGCGGTGCGTTTGGACTCTCCCAGACCGGGGATGTCATCGAGGACCGAGCTCGTCATCGCCTTCGCCCGTTTGGACCGGTGGTAGGTGATGGCGAAGCGGTGGGCCTCATCGCGCAGCCGCTGCATGAGGAACAGTCCCTCTGAGTTGCGGGGCAGGATGACCGGGAACGGATCCTCGGGCATCCAGATCTCCTCCAGGCGCTTGGCCAAACCGACCACGGAGACGTCGACGACGCCGAGGTCGGTCAGTGCCTTCGTGGCGGCTGCGACCTGGGGGCCGGCACCATCGACGACGAGGAGGCTGGGCCGGTAGCCGAATCGCTCATCGGGCTCATCGGCACCCATCTGTTCGAGGTAGCGGCTGAACCGGCGGGAGACGACGTCGTACATCGAGGCCGTGTCGTCGGCGGCGGCTTCCCCGTGGATGGCGAAGTGCCGGTAGTCGCGCTTCTTGGCCATCCCGTCCTCGAACACGACGAGGGAGGCGACGACGTTCGACCCCTGCGTGTGCGAGATGTCGATGCACTCGATGCGCAGCGGAGCCTCGGGCAGGCCGAGGTGCTCCTGGATCTCCTTGAGCGCCTGGCTGCGGGTGGTCAGGTCCGAGGAGCGTTTGAGCTTGTGCTGGACGAGCGCTTCCTTCGCGTTCTTCGTCACGGTCTCCAGCACGGCCTTCTTCTCTCCCCGCTCGGGCACGCGCACCGTCACTCGGGAACCGCGCAGCTGTCGCAGCCAGCTCTCCAGGGAGTCGAGATCCGCCGGCAGGGTGTCGACGAGGATCTCCTTCGGGATCGCTTCGGGGTCGAGGCCGGAATACGCCTGGCGCAGGTAGTCGGTGGTCAGTTCCGCCGGGGTGTGATCGTCTGAGCGTTCGATGATCCATCCGCGTTGGCCGCGGATGCGTCCCTGCCGGACGTGGAAGACCTGCACGGAGGCCTCGAGTTCTTCGGTCACGAGGGCGAAGACGTCGCAGTCGGCGCTGACGGACAGGACAACGGCGGATTTGTCGAGGACCTTCTGCAGAGCGGTGATCTCGTCGCGCAGACGAGCGGCGCGTTCGTAGTCGAGGTCGGCCGCGGCGGCCGCCATCTCCTTCTGCCGGTAGCTGATGAATCGGCCGGTGTTTCCGGACATGAAGTCTGAGATGCTGCGGGCCAGTTCCCGGTGCTCCTCCTTGCCGATGTGACCGACGCAGGGAGCCGCGCATTTGTCGATGTAGCCGAGCAGGCAGGGGCGACCGCTGCGTTCGGCACGACGGTAGACGCCGGGGGTGCAGGTGCGCATCGGGAAGGCCTTGAGCAGCAGGTCCAGCGTATCCTTGATGGCCCACACCTGGGCGAAGGGGCCGAAGTACTTGATGCCCTTGCGACGCTTCCCGCGGGTTATATAGGCCCGCGGAACCTCCTCGTTCATCGTGATCGCAAGGTAGGGGTAGGACTTGTCGTCGCGGAACATGACGTTGAACCGCGGTTTGTATTCGTTGATCCACGTCCACTCGAGCTGGAGGGCTTCGACCTCGGTGTCGACGACGGTCCACTCCACGGAGTTCGCGGTATGGACCATCGTCGAGGTCCGCGGATGCAGCTGGGCGGGATTCGAGAAGTACGAGTTGAGCCGATTGCGGAGGTTCTTCGCCTTCCCGACGTAGATCACACGCCGGTCGGGGTCCCGGAACTTGTAGACCCCGGCCGAGGTGGGGATCGACCCCGTGGCCGGACGGTAGCTGGAGGGTTCTGGCATTCGGATCAGGATTGGAGCATCGGTTTGAGGAATCGACCGGTGTGCGATGCGGCCACCTCGGCGACCTCCTCGGGTGTGCCCTGGGCGACGACCTGGCCGCCGCCGCGACCGCCTTCGGGACCGAGGTCGATGATGTGGTCGGCGTTGCCGATGACATCGAGGTTGTGTTCGATGACGATGACCGTGTTGCCCTTGTCGACGAGCCCCTGGAGGACCTTCAGCAGCTTCGAGATGTCCTCGAAGTGCAGGCCCGTCGTCGGTTCGTCGAGCACGTAGACGGTGCGTCCTCGGGAGCGCTTCTGCAGTTCGGCGGCGAGCTTCACCCGCTGCGCCTCACCACCGGACAGGGTCGTGGCCGGCTGTCCGAGGCGGACGTAGCCGAGCCCGACCTCGACGAGGGTCTTCAGGTGCCTGGAGATCGCAGGGATCGCGGCGAAGAAGTCACTGGCCTCCTCGATGGGCATATCGAGGACCTCGGCGATGTTCTTGCCCTTGAACGTGACTTCGAGGGTCTCCCGGTTGTAGCGGGCCCCGTGGCAGACCTCGCAGGGCACGTAGACATCGGGCAGGAAGTTCATCTCGATCTTGATCGTGCCGTCGCCGCTGCAGTTCTCGCAGCGTCCGCCCTTGACGTTGAAGGAGAAGCGTCCCGGCAGATAGCCGCGGACCTTCGCCGACTCGGTCTCGGCGAACAGGCGGCGCACATGGTCGAAGACTCCCGTGTAGGTGGCGGGGTTCGACCGCGGAGTGCGCCCGATCGGCGACTGGTCGACGTGGACGACCTTGTCGAGGTTCTCCAGACCGGTCACCCGTTTGTGGCGTCCGGGCACCCGCGAGGCGCCGTTGAGGACATTGGCCATCTGGGTGTAGAGGATCTCGTTGATCAGGGTGGACTTGCCCGAACCCGAGACGCCGGTGACGACGGTGAGGAGTCCGAGCGGGACGGAGACGGTGACATCGCGCAGATTGTTCTCCACCGCCTTCTCGACGGTGACCATCCGGTCCCTGTCGACGGGACGGCGGGCCGGCGGGATCTGGATCTCACGGCGACCGGCCAGGTAGTCGCCGGTGATCGAGCCCGCCGCGTCCTTGAGCCCGGACACGGGGCCGGCATAGACGACCTCTCCCCCGTGTTCGCCGGCGCCGGGACCGATGTCGACGATCCAGTCGGCGGATTCGATGGTGTCCTCGTCGTGCTCGACCACGATGAGGGTGTTGCCGAGGTCCTTGAGCTTGTTGAGCGTTTCGATCAGCCGACGGTTGTCGCGTTGGTGCAGACCGATCGAGGGCTCGTCGAGGACGTAGAGGACACCGACCAGTCCCGAGCCGATCTGAGTGGCCAGACGGATGCGCTGGGCCTCACCGCCGGAGAGTGTGCCGGCGGCGCGATTGAGGCTGAGGTAGTCGAGACCGACGTCGAGGAGGAACCCGAGCCGGGCATTGATCTCCTTCATCACCTGGGCGGCCACGGCGGCGTCCCGGTCGCTGAGTTCGAGCGAGCCGAGGAATTCGGCGGCCTCGTCGAGCGCCAGTTCGCACACCTCGGCGATGGAGCGGCCACCGACTCTGACCGCGAGGATCTCGGGTTTGAGACGGCTGCCTTGGCAGCTGGCGCAGGGGATCTCGCGCATATAGGACTCATAGCGTTCCCGCGACCAGTCCGATTCGGTCTCCTCGTGTTTGCGCTGGATGTACTGGTAGACCCCTTCGAACCCGGTCGAGTAGGTGCGTTCCCGTCCGAAGCGGTTCCGGTACTTGACGTGGACCTTGTAGTCCTTGCCGGTCAGGATCGCGGTCTTCGCCGCTTTCGGCAGCTTCTTCCACGGCGTCTTCATATCGAAGCCGAGCTCGTCCCCGAGCCCCTTGAGCAGACGGTTGAAGTACTTCGAGACCTGTTTGCCGCCCGACCAGGGGGCGATGGCACCGGCGCCGAGGCTGAGATCCTCATCGGGCACGACGAGGCTCTCGTCGACCTGCAGGCGGGTGCCGATGCCGTCACAGGTGGGGCAGGCGCCGAAGGGAGAGTTGAAGGAGAACGAGCGCGGTTCGATCTCGTCGATCGTCAGCGGATGCTCGTTCGGGCACGACATGTGCTCGGAGAAGGTGCGGGTCCTGCCCTCGTCGACGAGGTCGATGTCGATGCGGCCCTCGGCCAGGCCCAGCGCGGTCTCGACGGAGTCGGTCAGTCGCGGGCGCATGCCCGGCTTCGCCACGAGCCGGTCGACGACGACGGAGATCGTGTGCTTGTACTGCTTCTCCAGGGTGGGCGGTTCGGTCAGGCTGATCTGCTCGCCGTCGACGATGGCGCGGGAGAAGCCCTTGGTCTGCAGATCCGTGAACAGGTCGACGAATTCGCCTTTGCGTGAGCGCACGACGGGGGCGAGGACGAGGAACTTCGTGCGCTCTTCGAGCTCGAGCAGCTGGTCGACGATCTGCTGCGGGGTCTGCTTCGTGATCACCTCACCGCACACGGGGCAGTGGGGGATGCCGATGCGCGCCCACAGCAGGCGCAGGAAGTCGTAGACCTCGGTGATCGTGCCGACGGTCGAGCGCGGATTGCGCGACGTCGACTTCTGGTCGATCGACACCGCCGGAGACAGCCCTTCGATGAAGTCGACATCGGGTTTGTCCACCTGACCGAGGAACATGCGGGCATAGGAGGACAGGGATTCGACATAGCGCCGCTGCCCCTCGGCGAAGATCGTGTCGAAGGCCAGGGATGACTTGCCGGATCCGGACAGGCCGGTGAACACGACCATGGAGTCGCGCGGCAGGGCGATCTCGACGTTCTTGAGATTGTGCGCCCTGGCACCCTTGACCCACAGGGTGTCGAGATGGGAGACGCCTGTCACTTGCTCACCGTTATTGGTTTTCATCACCTGACCACTGTATTACTCGGCACTGACATTGCGGATTCGCGGGTGCGACCCCAGCTCCTTGACCCGGTGCTCACCGACCGACGCCGATCTCTGCCACGGACACGATGCGCAGCACGATGTCTCCGGCTTCGTCGCTGGCGTCCACGTCCACCTCGGCGTCGATGGCCCAGTCGCGGTTGTCCTCGGGATCGGCCAGGATCTGCCGGACGTTCCACGTGTGGGAACCGGGTTCGATGTCGATATATTCCCGTCCCCGCGCCTCTGAGTCCGTTCGCAGGTCACCGTACTCGTCGTAGAAGTCCTCGATCGCGTCCTCCCAGGCGCGGGCGTCGAAACCGGAGTCGGCGTCGAGCCTGCCCAGCTCCGCGTAGTCGGCGCGTTCGGCCAGGAGCACGCGGTGGAACAGCGCATTGCGGATCTCGGCGGTGAACACCTTCGTGTTCTCGGAGAAGCGGCGATCGAGATCGGGCAGCTCCTCGTCGGCGAACTCCGTCGGATCGAGTCCCTGCAGGGTCCGCCATTCGTCGAGCAGGGAGGAGTCCGTGCGGGCGATGGTCTCTCCCAGCCATTCGATGATGGTCGAGAGTTCCTCCGTCCGGTCATCGAATGGCACATTGTGCAGAAGCGCCCGGTAGACGTCGGTGAGGTAGCGCAGCAGGCTGCCCTCGGCCCGGGTGAGGCGGTAGTAGCCGACGAACTGGGTGAAGCCCATGGCCTGTTCCAGCATGTCGCGGACGATCGACTTCGGTTCGAAGCCGCCGCCGCGCAGCCACGGATGGGTCTCGACGAAGTGCTCGAAGGCCGGTTCGAGCACCTCGGCCAGGGGCGCGGGGCCTTCGATCTCGTCGAGGATGGCCATGCGTTCGGTGTAGTCGACGCCTTCGGCCTTGAGCTCCGCGAGGGTGTCGGACTTGATCCGATCGAGCTGGCCCTTGAGCACCTGGAACGGCACCGATGTGGTCGATTCGACGATGGAGACCACGTCGAGGGCGTAGGTCTCGTCGTCTTCGCTGATCAGCTCGAGGGCCGCGAGCACGAATGGGGCCAAGGGCTGGTTGAGGGCGAATTGGGGTCCGAGGTCCTCGGTGGGCACGAGTTCGTCGCCCCTGACCTCGATCAGGCCCGCATCGATGAGCGAGCGTCCGATGCTGATCGCCGTGAGTTTGAGGTCGAGTCGGCGTTCCCGGCTCTCGTGGGTCTTGTCGATGAAGTCGCTGATGGTCGACACATCGCAGCCGGGGCGGGCGACGAGGTTGAGCACCGTCGAATGGTCGATCTTCATCCGCGGGCGCAGAGTCTCGGATTCGCCTTCGATGAGTTTCGTGAAGGTCTCCTCCGACCAGCCGACGAATCCGGCCGGGGCGGCCTTCTTCTTGACCTTCTTCCTCTTCTTCTTGTCATCGTTCGCGGCCTTCGCTTCGGCCTTGAGGTTGTCGATGACGTGTTCGGGCGCCTGGGCGATGACGTAGCCGCGGGTGTCGAATCCGGCCCGCCCGGCCCGTCCGGCCAGCTGCTGGAATTCGCGGACGCTGAGCCTGCGCATCCGGCGGCCGTCGAACTTCGTCAGTCCGGTCAGCAGCACGGAGCGGATGGGCACGTTGATGCCGACGCCGAGGGTGTCGGTGCCGGAGATGACCAGCAGCAGGCCCTTGAGCGCGAGCTGTTCGATGAGCCGTCGGTACTTCGGCAGCATGCCCGCGTGGTGGACGCCGACTCCGTGGAGGAGCAGTTTGCGCAGGCTCTGTCCGAACCCCTTGCCGAAGGTGAAGCCCTTGATGGCTGCGGCGACAGCGGCCTTCTGCTCCTTCGAGGCCAGATCGACCGACAGGAGATTCGTGGCCAGATCGACCGCGCCGTTCTGCGAGTAGGAGACGACGTAGACCGGGGCCTTGTCGTGGCGGACGAGTCCGCGCAGGGTGTCCGAGAGCGTATCGGTGGAGTATTCGTATTCGAGCGGGACCGGCCTGGTCGCCGAGGTGACCACGGACGAATCGCGTCCGGTCGTGTCCTCCATGGTCCGGCAGATGTCGCTGGTGTCGCCGAGGGTCGCGGACATGAGCACGAACTGCGCCTGCGGCATCTCGAGCAGCGGCACCTGCCAGGCCCATCCTCGTGCGGGGTCGGCGACATAGTGGAATTCGTCCATGACGACCATTCCCGCATCGAGCGTCCCGCCCTCGCGCAGGGCCTGGTTGGCCAGGATCTCCGCGGTGGCGCAGATGACGGGCGCATCGCCGTTGACCGTCGAGTCGCCGGTGATCATGCCGACGTTCTCGGCCCCGAAGGCCTCGATGAGTGAGAAGAACTTCTCGCTGACCAGCGCCTTCAGCGGAGCCGTGTAGTAGGCCCGGATGCCGCGGGTGAACGACTGGTAGAGGGCGAAGAGGGCGACCAGCGATTTGCCGGACCCGGTCGGGGTGGCCATGATCGTGTTGTCGCCGGCGAGGATGGTCAGGAAGGCCTCATCCTGGGCCGGGTAGGGTTCGACACCGATCTCGGCGCAGTACTCGCCGAAGGATTCGTAGATGGTGTCGTCGTCAGCGAATTCCGCTGGGATCTCCTGCAATCTGGCCACGCTGATGCACAGACCTTTCCGATTAGACTGGTTCCATCCTATTGCCCGACACCCAGGAGTCACATATGCCGGTCTTCGCCGTCACTTACACCTATGGTCCCGACACCGATTCGCGCATGGAGCATCGCCCGGCGCATCGTCAGTGGCAGTCGCAGATGCACGAGGCCGGGACCATCCTCGCCTCGGGCCCGTTGGACGATGAGCCGCAGCCGGGCGGTCTGCTGCTCATGCAGGCTGCTGACCGGGCTGAGATCGAGCGGCTGCTCACGGGTGACCCCTATGCCTCGGTCGGTGTCATCGAGGACACGGCGATCCGGCAGTGGACCCCGGTGTTCGGTCCCTTCGCTCAGGACTGAATCTCCGCGACACGACCGGAGCCCTCTCGTCCACTCGAGAGGGCTCCGGTCGTCGGGTGTGGGATCAGGATTCTTCGGTCTCGGACGATTCGGGTCCGGCCTCGCGGAACGGGATGCCGTCCCGGTTCATCTTGATCAGCGACGCGATCGTCGCGACCGCCATGGCCACGACGATGAAGGACAGCGACAGCCAGGTCGGCACCTCGGGGATCGAGTGTCCCCAGGCGAGGAATTCCCAGTCCGACTCGTGGAGAGCGTGGACGAAGAGCTTGATGCCGATGAATGCGAGGATCGCCGCGATTCCGTAGTGGAGGTAGACGAGTTTGTCGACGAGTCCGCCCAGGAGGAAGTAGAGCTGACGCAGTCCCATGAGGGCGAAGACGTTCGCTGTGAAGACGAGGAACGCACTCTGTGTGACACCGAAGATCGCGGGGATCGAGTCGAGCGCGAACATGACGTCGGTCGAGCCGATCGCGAGGAAGACGATGAACATCGGAGTCCAGTACTTCTTGCCGTCGTCGAGGGTGACCCGCAGGCTGTTGCCGTGGTATTCGTCGACGACGTTGATCCGCTTGCGGAGGAAGCGGATGAGGCCGTTCTCGCCGTCTCCCTCGTCCTCATCGCTGAATGCCTGTCGGTAGGCGACGACGAGGAGGAAGATGCCGAAGATGAAGAAGACCTCGACGAAGGCGCTGATGATCGCCGCACCGGCGAGGATGAAGAGGCCGCGGAAGATGATGGCGATGATGATGCCCACCATGAGCACTTCCTGCTGGTACTTGCGCGGCACCGAGAAGCTTCCCATGATGATGATGAAGACGAAGAGATTGTCGATGCTCAGCGAGTACTCGAGCAGCCAGCCGGTGAGGAACTCGCTGCCGTGCTGCGCGTCGCCGATCGCGAACAGGGAGGCTGCGAAGACCAGCGCCAGCGCGACGTAGAAGCCCACCCAGATGCCGGCCTCTCGCATTGAGGGCACGTGCGGGCGCTTGACGACGAGGAGCAGATCGAACAGGAGGATCGCGACCACCGCGATGCTCGAACTGATCATGAACCACAGTGGGATCGGCGATTCGCTCGCCGCACCGCCGCCTGCGGCCAGGGTGGAGGACAGGATATCCATGGGTGCCTTTCGTGGTGAAGGAGATGTCTCCGTGCCGAAAGTCTCTCCCACGCTGTAACCACTCGCAGTGGCGGCGTGCGCTCCGTGCCCGGACCCCCGCAGGAGTCGTGGTGACGATCACAGATGGACGGGATACTCCCTTTCGCCAGCACACCAGTATAAACATGCCGGCGCGACGGCGGGGCTCACCGACCGTCGTCGGCGGGCCCCGCCGCGGGTGTGTTCAGGCGTGGCCGGCCTCCTTCATCTGCCGCAGCTCCTGTTTGAGCTCGGAGAGCTCATCGCGCAGACGAGCGGCGAGTTCGAACTGCAGTTCGGCGGCCGCCGAATGCATCTGGGAGGTCAGCGATTCGATGAGCTCGGTGAGATCGGCTGCCGGCGGGCGCAGCGACCCGGCCTTGTTCGCGGCTTCGCGCTGTTCGTCGGTCAGCGTCGAGTTGTAGCCGCGCTTGCCCTTGCCGTAGTCGAATTCGGTCAGCAGCTCGCGCGTGTCCTCGTCTTCGCGCTGCAGCCGCTCGGTGATGTCGGCGATCCGCTTGACCAGCGGTGCCGGATCGATGTCGTGCTCCTTGTTGTAGTCCATCTGGATCGTCCGCCTGCGGTCGGTTTCGTCGATGGCCGTGCGCATGGAGTCCGTGATGGTGTCGGCATACATGTGCACCTGACCGTGCAGGTTGCGGGCCGCACGTCCGATCGTCTGGATCAGGGAGGTCGAGGACCGGAGGAAGCCCTCCTTGTCGGCGTCGAGGATCGCCACCAAGGACACCTCCGGCAGATCGAGTCCCTCGCGCAGCAGGTTGATTCCGACGAGGACGTCGAACTCTCCGGCACGCAGCTCGGTGAGCAGCTCGACGCGGCGCAGCGTGTCGACGTCCGAGTGGAGGTACTGGACGCGGATGTCGTGTTCGAGCAGATAGTCGGTGAGGTCCTCGGCCATCTTCTTCGTCAGAGTGGTCACGAGCACGCGTTCGTTCGCCTCGACCCGGGTGTTGATCTCGTCGAGCAGGTCGTCGATCTGTCCCTTCGTCGGTTTGACCCTGATCTCCGGGTCGACGAGCCCGGTGGGACGGATGATCTGCTGGACGAAGCCGTTGGAGTTGCCGAGTTCGAAGCTGCCCGGGGTCGCCGAGAGGTACACGGTCTGGCCGACGCGTTCACGGAACTCGTCGAATTTCAGCGGTCGGTTGTCCATGGCGCTGGGCAGGCGGAACCCGTGTTCGACGAGCGTGCGTTTGCGCGACATGTCGCCTTCGTACATGCCTCCGATCTGCGGCACGGTGACATGGGACTCGTCGACGACGAGCAGGAAGTCCTCGGGGAAGTAGTCGAGCAGACAGTTCGGTGCCGACCCGGGTTCACGGCCGTCGATGTGGCGCGAGTAGTTCTCGATACCCGAGGTGAACCCCATCGATTCCATCATCTCGAGGTCATAGCTCGTGCGCATCTTCAGCCTCTGGGCCTCGAGGAGCTTGTTCTGGGCCTCGAATTCGCTCAGCCGGTGCTGGAGCTCGTCTTCGATGCCGCTGATGGCCGTGGCCATCCGGTTCTCACCGGCGACGTAGTGGCTGGCCGGGAACACATGGATGGTGTCCTCGTCGCGCACGATCTCCCCCGTCAGCGGGTGCAGGGTCTGGAGGCTTTCGATCTCGTCGCCGAAGAATTCGATCCGCAGAGCCAACTCCTCGTACTGCGGGATGATCTCGACGGTGTCGCCGCGGACCCGGAAGGTCCCGCGGGTGAAGGCCATGTCGTTGCGGGCGTACTGCATGGACACGAACCGCTTGAGCAGCTCGTCGCGGTCGATCTCGTCTCCCGTGTGCAGGGTCACCATGCGGTCGACGTATTCCTCGGGCGTGCCGAGTCCGTAGATGCACGAGACCGTCGAGACGACGACGACGTCTCGCCGGGTCAGCAGCGAGTTCGTGGCCGAATGGCGGAGCCGCTCGACTTCGTCGTTGATCGAGGAGTCCTTCTCGATGAACGTGTCCGTCTGCGGCACGTACGCTTCGGGCTGGTAGTAGTCGTAGTAGGACACGAAGTACTCGACCGCGTTGTGCGGCAGCAGCTGACGGAACTCGTTGGCCAGCTGGGCGGCCAGGGTCTTGTTCGGCGCCATGATCAGGGTGGGGCGCTGGACCTGCTCGATCAGCCAGGCGGTCGTCGCGGACTTGCCGGTGCCGGTGGCACCGAGCAGGACGATGTCCCTCTCCCCCGCGTCGAGCCGGTCGGAGATCTCCTGGATCGCCGTCGGTTGGTCACCGGAGGGCGAGTACTCGGAGACGACCTCGAAGGGCGCCACCTCTCGGGTGACGTCGGGACGGTGGCCGATCGCGGGCAGGGGGCGTGCTGAGCTCATGGTCCCAGACTAACGCCGGCCCCTGACATAGAGAATACGGCAGACGGATTCCCGCTGCCCCGCTCAGGCGAAGCTGTCGGGCACCAGTCGTCGCCGCATCGTGAGGAAGTACGGTTCCTTCGCCTCGGCGTAGGTGTTCGTCGCCGCGTGGTTCGCGTCCGGATCGAGCCCCTGAGCCGGCCGGTGCGTCCGTGCGATGAGTTCGCGTTTGAGCTCGAGGTAGTGCTGCCTCTGACCGTCGTCGGTGCGCAGCAGGTCCCGGAAGGCCCGGGCGAAGCGTGCGGCGACGGAGTCCTCGACGCGCACGTGCAGGTTGACCGCGCGCCCCGGGTCCGCGTTCGCGTGGAACCATTTCTCCTCCGTGCCGTCCTCGCCGAGGTGGTCGGCCAGTCGCCGTCCGGGGTATCCGAGTTCGGCCAGCACAGGGGCGAGCTCCTCGGCGGCGGCGAGGTCCGGGACGAGCAGCTGGAGGTCGACGACGTCCTTGGCCGGCAGGCCCGGCACCGAGGTGGAGCCGATGTGTTCGACGGGGAATCGCGCCTCGGTGCCGTAGTTGAGCTTCGCGATCACTCGCTCGGCCTCGCCGGCCCAGTCCCTGTCGGCGGGGTCGATGAGTTCGAGTCGCGGCAGCGGGGCGCGCCGGTGCTGGGCCAAGTTCGCGGCGAAGGGGCGGATCCGGTCGGCGATGAGCTGGCCGACCGTGTCCCGGGTCTGCTCGACCGGACCCGAATTGTCGATGATGACATCGCAGGCGCCTCGTCTGGTCTCGTCGTCGGCCTGCCGGGAGATCCGGGCGGCGGCGTCGTCCCGGGCCATGCCGCGGGAGTCCATCAGCCTGCGCAGCCGCACCTCGGCGGGCACATCGACCAGCAGGTTGAGATGATACGCGGGCGTCATGGAGTTCTCGACCAGCAGCGGCACGTCGTGGACGACGATCTCGGCATCGGCGTGCCGGGCGAAGTGCTCGGCGGTGCGGTCCCGGATGGCAGGGTGCATGAGCCCGTTGAGCTTCTCCGTGTGCTCGGCATCGACGAACGCGGCGGCCGCGAGCCCGGCCCGATCGAGTCCGCCGTCGTCGTCGAGGATCTGTTCGCCGAAGGTCTCGGCGAGCCGGGTGAGCAGGGGCTGGCCGGGGGCGACGACCTCGCGGGCGATGCTGTCGGCATCGATGAGGACTGCCCCGTGGTCGACGAGCATCTGGGACACCGTTGACTTCCCGGCACCGATTCCGCCGGTGAGACCGATTCTCAGCATGTGCTCATCCTACTGATCGAGGCGATAGACCCGCACGCCCTCGCCGGCGAATTCCGGTGCGCCGACGGCCGTGTCGAGGAAGTCCTCATAGTCGCCGTCGTCGCCGGGCAGCAACGGGGCCTCGGGTGCGAGCACGATGTAGTCGACGCCCGCCGCACGCAGGCTCGCGATCGCCGCCAGCACGTCCGGTCCGGTCGGGTCGGGCATATCGGCGCCTTCGAACACGGAAGCGTGGAGCAGGGCGTCGAGCTCGTCCTCGGGGGCGGAGTAGATCACCGGCGAGTTCGGGCTCGAGCCGATGAAGTAGCCGCCGGTCTCCCGGTAGCGGAAACCGCTGACTGCCTGCCACACCATCGCCTCGTCGGCATGGGGCTGCGCCCACGCCAGCGGGCGGGGCAGGGTCTTGACGACCGACCCGGTGGGGATCACCTCGGCGAGGGATTCGGTGTAGAAATCGGGCACCGTCACCTCATGGGCGGTCTGGGGGCCGGGAACCACGCACACGGCCGAGACGACGAGAAGTCCGGTCAGCAGGCGGGCGCGGCGGTGGCGGAGGTGGGCCAAGGACCATTCGAGTCCGATGCCGAGGACGGCGAAGAGGGCGATCGTCGAGTGGAGCACGAGCCGCATGGGCAGGATGTTGTTGAGCACGGGGACGGCCTCGACGAGGGCGAACGGACCCGCCTCGGCGAGCACCCGTCCGTTGAGCAGGATCGGTGACCCCAGGGCGAGGGTGAAGACGAGCAGTCCGGTCGCGGTCGCGATGCGCAGGGGCAGACGGAAGCGCGACCGGCGCGCCAGCCCGATGAGGATGACGAGCGCGGCCAGCAGAGCGGGCACGCCGACATAGCCGCCGAGCTCGGCCGGATCGATGTCCATCACGCGCGGCAGCGGGGACACTCCGCTGCTGAGCCAGGCGGGAGCCGCGGGGACGATGGGGTCGAGCAGATCGGTGTTCCACACACCGTGCGGGCGGATCGTCCCTGCGGGGGCGTTCGCTCCCGCCATGGTCACCAGCAGCGGCACCGCGCACAGCAGCGCCAGTGCCCCGGCGAGGAGGGAGCCGAAGCCGAGTCTCATCCACGCGTGCACGGTCAGCGACCGGTGCGCGAACACGGCGAGGCAGATGAGGAAGCACAGGGCGGCGAGGAACGTGCCCGCCAGCACCTCGGTGGAGATGTAGAACTGGAAGCCGAGCAGCAGACCGAAACCGAGACCGATCCGCCGCACACGCCGGTTGTGCCACGGCCCAGAGGCTCGCGGGAAAGCGACGTCGGCACCCCCTGCCCCGTGTTCGGGGTCCCCTCTCCCGCGTTCGGGATCCCCCGTCCCGCGTTCGCGGCCCCCGAGACCGAGGAGGGCGAGGATCGCGACCGCGGTCAGGGGCGGGGTGATCGCCATGGCCAGGTTCGGGTGTCCGCCGAGCTGGGCGATGACGTAGCTGGAGAAACCGACTCCGCCGGCGGCGATGAAGGCCGGCAGACGATGGAGGAAGCGACGGAACAGCACCGCGGTGGCGAGGCTGTTGACCACCGGGATCGCGAGGATGAGCAGGTTGTAGCTGATGATCGGTCCCGCCACCCAGGTCAGGGGCGCAAGCAGGATCGCGATGCCGAGCAGCGAGGTGTTCCAGGCACCGTTGACTCCCCCACCGAGGGCGTTCATCGAGTCGGTGAACAGGAACCCGCCCGTCTGGCCGTGCCCGAAGCCGAGACGGTCGGCGATGACCTGGGCGCCGTGTCCCAGCCACCAGATGAACAGGGACGTGTCGTCGTTGTCGGCGACGACGACTCCGCCCGGATCGGCTGCGACGCTGCCGAAGACGGTGAAGCTGGCCAGGGACAGCAGCAGCGCGAACCACAGCCAGGGCCGCAGCCGTCCTGCGGTCGTGGTGGGCCCATACACAAAAGGCTCCCGATCTTTCGACCGGGAGCCCATGTGGTGGCTGCTGTCAGCTGCCTGCAAGCTTCTCACGCAGGGCTGCAAGAGCTTCGTCGCTGGCCAGCGTGCCTTCGTCGCCTGCCTCTTCCGAGGAGAACGAACCGGTGGCCGGAGCGGCATCGGCAGAGCCCACGGCATCGGCGGCGCTGGCTTCGGCGTCCGCTGCGATGGCCTTGGCGACCTGCTTCTTGTGCTCTTCCCAGCGTTCCTGAGCGGCGGCGTACTGCTGCTCCCAGGCCTCGCGCTGAGCCTCGTAGCCCTCGACCCATTCGTTGGTCTCGGGGTCGAAGCCCTCGGGGTACTTGTAGTTGCCGTCCTCGTCGTACTCCTGCGGCATGCCGTAGAGAGCGGGGTCGAGGAACTCCTCGGCCTCGGGATCGACGCCCTCGTTCGCCTGCTTCAGCGACAACGAGATGCGGCGACGCTCGAGGTCGATGTCGATGACCTTGACGTAGATGGTCTCGTCGACGGAGACGACCTGCTCGGGCAGATCCACGTGGCGCACAGCCAGCTCGGAGATGTGGACGAGGCCCTCGATGCCGTCCTCGACGCGCACGAACGCACCGAAGGGAACGAGCTTGGTGACCTTGCCCGGCACGATCTGTCCGATGACGTGGGTGCGGGCGAAGTGCTGCCACGGATCTTCCTGGGTGGCCTTGAGCGACAGCGAAACGCGCTCACGGTCCATATCGACGTCGAGGACCTCCACGGTGACCTCGTCGCCGACGGTGACGACCTCACCCGGGTGATCGATGTGCTTCCAGGACAGTTCGGAGACGTGGACGAGACCGTCGACACCACCGAGATCGACGAAGGCGCCGAAGTTGACGATGGAGGACACGACGCCGGGGCGGACCTGGCCCTTCTGCAGGGTCTGCAGGAAGTCGTGACGGACCGCCGACTGGGTCTGCTCGAGCCAGGCACGGCGCGACAGGACCACATTGTTGCGGTTCTTGTCGAGCTCGATGATCTTGGCCTCGACCTGCTGGCCGATGTAGGGGGCGAGGTCGCGGACGCGACGCATCTCGACCAGGGACGCGGGCAGGAAGCCGCGCAGTCCGATGTCGACGATCAGGCCGCCCTTGACGACCTCGATGACGGTGCCGGTGACAACGCCGTCGTCTTCCTTGATCTTCTCGATGTCGCCCCAGGCGCGCTCGTACTGAGCGCGCTTCTTCGAGAGCATGAGACGGCCTTCCTTGTCCTCCTTCTGGAGAACGAGGGCCTCGATCTCGTCCCCGACCTCGACGACTTCGCCGGGATCGACATCGTGCTTGATGGACAGCTCGCGGGCGAGGATGACGCCTTCGGTCTTGTATCCGATGTCAACGAGGACCTCGTCGCGGTCAACCTTGACGACGGTTCCTTCGACGATGTCACCATCGTTGAAGTACTTGATGGTCTCGTCGACGGCGGCGAGAAAGTCCTCAGCGGTTCCGATGTCGTTGACAGCGACCTGCTTCGGCTGCACCGATTCCGGCGTGGTTGTGGTCATATAGGTAGGGACTCCGATGGATTATTGGTCCAGATCCGGTACTGTGTCGGCAGGTCCGATAGTCTTGCCGCAGTTGACGGATCCGGTCTCGATTGCGAATTTGGACTTGTATGCACAGGCGCATACGGTTGTCAATGCTAGCACCAACCTGGGCGTGAATGCACGCCGAGGATTCGATTTTTGCGCACCTGCGGCTACGGAGGAACGATGAGTGAGGGAACTGACGGAGCCGAGGTCATCAGCGGCGGTTATCTGCCGATCGACGAAGAGGCTTCTGTCCGGGCCAATCGCAGCTATTGGGACAATTCCGCCGAGGAGTATCTGGCCGAGCACGGCACTTTCCTCGGCGCATCGGATTTCCTCTGGTGTCCGGAGGGAATTCACGAATCGGACATCCACCTCCTCGGCGATGTCGCCCGCAAGCAGGTCCTCGAGGTCGGCTGCGGTGCCGGCCAGTGCTCGCGGTGGCTGGCCGAGCAGGGCGCCATCACCACCGGTGTCGATGTCTCGGCCGGAATGCTCGAGCAGGCCTCGCGCCTGCAGAGAGAGCACCCGCTGAGCGCCGAGGCCACTCCCCCGACGTTCCTGCTCGCCGATGCCCGCCAGCTGCCCTTCGCCTCGAACAGCTTCGATGTCGCCTTCTCCTCCTATGGCGCGCTGCCCTTCGTCAAGGACGCCGAGGTCGTCTTCGCCGAGGTCGCCCGCGTCGTTCGCCCCGGAGGACAGTGGGTCTTCTCCACCACCCATCCGATGCGGTGGATGTTCCCCGATGTGCCCGGCGAGGCCGGTCTAACGGTGGAGTACTCGTACTTCGACCGCACGCCCTATGTCGAGCTGTCCTCGGCCGGGCAGCCGGTCTACGCCGAACATCACCGGACGATGAGCGACTGGGTCGGCCTGCTGGTCAGCGCCGGCTTCACGATCGAATCGGTGACCGAACCCGAATGGCCGGAGTCCAATCACACCGCTTGGGGAGGATGGTCTCCTCTGCGCGGTGCTCTCATGCCCGGCACCGTGATCTTCTCGACCACTCTGCGCGAGGACTGAGGACGCGCCGGTCGCCGCGGCGATGGTTCCTCTCGTTCAAGCGAGGCCGCTGAGAACAACCCGTGCACGGGTTCCTTTCTGCGACACCGCTTGAACGAGCGCAGGGGCTCAGTGCGCGGCGGCGTGCCAGGAGCCTCCAGTGCCGACGTTGACGTCGAGCGGCACGTCGAGTTCGAACGCCGAGCCCATCTCCTCGGTCACGATCCTTGTCACCTCGTCGACCTCTCCCGGATGGACGTCGACGATGATCTCGTCATGGACCTGCAGGAGCATCGGCGAATGCAGCTCATCGAGGCGGGAGGCGA
>DWZN01000097.1 GCA_019117545.1 Candidatus Brevibacterium intestinavium
CAACGGTGCGGCGAAGCTCTACGCCGACCATGGTTTCGTCTCCGTGGGCCGCAACGGGGACTCCGACGTCCTCGTCCGCAGCCTCACCCAGGACTGACACGGCGACCCTGAACTGACTCAGCGGCCCCGGACTGCTGCGTGCGCAGCGGTCAGCGTCCGTGATAGATGTGGAAGACATCGACCGCGACTTCGGCCTTCGGGCTCCCCATGACCGCTCACCGGCACGGACCCGACAGCCGAGGCGCACGCGATCGCCTGCTTGACTTTCAACGATGAGGAGCACGTCCATGGTCACAGTCCTTACCCACGCCACGGTCTTCGACGGCACCCGATTCCTGCCCGGCACCCGCGATGTCGTCATCGACGGCGGACGGGTCGCCTCGGTGACGGAGGGAGGACAGGGATCGCACAACGCCGACGACGAATTCGTCGACTGCACGGGCAGGACGATCCTGCCCGGGATCATCGACTGCCACGTACACCTGACCAGTTCCGGAGCGGCGGCGACCTCGAACTTCCACGACCCGTTCTCCCTCCAGTTCTACAACTCCGTGGCCCATATGGAAGCCACGCTCAAGGGCGGAGTGACCGCGGTGCGCGATGCCGGCGGCACCGACCTCGGCGCGAAGGTCGCCGTGGAGACCGGCACCGTGCGCGGCCCGAGGCTGTCGATCGCCGTCAACATCATGTCCCAGACCGGCGGACACGGGGACTTCCACCTGGTCTCCGGCGCCGAATCGCCGTTCCTGTCCCCGCACCCCGGCCGTCCCTCCGGTGTCGCCGACGGACTCGAAGGAGTCCAGCGCAAGACCCGCGAACTGCTGCGCGCCGGAGCCGACCACATCAAGATCTGCTCCACCGGCGGAGTGCTCTCACCGCGCGACGATCCGCGCCACTCCCAGTTCACCGAGGCCGAGATCGGCGTCATCGTCGCCGAGGCGGCCGCCCAGGGCGCACACGTGATGTCCCATGCGCAGGGCGCACCGGGCATCAAGAACGCCGTCCGTGCCGGTGTCCGCTCGATCGAGCACGGCATCTACCTCGATGACGAAGCCATCGACCTCATGCTCAAGCACGGCACCTACCTGGTCCCGACCCTGCAGGCCCCGCAGGCCGTGATCAAGGCCGCCGAGGCGGGCGAGAGCCTGCCGGCCTCGGTCGTGGACAAGGCCCACCGGGTCGTCGAAGCCCACCGGGCCTCGATCACCCGCGCACACTCGGCCGGGGTTCCGATCGCCATGGGCACCGACGCCGGAGTCGGCCCGCACGGGCAGAACCTCGAAGAGATCAGCCTGCTGGCCGAGGTGGGGCTGTCGACCGAGGAAGCGCTGGCCGCCGGCACCTCGGTGGCCGCACACGTGCTCGACGACGATCGCATCGGCCGCCTCGGCGCGGGCGAACTGGCCGACCTCGTCGTCATCGACCGGGATCTGCGCACGGCTGATGTGCGGGGGATCGAAGACCGAGTGGCGGCGGTCTACCTCGGCGGGGAACTCGTCTGAACCGCGCCGCAGATCACATGCGCCGGCAACACTTAGTGAGGAAAGACTAACCTCATATGGCGTAGGATTGGTGCCGAGGAGGACTCGGACCCCGAGCCGTCCGGGACAGAACGAATCAGAGGAAGGGCACCTGCGATGAATCCACTGAATTGGTCGTTCCCGATCGCTGTCACCTGGCTCATCCTCTTCGGCATCATCCTCGCCCGCGCCGGCGGAACCTTCCTGCTCGGACGGTTGGCACGCACCGGGATCCGCAGGATCGAGCGCGTCGATCGGATGATGTCCGGGCCGAAGTACCGGAAGGCCGAAGCGATGATCGAACGCTACGGGGCGCCGGTGATCGCGGTGAGCTTCCTCATGATCGGAATCCAGACGGTGCTCAACCTCGCCGCCGGCACGACCGGGATGAGCTACCGCCGTTACCTGCCGGCGCTGGCCGTCGGCGGGGCGATGTGGGCGACGATCTACTCGACGGTCGGGCTCATCGGCTTCAAGGCCCTGGCGGCCGGATACCAGGCAGCGCCGGGACTGACCGTGGGGCTGGCGGTGTGCTTCGCCCTGGCCGTCGTGGGCCTGGTCATCGGTCTGAAGAAGCCGCACGAGACCTCCGAAGCTGCCGCTGAGTCCGAGGCGAGCATCGGCCCGGGTGCCGAGTTCACCCGATCCTGAACACGCCCGGCTCTGAACACTCCCGGTCCTGAACGCGCTCGACCCTGAACACTCCCGGTTCTGAACGCGCCCTTCCCTGAGCCCACTCGGTTCTGAGCCCACCGGCCCTGGGGCCACGCGGTGCTGACCTCACCCGTCTGTGCCTCCTTCAGCCGGTCCTTCGCCACAGTCCATCACGTCATCGGTGGTCAGAATCGGTGCGGGAGTTCAGTAGAGTGAGAATGTTGTCAGCGTCGACGCGTCGGAAGAACTCGCCGACAGTGTGAGAAGGAGGACTCGGATGGTCGTGGCCTGGTGGAGCATCATCCCGTTCGTGCTGCTGCTCGGATGCATCGCGGTGCTCCCGCTGATCCCGGCCACGGAGAAGATCTGGGACCGCAACCTCGTCAAACTCATCGTCGCACTCGTCCTCGGAATCCCGATCGCGGTGTGGTTCCTCATCGGCGGAGCCGGCAGCACCGTCATGGACGCACTGCTCGAGTACTTCCAGTTCATCGTCCTCATCGGCAGCCTGTTCGTCGCGTCGGGCGGAATCTTCCTCGTCGGCGACATCAAAGCGACACCGAGGAACAACACGATCTTCCTGGCCGTCGGCGGCGCCCTGGCCTCCTTCATCGGCACCACGGGCGCGGCGATGCTGCTCATCAGGCCGATCCTCAATACGAACCAGGACCGCGAGCATCGGACCCACACCGTCATCTACACGATCTTCATCGTCGCCAACTGCGGAGGTCTGCTCACGCCGCTGGGCGATCCGCCCCTGTTCCTCGGCATGCTGCGCGGTGTGCCCTTCGAATGGACCTTCGGTCTGTGGCCGTACTGGCTGTTCGTCAACGCGCTGCTGCTCATCAGCTACTACGCCCTGGACACGAAGATGTATGCGAAAGAGCCGGCGGAAGCTCTGGCCAAGGATGCCGAATACGCCACGAAACTGGGCCTGCGCGGATCCAGCGGCCTGGTGTTCCTCGCGATCATCATCCTCTCCGTCGCCTTCATCCCCTCGGTCGACGCCCACGCGGTCGAGGCCGGGCATGCGACGTTCGTCGACTGCGTGCCCTGGCGCGAACTCGTCATGATCGCCTCGGCGCTGACCTCGTTCCTGTTCGGCGACCGAGGCGCGAGGTTCAACCTCAACAAATTCACCTGGACGCCGATCCTCGAAGTCGGTGCCCTCTTCATCGGCATCTTCCTCACGATGATGCCCGCCCTTCAGTACCTCGGTCAGGTCGCCCATAAGATCCCGCTCAATGAGATCTCGCTGTTCGTCTTCACCGGTGGCCTGTCCTCGGTGCTCGACAATGCGCCGACCTATGCCACCTTCTTCGAGATGGCCTCCCAGGTCCCCGGCGAACCCCGCGTCGCCGGCGTCGCCGAACCGCTGCTCATCGCCGTATCACTGGGCGCAGTCATGGGCGGGGCCATCACCTACATCGGCAACGGTCCGAACTTCATGGTCAAATCCGTCGCGGACTCCGCGAATGTGGCCATGCCGAGCTTCGGCGGGTACGTGTGGTGGTCGCTGCGCCGGCTCGCTCCCGTCCTCGCCTCGATGGTGCTGATCTTCATGACCGAGGGACTGTGGCTGAGCCTGGCGGGCGTGCTGGTCGGACTGCTCATCCTCGCCCAAGCCGGACGCGATCTGCGGGCCGGCAGGGTCCTGAAGGACGCTTGAACCGATGCCGTCCGACCGCCACCTCCCTGACCGAACGCGGGTGCACCGCTGAACGGCCGGCGCCGCACCGGCCGGCGATCAGTCGCCGGGGTCGGACTCTGGTTCGCCGGAAACGGCGCGGTGCTGGCGTCCATTCTGCCGTGGTATCCGCTGCTGGTGGACAGGCTCGGACTGAACTCCTGGCAGTTCGGCCTCGCCGTCGCCTGCTACGCGGCGGGTTCGCTGCTGTCCTCAGGGCTGCCGGCAGCGCTGATCGCACGATTCGGCGCCCATCGGGTCGTCATCGGCGGAACGGTCCTGCTCGGTCTGGCCGCCGCGACGACCGCATGGTCGGTCAACGGGCTGATGATGGCGATCTGTCTGCTCCTGCTGGGCTGCTGCGACGCGATCGTCGACGTCGCCCAGAACGTCGTCGGCATCGCCGTGCAGGAACGTCTGCAGCGCACCATCCTGTCCTCGATGCATGCGCTGTGGAGCCTCGGCGGTCTGCTCAGCGGCGCAGCCGCCACAGTGGCCGCGAGCTCCGGCGTCGATATGCGTGTGTGGCTGGCGGCGGTTGCGATCATCGCCGTGGCAGTCACGATCCTCGGTCGCCGACTCATCGGCGACGGTGCCGCACCGCGACGGGTGGCCGATTCGGACGCCGCAGGGGACACGGAGCCGGCCTCGCCTGACGTCGAGCCGGGCCAGGGGCCGACGCGTTCGAAGACGGCGATCCTGCTCGCCGCACTGCCGCTGGCGATCATCGCCATCTGCGGTTCCGCCGTCGAGGACATCGCGAACAATTGGGCGGGTCTGGCCGCAGTCCGGCTGGCAGGCGTTCCGGCCGCCTCGGCGGGGATCGCCTTCAGCATCGTCATCGGCAGCCAATGCCTGGGCCGATTCAGCGGGGACATGCTGGTGATGAGGTTCGGAGCCGGCCGCATCGCCCGGATCGGGGGAGGAATGATCGCGCTCGGAGGCCTCGGTGCCGTGTTCGCAGAAGAGCCCGTGCTGCTGCTGATCGCGATGGCCGCACTCGGATTCGGTTCGGCGACCTTGGTGCCCGGAGCCCTGGGCGCGGCCGCACAGCTGCCCGGGGTCGGCCGTGCCGGGGGAGTGACGCTCGTGAACTGGCTGATGCGGGTCGGGTTCCTCGGCACCAGTCCGCTGGTCGGGCTCATCGCCGCCGAGGCGGGACTGCGCTGGGGCCTGAGCCTGCTCGTGATGGTCGGCGTGCTGACAGCGGTGTTCGCGCACCGGCTCGACCCGCCCCGCCGCGCGGAGAGCTGATCGAGGCCGGGACAGTGGGGAGACCGGGGTCGGAAACGAAGAATGTCCCACGTCATCGAGTGAACGATGACGTGGGACATCACATGGTCGGGCTAGCGGGATTTGAACCCACGACCTCTTCACCCCCAGTGAAGCGCGCTACCAAGCTGCGCCATAGCCCGTCACCGTACTCCCTCGTGGGCAACGAGGACCAGCTTATACCGATCGGGGGTCAAGTGCCAAAACCACATACCGTGACCTTCGAAAAGCAGGTATCATCCCAGGTGGATACCGAGGAAACGGGGCTTGCACAGGCTTGATCCGGTGACTCGGTAACATTTCCGTTTCGCGATTGTTATGAAGGTGCTCCGGGCGGCTATGCTTGGTACACCGACAAACTAGAGGAGTCGACATGGCAGATCTGGATTACCCAGTGTCTTTGCGGTATTCGCGCGACCACGAGTGGGTCGCGACGACGGAAGACGATGCTGTGGTCCGGGTGGGTATCACCGATTTCGCCCAGGAGCAGCTGGGCGACGTCGTCTATGTCGATCTGCCTGCCGTGGGCGATTCGATCACTTCCGGCGAATCCTGTGGTGAAGTCGAGAGCACGAAGAGCGTCTCCGATCTCATCGCACCCGTCTCCGGGACCATCACCGAGGTCAACGACTCGCTTGACGACTCACCCGAAACCGTGAATTCGTCCCCCTTCGAAGACGGGTGGATGTATCTTGTTGAGCTCAGCGAACCCGATCAGGTCGAATCGCTGATGGACAGCGAGCAGTACAAAGAGCTCATTCAGAGCGAGGAGGCATAATGTCGCAGAATAACGATCAGAGTCGTCCGACCCCCTCGCAGTCCTGGTACGACAACGGCCAGGTCCCGCAGTCGAAGAAGTTCCCGTTCGGTGCCGGCGCCGGCGGCGACGAGTCAGCGACGCGGATGAGCCCGCAGATCGATCAGAACGGACAGGGCAACACCCCGCCCTATGGTCAGCAGCCGGCCACCAGCGGATCGCAGGCCCCGCAGTTCGGCGACGGTCAGAACTTCGGCGGAACCGCTCCGGGCGGCCAGAACTACGGCGGCCAGAACTACGGCGGATCTCAGCCGGGCAATCAGCCCTATGCCGACAATGGGCAGGGCCAGCCCCAGCAGTACCAGCAGTCCGGTCAGCCTCAGGGCAGCCAGGGCCAGCACTACGGTGAGAACGGTTCCGGGCAGTTCGATCCGAACCAGGGCGGCCAACCCGAGTACGGCCAGAACCAGCCGCAGCAGGGATACGGTCAGCCGCAGTCCGGTCAGCCGCAGGGCGACCCGGCCGGGGGACAGCAGGATCAGATGAGTGATTCGGGCAGGCAGCAGTTCCAGGGAATCCTGGATCCGCACACCGGTGAGATCCACCCGGTGCCCGACCTCGACGGTCTGCAGGAAGCCGATGCGCTCCTCGTCGTCGTGTCAGGACCGGACTCGGGCTCGCAGATCCTGCTCGACACCGATGTGGTGACCGTGGGCCGCAGCCCGAACGCGGACATCTTCCTCGATGACGTCACCGTCTCGCGCAAGCACGCCGAGTTCATCCGCACTCCCAGCGGATTCACGCTGCGGGACACGGGATCGCTGAACGGAACCTATGTGGGCCGTCAGCTCATCGATTCCATCGAACTGCAGAACGGCGCCGATGTGCAGATCGGCAAGTTCCGAATGATCTTCCAGCAGCGTCCGCGCTCCTGACCGGGGGATAATGTCAAAGATCGAAGTCGAGGTTGTCGGCGTCCGCATCGAAATGCCCGCCAACCAACCGATACTCCTGCTCAAAGCCAGTGAACCCGCGTACTATCTGCCGATCTGGGTCGGTGCGATCGAGGCCAATGCGCTGTCGATCGCACAGCGGGGACTGACTCCGCCGCGGCCGATGGCGCACGCCCTTCTGCTCGACGTCCTCACCCAGTACGATGCCGAACTCGCAGATGTGACGATCACCGGCAAGGACGGTCAGATCTTCCTGGCCGAACTGCACACGAACGACGGCAAGTCGATCTCCGCACGTCCCTCGGACGCGGTGACGCTGGCGCTGACCGCAGAGTGCCCCGTCTACGTCGAATCCAAACTGCTCGAAGAGTCCGGGATCGAAGCTCCTGAGGCCGATGAAGACGAAGTCGCCCAGTTCAGGGACTTCCTCGACAACGTCTCGGCCGATGACTTCGAAACCGGAACTGAGAACCCATGAAAGTGAAACAGTGAGCCTCCACACCGATCCAGTACTCGCCAATAGGGAAATCGCCGCTGCCGGCAATGACAATCTCCGCGGTCTCGACGACTGGCGTGAGATGGACCCGAAGCAGCAGCCGACCTATCTCGACAGTGCTGCTCTGGAAGAGGTGCTCGGCGATCTGCGGACCTCGCCTCCGCTGGTGTTCGCAGGTGAAGCCGATGTGCTCAAGAACCGCATCGCCTCCGCCTCGCGCGGAGAGGCCTTCGTCCTCGCCGGAGGCGACTGCGCCGAGTCCTTCGACGGAGCCCAGGCGGACAAGATCCGCGCCCGCGTGCAGACAGTGCTGCAGATGGCGGCCGTGCTCACCTACGGCGGGTCGATGCCCGTGGTGAAGATGGGCCGCATGGCCGGTCAGTTCGCCAAGCCCCGGTCGGCGGACATGGAGACCCGCGACGGGGTCACCCTGCCGTCGTTCCGCGGTGACATCGTCAACGGCTACGAATTCACCGAGGAGTCCCGTCGACACGACCCCGAGCGTCTGCTCAAGGCCTACCACGTGTCCGCCTCGACGCTGAACCTCATCCGCGCCTTCACCCAGGGCGGGTTCGCCGACCTGCGCTTCGTCCACGAGTGGAATCGAGGCTTCCTCGCCTCGAACCCCGGCTACCAGCGCTATGAGCAGACCGCCGCCGAGATCGACCGCGCCATCCGGTTCATGGATGCCTGCGGTGCCGATTTCGATGCGCTGAAGACCACCGAGTTCTACGCCGCCCATGAGGCCCTGCTGCTCGAGTACGAACGGGCACTGACCCGCATCGACTCCCGCACCGGCGAAGCCTACGACGTGTCCGGACACTTCCTGTGGATCGGTGAGCGCACCCGCGAGATCGACGGCGCGCACGTGGACTTCCTGTCCAAGGTGCGCAACCCGATCGGCGTCAAGCTCGGCCCCACGGCGACAGCAGACGAAGCCCTCGCCCTGGCCGAGAAGCTCGATCCGGACGCCGACCCCGGTCGACTCACCTTCGTCACCCGCATGGGCGCCGGCAAGATCGGTGAGACCCTGCCCAAGCTGCTCGACGGCATCGGCGACCGGCTGCCGCATGTGACCTGGGTCTGCGATCCCATGCACGGAAACACGATCACCTCGAACACCGGCTACAAGACGCGCCGGTTCGAAGACGTCATGGCCGAGGTCGAGGGCTTCTTCAACGCCCACCGCGATGCGGGCACCATCCCCGGCGGCCTGCACATCGAGCTCACCGGTGACGACGTCACCGAGATCATGGGCGGGGCCACGGAGATCGATGACGAAGGTCTGCGGCGTCGCTACGAGACCCTCGTCGACCCGCGACTCAACCACGACCAGTCGCTCGAAATGGCCTTCCAGGTCGCTGAGTACCTCACGCGCAGGAAGTGACGCGGACGAGTCGAATGGTTCGGCATCGGTAAGGGCCGAATCGCTCGGACACATCAGGAGGCCGGGGCCACCGCAGTCGAATGCGGTGGCCCCGGCCTCCTGATTCGTGACGGACAGTCAGACGGCAGTCGCCCTCAGGCAGCACGAGGTGCCTTCGATCACTGCGCGGTCAGTCCTTCTTGTCCTTGTCGCTGTCCTTCTTGTCATCGTCGGACTTGTCGTCCTTCTTCTTGTCCTTCTTGTCGTCCTTGGAGTCTTCCTTCTTCTCCTCGCCCTTGGACACGCGGACGATGATGAGCGAATTCGCCGGCTTCGACTCGGTCGACTTCGGGTACTGTGAGACGACCTTGCCCTTGGGCACGTCATCGTCGAAGACCTCGTCCTTGCCGACGCGGAAACCGCGTTTGGCCAACGTCGCATAGGCGGCGTCGAACGTCAGCCCCTCGACATTGGGCACTGGGATCGGCGCGACGCCCTTGGAGACGACGAGGTCGATCTTCTCGCCCTTCGACAGCTTCTTCCCGGGCTTCTCCGACGCCGAGATGACAGCGTCGTTGTCAACGGTGTCGCTGTACTCCTCAGAGACGTCACCGACGGCGAGGTGGGCCTCCTTCAGAGCGGCCTTCGCCTCATCGGAGCTGAGTCCTTCGAGCTCGGGCACGGCGAACTTCTCCTCGCCCTTGGACACGACGACCGTGACAGTCGATTCCGGTGCCAGTTCGGACCCGCTGACGGGCTCGGTGCCGATGACCTGGCCTGCGGGCACCGTGTCGTCGAAGACTTCCTTGGGCTCGGCCTTGAGGTCGCTGTCCTGCAGCTGCGAAGTGACCTCGTCAACCTTCTTGCCGGCCAGCTGACCGGGCACGATGGATGTCGGTTCGGGAAGGTTCGCGATGACCAGCCACGCCACCAGCGCGAGCACAGCCGCGACGGCGACGACCGAGGTCAGCAGTCGGCGACGACGACGTGAGGAAGAGCCCCCCGCCGAGGCGGCCGCGGACCCGGTGGCTGCCGATGCGGCGACTGCGGCCCCGGCCGATGTCCCGCCGCCGGCGTCTGAGCCTTCGCCGTCTTCTGAATCCTCGCCGTCGACAGCGGCCGCCGTGCCCGCGGCTCCCGCGCCGACAGCAGCTCCGCCGCCGACACCTGCTCCCGCAGCTCCGGTCGGATCCTCGCCGTCAGCGGTGCCTTCGTCGTCCGAGGAATCCTCGTCCTCGGTGTCTGATGAATCGTCGTCCTCGTCGCTGGCCTCGTCGCCGTCGGCGTCACCGGTGCCCGAGGTGACGGCGGAGGTGACTCCGCCGATTCCCGCGGCGGCAGCCGCGACACCGGCACCTGCGGCAGCGGGCCCGGCACCGGGCGAATCCCTCTCGGCGGAGTCGGTGACTTCCTCATCGGCCGCCTCGGCGTCGTCTTCGTCTTCGAGATACGGGATCTCATCGGTGCGGGAGCGCTTCTCCTTCGGCGCTTCCTCGCTGAGGTCGATGCTGGCGGTGAGGACGGGGGAGTGCTCCCCGGACGCGACCTCGGGATCGCCGAGGTCCAACTCGGCCTCGGTCATCTCCGCGCGCGTCTCGGCCAGAGCCAGTCGGAACTCCGCGGCATCGGCGGGACGGTCCGCCGGATCCTTCGACGTCGCCCACAGCACCAGCGCGTCCAACCGCGGACTCAGGCGGTTGACGACCTCGGAGGGCGGGGGAACCGTGTCATGGACATGCCGGTAGGCGACTTGGATCGGCACATCGTCGGTATAGGGCTGGGCGCCGGTGAGCATCTCGTAGAACATGATGCCGACGGTGTAGAGGTCGGTCCGGGCATCGGCTCCGGTCCGGGTGACGAGCTCGGGAGCGACGTAGCCGACGGTGCCGATGAGCGTCTTCGTCGTCGTCGCCGTCGTCACCGCGCGGGCGAGCCCGAAATCGGCGAGCTTGACCTGCCCGTCGGTGCCCAGCAGCACATTGTCGGGCTTGAGGTCACGGTGGATGATGCCCGTCGAGTGCACGGCCTCCAAGGCGGCGAGGATCGCGTCGAGGACGACGATGGCCTGCCTGGGAGTGAACGTGCCGCGATGCTTGAGCTCGCGGCGCAGCGTCACCGAGGGCAGGTACTCCATGACGAGGTAGACGATGTCGCCGTCTCGGGCCTGATCGTGGATGGCCACGAGATTCGGGTGGGTCAGCCGACCCGCGTTGATCGCCTCCCGCCGGAAGCGCTCGACGAAGGTCTCATCGGAGATGAGGTGCTCGTGCATGACCTTGATCGCGATCTCACGATCGAGGCGCAGATCGGTGCCGCGGTAGACCATGGCCATGCCGCCGCGGGCGATCTTGGCATCGATGCGGTAACGGTCGTTGAG
>DWZN01000098.1 GCA_019117545.1 Candidatus Brevibacterium intestinavium
CCCGACGTCTCCTTCCGATGACGGCGGCAGCGACGACGACGGCAATGACGACGGCGACGATGATGACAAGGACAAGGACACCGACTCGATGGGCGGCTCGGGCGGCCTGTTCGACGGCTGGGCAGATTCCGCGGGCAGGGACTGAGCCCGCAGCGCGTTCTCGGGAGTCGACAGGACGTCAGTCGAGGGTGAGGAAGAGATCCGTGCGCAGACTCGCCGGATCCGCCTCGGCGCCGGGCTCGGTGACATAGAGTTCGATGAACGGCAGACCCGGATGATGGCCGGCCTCGATGGCCGCCTCGAGCAGCTGCGCCCAGGCCTGTTCCAGACCGTCATAGCCGCCGATGTGACTGCGGACGGCCATCGATCCGGCGGGCAGCTCGGAGGGGATGACCAGCAGGCCGTGCGCGATCGGCTCCGCCCGGGTCAGGCCCTTCGAGATCGCGATCCCCACCTGCAGGTCGACGGTCTCGCTCGGCTGCCTCGTGTAGAGGGCGAACGCCGGCCCGGCGGGCTCGGCCCCGGCCTCGGTCAGGACCGGGAAGAGACCGGAGAAGGTGTGGTCGAACAGCCTCGGCAGGTCCTCCCAGGACACGTCCCGGGCCTCGACGACCGCGGCCGGACAGGCCGGCACCTCGAGGACGGTGAATTCGGAGAACGGGTCTTCTCGCAGATAGCTCGGTTCTGACATCGCGGGTCCTTCCCCAGTCAGCGCGGCTCCATCGGATGCGCGAACTGTGTGCACCCGATTTTAGCGACCGGCGGCCTCGGGCAACACCCTTCGAGCGTCAGGAGATCGCTCTGGGCTCTCAGGAGATCGCGGATGCCAAAGGGGACATCTGCGCGGCGGAGGCGGCCGCGCCTTCCAGCCCGCACACCTCGAGCCAGTTGCCGAGCATGAGGTAGCCGCATTCGGTGAGCACGGACTCGGGGTGGAACTGGACGCCGAAGAGCGGACGCTCGCGGTGCTCGATGGCCATGACGATGCCGTCCTCGGTGCGCGCGGTGACCTCGAACTTCTCGAGGTCGAGCGTCTCGTCGACGATCGCCAGCGAATGGTAGCGGGTCACCGTCAGCGGGTTCGGGCAGCCGAAGAAGAGGCCCTGCTCGTCGTGGGTGATGACCGATGTCTTGCCGTGCATGAGCACGGGCGAATGCGTCACCTGCGCGCCGAAGACCTCGCCGAGGGCCTGATGGCCCAGGCAGACGCCGAAGACGGGCAGATCGGCGGTCTCGGCCCAGGCCAGCAGGGACGGGCAGACGCCGGACTCGGCGGGGATACCGGGCCCTGGGGACAGGAGGACTCCGTCGTAGGCGCTCACGGTCTCGGGCACATCGACTGCCGGGATGTCGTCGTTGCGGACGACGTCGACCTGGGCCCCGAGCTGGCGCAGATAGGACACGAGCGTGTAGACGAAGCTGTCGTAGTTGTCGATGACGAGGATCTTGGTCATTGGCCACCATCGGTCACGGTTGCGTTGTTGAAGGGCATATAGGGCGCGATGACGGGGAACACGTACTGCATGAGCAGCAGCACGACCGCCGCGATGAGGATGAGGGCGAAGATGAGCTTGACGAACCAATTGCCGGGAAGCAGACGCCAGATGAATGCGTACATCCTATGCACCACCGTTCTCAGTGACCTTGTCGTATGCCTTCGAATCCTCGATGCTCTCCGGCGGTCCGTCCTGGGCGGGGGTCCAGTCGGTGAGTTCGGCGTAGGCGACGTAGCGCTCCCGGGCCGAGAACATCGGGTTGCACGCCGTCATCGTCAGGATCCGGTCCTTGCCCTTGTACTCGGGCTCATCGGGGACGGGCGAGAGCACTTCGACGGCATCGGGCAGGATGATGTCGAAGTTGCGGAAGGTGTAGGTGTAGAAGCCGTCCTTCGTCTGGACGATGATCTCATCGCCGGGACGCAGCTCCGCGATCTGATTGAACGGTTTGCCGTAGGTCACGCGGTGACCGGCCACGGAGAAGTTGCCGACATCGCCGGGCATCGCCGAGTTCGGGTAGCGGCCCACGCCCATCCGGTTGAGCACGGGTTCGAGGTCGACGCCCTCGGCCACGGTGCGGTAGTAGTCGTCGCCGAAGCGCGGGATGTAGAAGATGCCGAAGGCGCTGTTCTTGTCCACCGGATCGGCGACCACGGGTTCGTCCGGGTCATCGGGAAGCTCGTTCGGGTCCTGGTTCGCCCAGTCCTGGGTCAGCTCGTCGGCGAGGACCTCGTTGTCACGGTTGGCCTGGATGTCCGTCCACCACAGCTGCCAGACGACGAAGAGGATGAGCACGAGGCCGGCGGTGATGCACAGTTCGCCGAAGGTCCGCACGGTTGCCCGGATCGGTCCCAGCCGCTCCCGCTGCGCGGGCCGGCGTCGCCGACGGCGACCGGATTCGTCAGGCCGGCCATCGCCGAGGTCGCCCCCACCTGCCGCAGGCATCGCCTGGGAGGCCGCGGGCATCGCCTGTGTCGCCTGCTCGGCGTACATGGGCGGGGCATCGGAGTAGACGGCGGTCGGCCTGCCCTGGGCTGCGGCCGCCTCGGCCTCACGTCGGCGCAGTTCGCGTCGACTGGGCAGCGACTGCTGATCGTGAGCACCTGAGAGGTCGTCGGCACCGGGGTGGCCGGTGGAGTGAGAGGCGGGGCTCTGCCTCTGCGCAGGCCGAATGGTGGGTCGCGAAGGCGGATTCGCGCTCGGCTCGTCGGCCGAGGAGGAACTATTCACCACTGCTGCTCCGTGACTGTCACTGCATTGTCAGAGCCCGTCTCAGCGACAGGCGGGGACACCCCTATGCACTTTATCCTATGGGAATCACCGTTCGGGGCGCTCTCCGGCGGCTTTCAGGGTAGTCGGAGTTTTTCCCTGCGACCCCCGTCGGCAGTAGACTGGTCGCGATTGTCCCCAACCATTGACTCGGCGGCCCCTTCCGAGGTCGACCGTTAAAGGAGTACTCGTGGCCAAGTCCAAAGGACGGACCCAGCGCCCCCAGCGCACTTCTCGCACATCGGCTGCCAAGAGCAAGCAGTTCGAGTCCGGCGACGAGGTCGAGGCAGTCGAGACCGAAACAGTCGACACCGAGTCGGCAGACACCGAAGCCGCAGACACCCAGGCGGCGGAGGAGACCACGGCAGACGAGTCCGCAGCACAGAAGGCCGAGTCCGCCGACGACACCGAAGCCGAGTCCGGCGAGGACGAGAAGACCGAGTCGCAGGACTCCAAGGCTTCTGAGACGAAGGCCTCCGCGAAGTCGTCGAAGACCGCGAAGTCGTCGAAGGGCTCGGACTCCAAGTCCTCCGGGTCGAAGAGCTCAGGTTCCAAGTCCTCCAAGGGCGCAGGCTCGAAGGCGGGGACCGCCAAGCGCACCTCCCGTTCGGGCAATCCGGCCAAGCGGTCGAAGGGGCGCAAGACCGCGAGCTACACCTCGACCTCGGGGCAGCAGACGATCAAGCCGAATCCGAGCTGGTTCCTGCCCGTGCTCATCGGGCTCCTCCTCGTCGGTCTGATCTGGCTGGTCACCTTCTACGTCTCCCAGGGCGCATTCCCCGTCGAGGCCTGGGGCAACTGGAACATCCTCATCGGCTTCGCCTTCTTCGTGGCGGGGCTGATCATGTCCACACGCTGGCGGTAGCTGCAGCTATCCACAAGGCGCAAGTTATACCCAAGCCGGGTGCGTCTCCTGTGGATAAATTATTCTAAGGCTCTGACCAGGGGGAATACACCCGTGTAAGTTATCCACCATGTGGATAAGGCCTGTGGACAACTATTTTTCCACCGCCGGATGCACACAAATCG
>DWZN01000099.1 GCA_019117545.1 Candidatus Brevibacterium intestinavium
ATCGACGCTCGGCGCCTGGGCGAGGAAGGGGCGCAGTTCGAGCCATTCGTTGATCGGCTGTCCTCCCTTGCCTGGTGCTGCCGAGAGCTCTGCGGCGAGGTCGAGTGCGCGTTCCCAGCTCTCGACGTCGATGACCATCCATCCGGCGATGAGGTCCTTGGTCTCGGGGAACGGACCGTCGGTGACCGGCGGCTTTCCGTCTCCGCCGGACCGGACGAAGGTGCCCTCGGGTGACAGTGCCTGGGAGTCGACGAGTTCGCCGGCTTCCCTGAGCCGATCGGCGAAGGCGTTCATATAGGCGATGTGCGCGTCGACCTCGTCCGGGCTCCACTCCTCCATCGGGGTGAAGTCCATGTATTCGGCAGGCATCCGGTAGTGCTTGAGCATGAGGTACTTGGCCATGTCTGTCTCCTTGTCTCGTGCCGCTCGCACCGGTTGTGCTCGCTGACATGTCTGGGACGAAGCCGTAGGTCAGTTCTCGACATCCGCGGCGAGAAATTCCCTCCAGAATAGGCAGATGGGCCCCCTCCGAACCAGGGTCGCCGGATGCGGAGGGCGAAAAGCTCTGCGTGGAACAAGTCCGGCGTCTGTGTCGTTGAAGCAGCATGGGCACCGGCGAACGGACGGCGCTCGTACTACGGAATCGCCAATCGTTAAGGAGCACCACAATGGCCATCTCTGACAAGAAGATCGCGTTCCTCCTCACCAACGGCGTCGAGCAGGTCGAACTGACCAGCCCCCGCGCCGCCCTCGACGAGGCCGGTGCGACCACCGTCATCGTCTCGCCATCCGAAGGCACACTCCAGGCGATGGAAGGCGATTGGGAACACGCCGAGAAGTTCCCCGTCGACGTTCCCGTCTCCGAGGCCTCGGTCGAGGACTTCGATGCGCTCGTCCTGCCCGGCGGCACTCTCAACGCCGACGCCCTGCGCTTGGATGAGAACGCCGTCGAACTCGTCAAGGCGTTCTTCTCAGCGGACAAACCCGTCGCCGCGATCTGCCACGCACCGTGGATCCTCGCCGAGGCGGGCCTGGCCGAGGGACGGAAGCTGACGTCCTTCATCTCGACGAAGACCGACCTCATCAACGCCGGTGCCGACTGGACCGACGCCGAGGTGGTCGTCGACGGCAACCTCATCACCTCCCGCAACCCCGGTGACCTCGAGGCATTCAACGCCGCGATCTCCGAGAAGCTGAGCTGATCCGCGGCGGTCGGTCAGCGGCTCGTCCGCGGGCTGACATACCTGCGTGCGTCGTCGCCCGGGCCACGACATATGCTGGCTGAGGCACCAGCCGAACGAACCGGGCAGAGTCCCGGCCCGGACGAAGGAGAAGTCAGACATGCCGGAAGGCCATGTGATCCACCGACTGGCCAGCGACATCGTCGACACCTTCGCCGGTCACCGCATCGCATCCTCCAGTCCGCAGGGTCGCTTCGCCGGTGCCCGCCTGCTCGATGGGAACGTCCTCGAAAGCGCCGAGGCCTGGGGCAAGCACCTCTTCGTCGGGTTCGCCTCGACTGCGGCCGAAGTCCACATCCATTTGGGCATCTACGGCACGATGCGGTTGGCCGAAGGCGAACCCGAGGTCGTCGGGCAGGTCCGCTGGCGTGTCACCGACGGTGTGAGCACGGTCGATCTGCGCGGACCCAACACCTGCGCGCTCCTCGACCCCGCCGAGGTCGCCGCCGTCATCGACCGGCTCGGTCCCGACCCGTTGCGACCCGATGCGGATGCGCAGAAATTCATCGACAGGGTCCTGCGGTCCCGGTCGACGATCGCCACCCTGCTCATGGACCAGTCGGTCATCGCCGGCACCGGCAACATCTATCGTGCGGAAGTCCTCTTCCGCCTCGGCATCGATCCGCTCACACCGGGCAGATCGCTCGGTCGGGAACGTGCCGAGGCGATCTGGCAGGACACTGTTGAACTCATGAGGATCGGTCGGCAGCGCGGCCGCATCGACACCGTCCGACCCGAGCACGAACCCGAGGCCATGGGCCGACCCCCGCGGAAGGACGACCACGGCGGTGAGGTCTACGTCTACCGGCGGCAGAATCAGCCCTGCTGGATCTGCGGCGGCCCGATTCTGACGAACACGATCGCCGGCAGGAACCTCTTCTGGTGTCCGGTGTGCCAGGCCGCCTGAGTCGGGATCTGCCGGCACCCGATCCTGAAACCGGCTCGGAGTCCCAGAGACGAAGAAGAGAGCCTGTGGTCTGCACAGTGCGGACCACAGGCTCTCTGCGGCGGAGGATAGGGGATTCGAACCCCTGAGGGCGTTAACCCAACCCGCGTTCCAGGCGAGCGCCATAGGCCACTAGGCGAATCCTCCGCGGATCAGCTTATCCGAGTCGTGACGACAATGCGAAATCGCGATGGCCGAGTGTGAACGATCCCACTTCCGCAACAATTCTTCGAAAAACTTTCACCGGCCTGTCGATCCCGCATAGTCTTGTTCGACGCAGTGCATGAGAGGGCCTCGACCGAGGCTTTCGGCCGATCACGAATGACAGAGGAGTCATCATGAAGTACATGCTCATCATGCGCGCAGTCGATCAGCGAACCGTCGAGGACTTCGCGAATGCCGATTTCAACGAAGTCATCGCCGCCATGGGCGCCTACAACGAGTCGATGGTCGACGCCGGCGTACTGGTCGACGGCGCCGGACTCTCCGATGCCGAGGAAGGATCCGTCGTCGATTTCTCCGACGACGATCCCGTCGTCACCGACGGCCCCTACGGCGAACTGCGTGAACTCTTCAACGGCTTCTGGATCCTCGACGTCTCAACCAAGGAGGAGGCGATCGAGTGGGCCAAGCGCGCACCGCTCGGACCCGGCTCCCAATTGGAGATCCGCCGCATCAACGACGTCGACGACTTCCCGCAGGACAACGAGTGGATCCAGAAAGAACAGGAATGGATCAACCAGGGCAAGCTGAAGACCAGCCGCGACTGAACCCGACCCCCACCGAGGCGGTCCGTCGACCCGATGCGACCCCGGCCCACTGGGCCGGTTCCGCATCGGCGCAGCGGACCGTCGAGGCGACGTGGCGGATCGAGGGGGCAAGAATCGTCGCCGCCGTGACCCACTACGTCGGCGATTTCCCGCTCGCCGAGGACTTCGCCCAGGAGGCCTTCGCCGACGCGCTGAGCACCTGGCCGGAGTCCGGCATTCCCCGCAACCCTGCGGCCTGGCTGACGACGGCAGCCAAGCGGAAGGCGATCGACCATTGGCGCAGAAGGGAACGCCTCGACGACCGCATCGCGGATCTCGGCCGTGGCCTCATTGCCGCTGCCGAGGGCGTCGGGACTGCCCCAGCCACCTCGCCGGTGGGCAGCTCTCGCCCCGGGCCGCGACCCACCGAGATCCCCGACCCGACCTCGGCCGGTTCCGACCTGCCGTGGGATCCGGACGCGATCGATGACGACGTGCTCCGCCTTCTCTTCATCTCCGCCCACCCCGTGCTCACCCGCGAGGCGCAGCTGGCACTGACCCTGCGCGTCGTCGGCGGTCTGACGACGGAACAGATCGCCCGCGCATTCCTCCTGCCCGTCCCCACCATCCAACAGCGCATCGTCCGAGCGAAGAAGGTGCTCGCAAAAGCCGAGGTCCGCTTCGAACTGCCGCCCGCGAGCGCATGGAGCGACCGCCTCGGCGGAGTCCTCGGGTCCCTCTACCTCATGTTCTCCGAAGGCCACGTCGCCACGTCCGGCTCGGACTGGATGCGTCCCGAGCTTGCTCTCGACGCCCTCCGCCTCGCTCGCATCGCTGCCGGGCTGCTCCCCCGCGAACCCGAGGTCCACGGTCTCGTCGCCCTCATGGCTTTCACCGCCTCCCGCTTCCCCGCCCGCCTCGATCGAACCGGTGCGCCGGTTCTGCTCGCCGACCAGGAACGGAGCCGGTGGGACCGCAGCCTCATCCGCCTCGGCGAAGCTTCCCTCAAACGGTCGACAGATCTGCGCGAGTCCCGCGGGACGTACACGATTCAGGCTCAGATCGCGAAGGTGCACGCCTCCGCCCGCACGATCGCCGACACCGACTGGGAACGCATCGTCTCCCTCTACGGCGACCTCGGCAGCATCAAGCCTTCGGCGATCACCGATCTCAATCAGGCGATCGCCATCGCCGAGGCCAGGGGGCCGGCCGCCGGGCTGGAGAGGGTTGATGCCCTCGCCGACTCCGGTGCGCTGTCCCGCTGCCACCTCCTTCCCAGCGTCCGCGGAGAGCTGCTGGCCCGCCTCGGCGAAGTCGGGGAGGCCCGCGAGGAACTCCTCCGCGCGACGAAACTGACGACGAACGACCGCGAACGCGACGTCCTCGAGGACAAGGCGCGGCAGCTGCGCTGACCGATGCGGTGGACGGCTTCGCCTACCGGCCGGATCCGCCCACTCGTTTTGTGCACCGAGGACGCTGTCGACTAGACTGGTCGCTGGCTCCCCGTGTGGCGTCATCTTGTGAACTCCCCCAGGGCCGGAAGGCAGCAAGGGTAAGCGAGCTCTGGCGGGTGCACGGGGAGTCCTCTTTCTCCAAGATCACAATTCCACAACTCCCCTTATCCCCCATCGGCCCAGGTCAGTTCCGCCGCAGCGATCCTGACGTCACCCGTTTTCGGGCTCAGAGACGAATTCGTTAATACTTTCGTGATTTCCTTTCACTACCATTATTCGCAGTTCTCATCCCTGTGCTCGAACGAGGTTCCCTGTTGTCCACGAAGATGCAAGGGGCCATTGCCGCCCTTTCGGCGCTGGCCCTGCTGACGGCATGCACGCCGTCGAGTTCTGACCCCGATGCGACCCGCGATGATGCGAAGACCGCCGAGGCGGCCGCAGAGCCCGTCTTCCGCGTCGGAACGATCAGCGACGAAACCGCCGAGGCCGCTTCCTCCGCACAGACGGACTCACCCCAGCCGACCGATGATGGGACGGCGTCGGCAGCGCCGAGCGATTCCGCCTCATCGGCGGCGAGCCTCCCCACAGGAGACCGATTCGGCGAGGCCGTCGAATCCGGTGATGCGATCGAACTCGACCCCGGGCAGCGCATCGGCGTCAGCGTCGACAACGCCACGCTGAAGAACATCTCCGTCACCGAGGCTGATCATCCTCGGATCTCCGCCGATCCCGGCGTCTTCTTCGACGGCAGCGGTCAGGCCCTCGAGGCCGATGAGGATGCGCAGGCCGGTTCCTCCGCACCGAGCTCGACGAGCACTGAAACGGATGACGGTCAGTCCTCGGACTCCGCGTCGACGGAGGCCGAGGATCCTGAGTCCCTCCCGGCGCCGGAGGAGTCCGCGGCATGGATCTCGACCTACGACCTCGTCGCCGACAGCAGCTACGAGGTCAGCGCCACGGCGACCACGTCGGACGGTGACGAGGTCGACCTGTCCGCTGAGGTCACCGTTGGCGACACCGATGCCTCACCGATGTCGGTGCGCACCACCCTCGCCGATGACCAGACCGTCGGCGTCGGGGCACCGATCATCCTCAACTTCGGTTCGACTGTGTCCGAGGAGTTCCGTGACGATGTCGAGCGCAGGCTCTCGGTCGAGGTCACCGACGAGGACGGCAAGAAGCGCAAGGTCGAGGGATCCTGGGGCTGGCTCTACGACGACCCGCAGTCGCGTCTGCATTTCCGGCCGAAGGATTTCTGGCCCGCATACTCGAAGGTCTCGGTCGATGTGCCGCTGAAGAACGTGCCCATGGGTGAGAACACCGTGGGTCAGAACGATCTCACGCTCGATTTCGAGATCGGCCGCAAGCAGGTCGTCGAGGCCAGCGCGAAGACCCACCGCATGGTCGTGACCCGTGACGGCAAGGAGGTCATGGACTTCCCGGCCTCGCTCGGCGCCCCGAAGTCACCGTCGTACAACGGCACCCATGTGGTGATGTCGAAGGCCGCCGATTACACCATGACCTCCGAGCAGTGGGACTACGAGACCGATGTGAAGTGGGCGGTGCGCATCCACAACAACGGCGAATTCATCCACGCCGCCCCGTGGTCGGCGGGTGTCCAGGGCGCACAGAACGTCTCCCACGGCTGCGTCAACCTCACAACCGAGCGGGCGAAGGAATACTATGATTCCGCGCTCTTCGGCGACCCCGTCGAGATCACCGGATCGGACGTGAGCCTGTCGACTCAGGACAGCGACATCTCCGACTGGGTCTACAGCTGGGATGAATGGAAGGAGCTGAGCGCCCTCGATTGAGAGCGCTCAGCTGATCTGCCCGACGAGTCCCGCTTCGGCTCGTCTTATCTGTCGAGCTTCTCCACTGCCTTGTCGATCATCGGCACATAGCGCTCGAGAGCCCACGGGACCGTGAGCGGGTTGATGATCGAGGATCCGGTGACGAAGGCCTGGTCCTCCGGCGCCACGACCGCGCCGGCCTTGACGGCCGGAATGTTCGCGTACAGACCCTGGGACTCGACCTCCTTCCGGTTCTCCTCATCGGAGTAGAAGGTGAAGAGGAGGTCGGAGTCGTTGAGCTTGTCCGCGTTCTCGAGGCCGATCAGAGCCGAGTCCGTTCCCGGCTCGTCGTAGTCCTCCTTCAGTTCGTCGATGACCGGATCGGGGGTCAGACCCAGGGCCGAGACCATGGCGACTCGCTGCTCGGTGGGATAGAACACGCCCAGAGTCCCGGGCCCGGAGTTGTAGACGAAGGAGAAGGTGAGGTCCTTGTACTCGTCCCGTTTGGCATCCGAGAGCTGCTCCTTGATGTCATCGACCAGTCCTTCGGATTCCTCCTCATGCCCCAGCGCCTTGCCGATCGTGGTGATCTGGTCGTCCCATTCGATCGTCCACGGCTGCTCGGGGTAGGCCACGGTCGGGGCGATGTCGTCGAGCTGCTCGTACTGCTCGGCGGTCACACCGGACCAGGGGGCGAGAATGACATCGGGCTCGAGTTCGGCGATGGCTTCGACATCGAGTTCCGTGTCTCCCTGGAACTGCTCGGGCAGCTCCTCTCCCCGGTCCTTCACGGCCTCATAGATCCACGGCATGTAGCCGGTGTCATCGCTCCCCCAGGCGTATTCCTCCATGCCGACGGGGGTCTTGCCGAGGGCGATGGCGGTCTCGGTCGAGCCCTGGCCGAGGGTGACGACGCGTTCGGGTTCGGATTCGATGACCGCCTCACCCAGTGCGTGCTCGATGGTCACCGGTTCGAAGTCACCGGAGCCCTGGGAGCCGGACTCCGATGCGTCGGAGTCCTGGCTGCAGGCTCCGGCGGTGAGGGCGAAGGCGACGATCGTTCCCGCGGCGGCGAAGCGACGCAAGAGTTGAGCTGGCATGTCTGTCCTTTCGACAGTGTGAGGAATCCGGACGACTCCCGGGCATTGACGTAGGCCAGCCTAAACTAACTTCAGCTCGAGATCGAAGTGAACGTGAGTCAGGTCACTCGACATGGGGGTCTTGACGCGGTCTCGGTCGCCGCGCCTACGATCGGCTCCATGAGCACACAGCGAGATCGTGCCCGTCGCCTCGTCGACAAGCATGGTCGCACCTTCGCCGCCGAGGCCTCGATCACTCTGCGCGACAAGCCGGCGCCGCTGTGGCAGCTGCTCGTCCTCACACTGCTGCTGTCGACTCGGATCAGCGCCGATATCGCACTCGCCACCGCCCGCGAACTCTTCTCCGCCGGGTGGAGGACGCCGCAGCGTCTGCGTAAGAGCACCTGGCAGCAGCGGGTCGACGCCCTCGGCCGCGGCGGCTACCGACGCTACGACGAGAGCACTGCGACGCGCCTCGATGATGCCGCAGCCCTGCTCATCGACCGCTGGGCCGGCGATCTGCGCCGTCTCAGAGACGAGGGCGAGGCGGACTCGTCCCGTCTGTCCTCGCTGCTCCAGGAATTCACCGGCATCGGTCCGACGGGAGCGCATGTCTTCCTGCGTGAGGTCCAGGCGGTGTGGCCTCAGGTGCGACCCCACGTCGATCCTCTCGTGAGGAAGGGTGCCGAGGCCGCCGAGCTGCCCGAGGATGCGCAGGCTCTCGCCGGACTCGTCGACGACGACGAAATCGCCGCCCTCGCCGCCGCGCTCGTCCGAGTCGCCCGCGATCCTTCGCTGATGGACGATCTCGACAGCTGAGCGGACCGGCGCCTTCGAGCAGGCCAGGAATCCGCTGAGGGCAGAAACCATCGCCGAGGCCTCCGCCGACGTCTAGGCTCGGACCATGACATCCAGCTCGACACCGCGACCGCTGTGGCGTGAGGCCCTGGGCAGAACGCTGCGCCTGCGTCGCACGGACCTGGGGCTGACCCTGGGTCAGGTCTCCCGCCGCTCCGGGGTCTCCACACAGTTCCTGTCCGAGGTCGAACGCGGACTCAAGGATCCGTCCTCCGAGGTCATTGAGGCCGTCACGATCGCGCTCGGACTCGAGGTGCCCGACGTCCTCGTGCTCACCTCCAATGGCATGCGGCGGGGATTCCTCCGCGCCGGCGGACGCGACGAGACGACCGCACGGTCGGCGATGGGTCGGGTCGAGCTCTCGCTCGCCGCCTGAGCGGCCTTTCAGAGGATGACGTCGATGAGCCCGAAGTCCTGTGCGGCCTTCGCATCGAGGACGAGGTCCCGGTCGAGGTCGCGGCGGATCTGCTCCGGGCGGCGTCCGGTGTTCGCCGCGAGCATCCCTTCGACCTCGCGGCGCTGCCGGACGATCTCATCGGCGGCGACGATGAGGTCGGGAATCGTCCCCCGGGCACCCTCGGCGTGCGGTTGGCGCAGCACCGCCCGAGCGTGCCCGAGCATGGCGCGCTGGCCGGCGGCTCCCGCCGCCAGGAGCACGGCCGCATCAGCCGCGGCCTGTCCCACACAGGTGGTGGCGACCGGCGAACCGATGTGGTGCATCGCATCGTAGATCGCGGTCATCGCCGTCAGCGATCCGCCCGGGGAGTTGATGTACATGCTGATCGGCAGCTCCCGACTGCTGGCGTCGAGGTGCAGCAGCTGTGCGATGATCGTGTTCGCCACTCCGTCGTCGATGGGCACACCGAGGTAGATGATGCGGTTGCCGAGCAGGTGCGAGTAGACGTCGACGATCCTCTCGCCGCCTCCGGACCGGTCGACGACATTGGGGATCGTGTACTGGCTCATCGCGTCCCTCCGATCTTCGCGTGCAGCTGCGCCGGAGCAGTGAGGATGTCGTCGATGAGTCCGTAGTCGCGGGCGGCATCGGCTGCGAACCATTTGTCCCGCAGCGAATCGGCGAACACCTGCTCATATGTCTGCCCGGTCGCCTCGGCGATGCGGGTGAGCACCGAATCGCGGACCTCACGCAGATCATCGCCCTGCAGTTCGATATCGGCCGCGGCTCCGCCGATCCCACCGGACCCCTGATGGAGGAGGATGCGGGCGTGCGGCAGGGCGAGGCGCTTTCCCGGCGTGCCCGAGGTGAGCACGAACTGCCCCGCCGAGGCGGCCCACCCGAACGCGATCGTGACGATGTCGTTGGGCACGGTGGCGATGACATCGGCGATCGCATGCATCATCGGCACCGATCCGCCCGGGGAGTTGATCCACAGGTGGATGTCGGAGCTCGGGTCCTCAGCGGAGAGCAGGACCAGGCGGGAGATGATCTCCATGCCGTTCTCATCCTGCAGCTCCCCGTTGAAGACGACGGACCGGTAAGCGTAGAGCATCCTTTGGGATTCGGGAATCGCTGTGGTCGCCGTGGCCTCGGGTGTCTCGGAGGACCGGGACGAAGCGGCGAGGTGGGACGGGGCCGGTATGTGGTGTGTGAACATGGTGCCACCCTGGCAGCCGCTCAATGCCCGGTGAACCCGAATCCGCCCGGGGCGGATCCTTGCCGCCGTGAGCGGACGGGACCGTCTTGTCTGCACGGTCCTCGCAGCCGTGCGTGTTAGCATCGAGGCGTCGAAAGGGGACGAGATGCTGGCGAATATGTGGCTGACTCTGCAGCTGCTCGTCGTCGTGACCTCGGCTGATATCGACTCGGTCGTGCCGCAGTCCCCGACTCATCTCATCGTCCTGGCCCTGCTCGGCGCCGCCCTGCTGACACCGATCGCTACCTGGGCGGGCATCGCACTCCTGCGGGTGGTGTCGCTGGCCGCGCGAGTTCCCCGACTTCCCGACGTCCGCAGAGGCGTGCGCGAATTCCGCATGCCCGAAGATCCCGGCACCCCGGGAACCGCCTTGGCCAGAGCGCCTTCGCGGGTCGTTCACGCCATCGCCTGAACGACGTCTCTGCCACCCTGCGGACTGCCGCGACCTTCAAACAGGTCGCTGTCTTCGGCAGACCCCCGTCTTCGGCGGGTCCCCGGCTCCCAACGGCAACCGGCAGGCCGCTGTCCCATAACGGCTGCCGCCGGGACCGGCCCCGGACCGCGCTGGGCACCTGCACCGGATGGTGACGTCGCCCCATTGACTCCGCGCCCCGAGCGCTCTGCCCCAAGGACACAGACCTGTGAATATCTATGAATTCCTGCCCATCCGCCTGCTCGTCGAAGCCGCCTACGAGGTGGTCACGACGCTCACCTCGTTCCTCCATCCTCTCGCCGGGGCCCACAGTGCCGCCCTGGCCGTCATCGTGCTCACCCTCCTCGTCCGCGCCGTGCTCATCCCGGTCGGGGTGTCCCAAGTCAAGGCCGGAATCACCCGCAGGCGACTGGCCCCGAAGATCAGCGAGCTGCGATCGAAGCACAAGGACAAACCCGAGCTCATGCAGCAGAGGCTCATGGAGCTGTACAAGGAGGAGAACGCCTCTCCCCTGGCCGGCTGTCTGCCCGTGCTGGCACAGATGCCCGTGCTCATGGCCGTCTACGGCCTGTTCATCAACTCCTCGATCGACGGGCGGACCAATGAGCTGCTCGGACACACGTTCCTCGGACTCCCGCTGAACACGAGCTTCGTCAAGCTGCTGGGTGCCGGGGACCTGACCGGCACCGCCATCACCGTCTACCTCGTCCTCGTCGTCCTCATCGCAGTCGTCGCCGGGTTCTCCCGCCACCTGCTCACCCCGACTCAGCCCGAGGCCCCGGCGGCCGCGGGCTCAGCGCGCTCCGCACCGGACTCCCCGACCATGCCGGACCTGTCGGGGCTGATGAAGACGCTGAGCTTCATGCCCTTCCTCACCGCGATCTTCGCTCTCTTCGTCCCGCTGGCTGCCGCCGTCTATCTGGCGACGACGACCTCGTGGACACTCGGTGAACGGCTGGTCCTCAACCGCCTCCTCGGCGCGAACGATCCGCTGCCTGAGGAGCGGGCGCGCGTCAGCGACTGAATCGGGCGAAGAGCCCGGGCAGAGGGGAGACATGCGAAGAGCCCGGGGCGGAGGATTCCTGTCCTCCGCCCCGGGCTCGGCATCGACGGTCGGTGCCGGTCGACTCGTCGGTCAGGCGATGACCGGTTCCGGCCGGGTCCCGGCTTCGACTCTCAGCTCGCCGTCGACGACGGCGGCGCGGATGCGACCGCCCTCATCGACAGCCTCGGTGACGAGCAGATCCGCGATGCGGTCATCGAGTTCGCGCTGGATCACGCGACGCAGGGGACGAGCACCGAATTCGGGCTCGTAGCCCTTGTCGGCGAGCCAGTCGAGGGCATCGGCGGAGACATCGAGCGAGATGCCCTGCGCCTCGAGCCGCTTGCGGCTGGCCGCCAGCTGCTGGCCCACGATGGACCGCAGCTGCGCGCGATCGAGACGGGAGAACATCACGGTGTCGTCGATGCGGTTGAGGAACTCCGGCCGCATGAACTCCTTGAGCCGTCCCATGACCTTGGCCTTGAGGTCCTTCTCCGCATCCTGTGCGACACCGGAGTTGAAGCCCAGTGGGTTGCCGGACATGAACTCCGAACCGAGGTTGGAAGTCATGATGATGACGGTGTTGCGGAAGTCGACCGTGCGCCCCTGGCCATCGGTGAGGCGTCCGTCGTCGAGGACCTGCAGGAGCAGGTTGAACGCATCCGGGTGCGCCTTCTCGACCTCGTCGAGGAGGATGACCGAATACGGACGCCGACGGACCTGCTCGGTCAGCTGACCGGCCTCGTCGTAGCCGACATAGCCGGGAGGGGCACCGACGAGACGCGAGACCGTGTGACGTTCGCCGAATTCGCTCATATCGAAGCGGATCATGGCCGATTCGTCGTCGAACAGGGTCTGCGCCAGTGCCTTGGCCAGCTCCGTCTTGCCCACACCGGTGGGGCCGAGGAAGAGGAAGCTGCCGATCGGGCGGTCGGGATCGGCCATTCCGGTCTGGCTGCGGCGGATGGCCCGGGACACCGAGGTCACGGCCTCGTCCTGCCCGACCACCCGGTCGTGGAGGACCTCTTCCATGTTCGCCAGGCGAACCTTCTGGCTCTGGGTCATCCGTGCGGCCGGGATGCCGGTGGCCCGGGAGACGACCTGGGCGATCTCCTCCTCACCGATGGTCGCTTCGGACGCCGCGGTCCGCGCCGCCTGGGCATCCGGGGCCTCGACGGACTCGATCCGGGCGGTGAGCGCGGTGATCTCATCGCGCACACGTCCGGCGCGTTCGTAGTCCTCGGCCTCGATCGCCGACTTCTTCTCGGCCTCGAGTTCGGAGAGATTGCGCTTGAGCGCGTCGACGTCGACACCGGGTCCGCGTGCCAGCGACATCCGGGCACCGGCCTGGTCGATGAGGTCGATGGCCTTGTCCGGCAGGAAGCGGTCGGTGATGTAGCGGTTCGACAGTTCGACCGCGGCCCGGACCGCCTCGGCGGTGTAGGTGACCTCGTGGAATTCCGCGTAGCGATCCTTCAGTCCCTCGAGGATCGTCACGGCGTCCTCCACACTCGGTTCGCCCACGGTCACCGGCTGGAACCGGCGTTCGAGCGCCGAGTCCTTCTCGATGGTGCGGTACTCCTTGAGCGTGGTGGCACCGATCATGTGCAGATCGCCGCGGGCCAGTCGCGGCTTGAGGATGTTTCCGGCATCCATCGAATTCGACTCGCCGCTGCCGCCTGCCCCGACGAGGGTGTGGAGTTCGTCGACGAAGACGATCATGTCTCCGTCCTCGGCGATCTCATTCAGCGCCCCGGTCAGCCGCTCCTCGAAGTCTCCGCGGTAGCGGGTGCCCGCGAGCATGCCGGGCATATCGAGGGCGATGATGCGCTTGCCGTGCAGCTGCTTGGGCACCTCACCGGCGTGGATGGCCTGGGCCAGGCCCTCGGCGATCGCGGTCTTGCCGACGCCTGCCTCACCGAGCAGAACGGGGTTGTTCTTCGTCCTGCGGGCGAGGATCTCGATCGTCTGCTCGATCTCCTCGGCCCGACCGATGACCGGGTCGAGGCGGCCCTCTGCGGCCAGCGCCGTGAGGTCGGTGCTGTACTTCTCGAGCACGGATCCCTGGGACTCGTCCCCTTCGGCCTCCTGCCCGGGCTGCATTCCGGCCTCGGCGGCCTCCGCTCCCGCCTGCAGGGCTGCCTGTGTCACCCCGGCCTGAGCGAGGATGCGTCCGGCCGGCATCTCCTGATTGAGCACGAAGGCGAAGAAGATGTGCTCCGGATCGATGTAGGTCGACCCGAAGGCACGTGCCACCTGGTAGGCGTCGAGCAGGGCCCGCTGGGCGGAACCGGTCAGCGTGGGTGTGGAGTCCGCCGCGACGTCGGTGGCCGCCGGAAGGCGCTCTTCGATGCCGTGGGCGATGGCTTCGGGATCGGCGCCCGCTTGGCGCACGGCCGAGATCCCGGGTTCGGAATCGACCATGATGCGCAGGATGTGCAGGGCGTCGACCTCGGTCTGACCGTGACGGCCGGCGAATTCCGCGGCCGCTTCGATGACCTCGTGGCTGCGCTTGCTCAGCAGCCGGTTGATGTCGACGGAACGGCCTCGGCGCGCTCCGTTCTGCCCTTGCAGGAACCGTGCGAGGAACTCATCGAAGGAGTCACCGCCAGAGCCTGCGGGTCCATAGAATGTGGCCAAAACTGACCTCCTCTTTCAAAGTTGAGCGTGTACGACTCAATCAACAGGAGCGGCGGTCCTGTTATTCCCGGTTCCGCTACGACGCGGCCGGCACTGAGACGGGCTTCACAGTCCGGGCCGGAGACGGCCTCAGCCCTCCGAGGGCCAGCCGTTGGGCTCACAGCCCTGCAGACCCTTCGTCTGCTGCTGCATCAGCGGCGCCGTGCGACCCGGGCCGGGGCAGCTCTCATGCCCATGGCCCAGGGCATGGCCGACTTCGTGGTTGATCAGGTACTGCCGGTATCGGACGATGTCGTCGAATTCCTCGGTCGCCGCGACCCAGCGCTTGGCGTTGAGGATGACGTCGGGGCCGTTGCGGCACGAGAGCTTGCCGAGGGTGCGCAGGGGCAGGCACATCTGGTCGACGGTGTCGGGACTGGCGATCGAGATCATCGTGTCCTGCCCGTCATCGACGAGTTCGATGGAGACGTCGTCGATGTCCTGCCAGCCGCGTTCGTCCTGGAGCGTGTCGATGATGAAGTCACCGGCCCGGTCGACGTCGATGGGCAGATCGTCCTCGACGCGCACGGCGACCTTGAAGGTCTTCCCCTGCTCCCGGTTGGGCCCGGTCTCCTCGGCGGGTCGCTTCCATTCCCCGCTGCCGGTGGTCTCGATGTCGTCCTCGGTCAGATCCGCCGCCCCGGCGTCGTCGACGGCCGCGCCGTCGGTGGGTTCGCTGGGCTCGCCTGACTCGTCCGGCTGCTCTGTCGGGCTCGCGGAGGCTCCGATGGTCTCGGCCGCCTGCGGGGTCGGCCGGGTCTGCTGACCGTCCTCGGGTGCGCAGGCGCTCAGCCCGATGAGTAGGGAGGCTGCGGCCAGGGACGTCAGGGCCCGCAGACGCGGGCGGGAGGCGGGGCGAGTTCGACTGAGCACGCCTGCGAGTCTAACCCCTGCGGCCTCGTGGGCGCAGATCCGCCGAAGAGCGGATCAGGGGCGAAGGCGTGCCGGCACCTCGATGCGCCCCGTGTCTCTAGGGCCTCAGAACTCGAGCACCCCGCCCGGTCCGCGCATCCGGGCCCGCAGACGCGGTTCGGGGCCCTCGACGACGCGAGTGTCCCCGGCCCCGAGCACCTCGAGTGCGGATCGGGTCGCGTCGACCTCGGGGGTCTCGATGGCGAAGTCGAGCAGCTCCAGCCGCGGCAGGGACGCCTCGGCGGGGTGGTGGGACTCGCCCCAATCGATGAGGAAGGGCTGGGTCCCCGCGGCCGGCAGCGGCGACCTGCTGGTCAGCCGCCATTCGAGCAGGTCTCCGTCGGGGGTCTCGCGGGACATGTCCCTGACCTCTCCGAAGTCGATGCCGGCCGTGTTCGCGGCCGCGACCTTGGCCAGAAAGGCCGGCGGATGGATCGCCCAGGTCTGCAGGGTCGGGGCCGTGGCCAGATGCGCATCGAGGGCGAGTCTGCCGTCGGCGGGCGGATCCTGCTGCGGGTCGGGGCCGAGGAGCTCCAGGTAGGTGCGGGCGTCGTCGGCCCAGCCGGTCGGGCTCAGCCCGAGAAGGCAGTTCGCGGTGCCCCGACCGGGGTGCGAGCCCCCGGAGACCGCGCGCAGCCCCGTGGCCTCCTCCACCGCGGCGACTCCGGCGTCGAGGTCGGGCACCGTGACGATGAGATGGTCGAGTTCCCTGGGAACGGTGTGCAGAGCGTCCATGATCCACCTGGACCTTTCAAACGAGCGTAGAGCCTCAGTCTCCCCCGCTTGGACGCCGAGGGCAATGCCGAGGAGTCCGGGACGCGGTGCCGGGCACGCGACCGGATCTCCGCCGGGCACCCGCGCAGACGTCTCCTGCGGGCGGATCCACTGTGATTTCCGGCGGGATATCGGAACGGATCCGCCCGCAGGAGACATTGCTGCGCTCGCCGACCGCTCCGGCCGCGGACGGTCACCACGAGGCACCGGCCCGACCCAACCTGCCTCTGACCTGCCACTGAGCCAGCCGATCTCATATTGCTCAACATATTCAGCTCAGCAGAACGCGCCACCGGCAAAGCGCTCAGGGCTCGAACCAGAACCCGAAGACCTCAACATGTCCCAATATTAAGCCCCGTGTTGACTGTCATTTCGCCGATGAGCTTACATCGAACCATGCAGTTCATCCCCGGCCCAGATGCGCAGCACCCCACCCTCTGCCGAATCTCGGCAGACCAGTGTGAGACTTATTGTTGAACCATCTTCGCATCGTCGTCCCCTCTCTCCGGCCCAAAGGACTTCATCCCATGACGGACCTCCGTCCCACCGCCTCGGCACCCGCTGCCGGGCCCAGCCTCGACCGCCGCTCGATGCTGGGCCTCGGCCTGGGATTCGGCACGCTCATCACCCTCAGCGCCTGCACACCACGCGACACCGGTTCCCTCGAGTCCGGCGAACCCGTCCGGGGCGGGGTGCTGACCTACTTCGAACCGCAGACCTGGACTCTGCTCTACCCGCCGTCGGTCGGCTTCTACCCCAACGGCGGCATCATGAACAACATCTCCGCCCGCCTGCTGTGGCAGGACCCGGAGACCCTCGAGCTGCACCCCTGGTTGGCCACCGAGCGGCCCGAGATCAGCGCCGATGCCACAACGTATACGTTCACCATCCGTGATGGGGTGACCTATTCGGACGGGTCTCCGCTGACGCCGGCGAATGTGGCCAGGAACTTCGATCTCTTCGGCCGCGGGGACGAGGCCCGCACCCTGCCGGTGTCCGAACAGATCTCGAACTACGAGCGCAGCGAGGTCCTCGACGACCGACGCGTCCGCTTCCACTTCTCCGCCCCCTCCCCCGGCTTCGAGCAGGCCACCTCGACGATGAACGCGGGTCTGCTGGCCGACTCCACCCTCGAACTCGACGCCGCCGGGTTCGGTCCCGGTGGAGCGACGAAGATCCACACCTGCGGCCCCTTCCACATCACCGATGAGGCCATCGGCACGAAGCTGTCCGTCCGCGCCCGCGAGGACTACGACTGGGCACCGCCGCACCTGGAGCACCAGGGCCGGGCCCACCTCGACGGCATCGACTTCCTGACCAACAACGAGTACTCGGTGCGCATCGGCGCCGTGCTCTCCGGACAGGCCGACGGGGTCCGCGACGTCCAGGCCCCCGATGAGTCCCGCGTGACCGAACAGGGGCTGCGGCTCTATGCGAAGGCGACGAACGGGATCAACAACGGCATCAACTTCCGGTTCCGCCACGATCTCCTGGCCGATATCACCGTCCGCCGGGCGCTCATCGCCGCCATCGACCGACAGGAGATCGTCGACAAGCTCTTCACCCCGAACTATCCGCTGGCCACCGGTCTGCTGGCCAAGGGCGCAATGGGATACACGGACCAGTCGGGGTCCTGGGTCCACGATCCCGACAGGGCCGAGGCCCTGCTCGACGAGGCCGGCTGGACCGAACGCAACGACTCAGGCTACCGCGTCAAGGACGGACAGGTGCTCGCACTGACGGTGAACATCGCCCTGCCCCAACCGCGGTCGAACGAGGTCCAGACCCTGATCCAACAGCAGCTGCGTCGCGTCGGCGTGCGTCTGTCGATCAATCCCGGAGACCAGTCGAAGCAGACGCTCGACGCCCTCGATCTCGACACCGTGCAGATCTACCATTCGATGGTCGCCCGCGCCGACTTCGACAATCTGCGCTCGAACTACTCCTCGGTCAACCGCGACGTCTTCCTCAACGGCGCCGGCCGCTCCGATGCCGACGACGATTCGATCGACCCGAAGATCGACGAACTCCTCGATGCTCTGGCCGCCGAACCCGATGCGCAGAAACGACAGACGGCCGCCGAGGCGGTCCAGAACCACCTCGTCGAACACGCCTACGTTCTGCCCTTCTTCGAAGAGCCGCAGGTCTTCGCGTTCCGCCGCCGCGTCCACGGCTTCGCCACCGAGCCTGTGGGACGTCCCGATTTCTACAGCACCTGGCTGGCAGGAGAGAAATGATCCTCGACACCCGTTATCTGCTCCTGCGCCTCGGCCAGGCCGTCCTCGTCCTGCTGCTGGCCTTCACCGCGGCCTTCGTCCTGCTCACCCTCATCCCCGGCGATGGGGTCACCGCCCGCTTCGCCGATCCGGCACTGGGGCTCTCCCCCGACCAGATCGCGCAGATCCGCGAGGCCACCGGGGCCGACGACTCCTGGTTCAGCCGCTATCTGATCAGTCTCACCGGCTTCCTCACCGGCGACTTCGGCTACTCGGTCCAAACCGGTGCCGCAGTGTCGACGATCATCGCCGCGGCCCTGCCCTCGACGGCGGTGCTGGCCGCGGCCGGCTTCCTCACCGCCCTCGTCTTCGCCGTCGTCATCGCCGTCGCCGCCACCTACGGCCCGACCGTCGGCCCCTTCGCCTGGGTCCGACGGGTCCTCGACTCGGTGCCCAGCCTCTTCATCTCCATCCCCGTGTTCTGGCTCGGAATCCTGCTCATCCAGGCCTTCTCCTTCCAGCTCGGGCTCGTCTCCGTCGTCTCCCCCGGTCCCGCCGAGGCGCTCGTGCTGCCGACCCTGACCGTGGCGGTGCCCCTGTCGGCACCGATCGCCCAGGTCCTCATCCGCTCCATCACCGAGGTCCAGGCCTCCGGATTCGTCAAGGTCACCACCGCCAAGGGCGCCTCCGAGCTGTGGATGCTCGTCCACACCGTCGCCCGCAACGCGGTGCTGCCGGGGCTGACGATCATCGGACTGGTCTTCGGTGAGCTCGTCGCCGGTGCCGTGGTCACCGAAACGGTGTTCGGCCGCAACGGCATCGGGCTGATCACCGCTCAGGCCGTGACCCACCGGGACAATCCGATCCTGCTGGCCGTGGTCGTGATCGCCACCTTCGGCTATGTCATCATCAACCTCGCCGTCGACCTCCTCTACCCCGTCATCAACGTCCGCCTGCGCACCCCGCGCACGGCCGCCTCGGGCAGAGGACTGAAGAGCAGCGACGCAGCCGCCCGCAGCGCGCTGACGACGACGGCCGCCAGTGTCGGCGTCGACCTCGACTGGACGGACCACTCCGCTGCCCCGACGGGCACCGCTGCCGAGGCGAGCAGCGAGACGAAAGGGACGCACCCATGAGCCTCACCGACGCCCTCGCCCACAATCGCTCCACCGCCGGCACCCGCGCCGCCCGCGGTGCGGTCACCTCGGCGACCGTGGTCTCGGCCCTGGTCCTGCTCATCGCCGTCTCCTGGGCACTTCTGCCCGGCCTGTTCACCCACTTCGACCCGAACGACGGCGGCGACACCCCCGCCCTGCTGCCGCCCAGCCTCGACCACTGGTTCGGCACCGACCAGACCGGTCGGGACGCCTTCACCCGCGTCGTCTACGGCGCCTCCCAGTCGCTGCTGGCCGCGCTCGTGGCCGTGGGTGTGGGACTGGTCCTCGGCACCGCGATCGGACTGATCGCCGGCACCCGCCGCGGACTCGTCGATGATGTGCTCATGCGCTTGATCGACGTGCTGCTGTCGATCCCCGCGATCCTGCTGAGCCTGTCGATCGTCGTCGTCCTCGGCTTCGGCACGATCAACGCGGCCATCGCCGTCGGCGTCACGGCCATCGCCCAGTTCGCCCGCCTCGCCCGCTCCCAGGCGGTGCAGATCAGCACCAGCGACTACGTGGCCGCCGCCTACGGCTCCGGAGGCACCTTCTTCTCCGTGCTCATCCGCCATATCCTCCCGAACTCGATCTCACCCGTGCTCTCCCTGGCCGTACTGCAGATCGGTTCGGCGATCCTCCAGATCTCGACTCTCGGGTTCCTCGGCTACGGCACCCCGCCGCCGACGCCCGAATGGGGCCTCATCATCGCCGAGGGCCGCAACTTCGTCGCCACCGCCTGGTGGCTGACCGTGCTGCCCGGCCTCGTCGTCATGGCCATCGTGCTGGCCACCCACCAGATCGGCAACACCCTGCGAAAGGTGACATCATGATCGGCTCTCCGCTGCTGAGCATCGACGGGCTCACCGTCGACTACTCCCGCCGAGGCGGCTCACCGGCCGTGTCCGACCTCGACCTCACCGTCGCCTCCGGCGCGATGACCGCCGTCGTCGGCGAATCCGGATCGGGGAAGTCGACGACGGCGAACGCAGTCATCGGTCTGCTGCCGTCCTCGGCACGGATCACCACCGGGAGGATCCGCCTCGGCGACCTCGACCTCACCGGTCTGGGACCGACCGGTTGGCGCGGGGTGCGCGGGAGCCGGATCGGCTACGTCCCGCAGGATCCCGGCACCTCGCTCAATCCGCTGCAGACGACGGGCAGGTCCGTGGCCGAGGCGCTGCGCATCCACCGACGCATGAACCGCACCGAGGCTCGGGCCCGGGTCATCGAGCTGCTGGGCCGGGTCGGCATCGACCGGCCGGAGAAGCGGGCCGATCAGTTCCCGCACGAACTGTCCGGCGGGATGCGGCAGCGTGTGCTCATCGCCGCGGCCATCGCCCTGCGCCCCCGCCTGCTCATCGCCGACGAACCGACCTCGGCCCTCGACGTGACCGTGCAGAAGCAGGTCCTCGACCTCCTCGACGAGCTGCGGGACGAAACCGGAATGGGCATCCTGTTCATCACCCACGATCTCGCCGTCGCCGGCGAACGCGCCGACGAGGTCCTGGTCATGCAGTCCGGATCCGTCGTCGAGGCGGGCGAAGCCGAACGCGTCTTCTCCCACCCGGCCACCGAGTACACCTCCCGCCTGCTCGCCGACGCCCCGGCCCTGCAGACGAAGCCGCGCCGCTGCCTCGCCGAGGCGGCCGCCGATTCCCAGCACCCCTTCGTCTCCGTCGACTCACTCACGCAGGTCTTCGACCGCACCGAGAACCAGGTCATCGGCGTCGAGGACGTCAGCTTCACCATCGGCCGCGGCACCACCCACGGCATCGTCGGCGAATCGGGGTCGGGCAAGACCACGACGGGCAGAGCTCTCGCCGGGTTCCTCGCCCCGCAGTCCGGTCGGCTGCGCGTCGGCGACTTCGATGCCGCCGAGTTCGCCGGCTCCGGTCCCGGCGGCAGGCGGCGTCGGGCACGTCCGAGCCGGGCCCGGCTGCGACAGTTCCGGGCCACCGTCCAGCTCGTGCACCAGAACCCGTATTCGGCTCTCGACCCGAAGCACTCGATCCGGTCGACCCTGACCGAGCCCCTGCGCAACTTCGGCATCGGCACTCGCAGCAGCCGGGCCGGCCTCGTCCACGAGATCCTGGAGCGAGTGGCACTGCCGGCGGAGTTCCTCGACCGGCGCCCGGCCGAACTCTCCGGCGGTCAGCTGCAGCGGGTGGCGATCGCCCGCGCCCTCATCGTCGAACCCGAGCTCATCGTCTTCGACGAAGCGGTCTCGGCCCTCGACGTCACGGTGCAGGCGCAGATTCTGAGCCTCCTCGACCGGCTGCAGCGGGAACTGGGCCTGACCTACGTCTTCATCACCCACGACCTCGCCGTGGTGCGCCAGATCGCTGATACGGTGTCCGTGATGTCGCGCGGGCATCTCGTCGAAAGCGGTGAGACCGAGGAGATCTTCGCGCACCCGAGCACCGATCGCACGCGTGCCCTCCTGGACGCGATCCCCAACCCCGTGACTCTGACCGGTCACGCCGACCCCGCACCCGAACCCGCCCTGACCGCAGCGGCAGAAAGCTGAGATCCATGACTGAGACCCCCACTGCAGGCACGACCGGCCCGAGGCTCGGAATCTTCACCCGCCTGCTCGAGGACGCCCCGGCTGATAGGCGCTACCGTTTCGCTCTCGAGCAGATCGCCGCCGCCGAGCGCTTCGGCCTGCGCTCGGCGTGGGTCGCCCAGCACCATTTCTCCGCCGCCGAGGGCGGTCTGCCCTCCCCGCTCGTCTTCCTCTCCCACGCCGCCGCGCACACGAGCCGGATCACCTTGGGCACGGCCATCATCACACTGCCGATGGAGAATGCCGTGCGCGTGGCCGAGGACGCCGCTGTGCTCGATGCCCTGTCCGACGGGCGCCTCGAGATCGGCCTGGGCTCGGGCGGGAATCCGAAGTCCTTCCCCGCCTTCGGCACGAGCTTCGACGAGCGCCGCGAGGTCTTCGCCGACAAGCTCGCGACCCTGCGCACCCTGGTCTCGGGCGGTTCGCTTCCCACCGACCATCTGCTCTACCCCGAGGCCGGGACGGCGAACCCCGACCGGCCGGGACTCGACCGGCGCCTGTGGCAGGCGACGTTCTCCTCCGGCGGGGCCGGAGCCGCCGGCGCCGCCGGGGACGGGCTCATGCTCTCACGCACCCAGCCGCGTCCGCAGGACGACCCGGGCGCGGCCCTCGACGAGGTGCAGCTGCCGGTCATCGACACCTACCTCTCCCAACTTCCCGACGACGTCGCCCCGCGCATCCTCGCCTCCCGCACGGCGGTGGTCGCCGATGCCGCCGACCTGCCCCGGCTGCGCGAGATCACCGAACCGGCGCTGCGGAACGAGGCCGACCGCCTCGTCGGCTATGACACCTCCTCCCTGAGCCTCGATGAGCTGCTCGTCGCCACCGACACCTACCTCGGCACCCCCGAACAGGTGATCGAGCGGCTGAGCAGGGACCGTGTGCTCGACCGTGTCACCGATGTCAGCTTCCAGGTGCACTCGGTGCCGGCGACGAACGAGACCGCCCTGCGGTCGATCGAGCTGCTGGCCACCGAAGTGGCTCCGGCACTGGGCTTCGACGTCGCCGAGGAGCGGGTGCACTGAGATGGCCGATATCATCAACGTCCTCGCCGGGATCGCGGCGAACGACCCCCTCGATGCGCTGCGCGATCACCGCCCCCAAGCCAAGGAGAACGCCCAGCTGAGCTTCGAGGCACTCCTCGAACCGTCCGATCCGGCCGGTTTCTCCTATCTCGAGCGCTATGCAGTCGCCGCTTTCACCGCGGGCCTGCTCGGTGCCCCCGCCGCCGAGGAGTTCTACCGCGACCTGCTGCGCGATGAGGACGAGTCCGCCTCCTGGGCGATCGCCGAACTCCTCGACGAGGCCGTGGCGGCATCCGTTCCGGACACCGGCACCGGCGTTCCGGGCCCGTACGGGATCTTCGAATCCGCGGCACTGGCCGGAGAGAATGCGCCCGGCCCGTGGTTCACCGCGGCGGCGGAACCGGCAACGCCTCTGGATGACAAGCTCGTGGCCGGCCTCGAGTTCGCCCATCTGCTCGTCCTCCACCCGCGCGACAGCCGGCCCGGGCACCTGGCGCTGCTGCTCGAGGCCGGCTGGGACGAGGACGGGATCATCGCTCTGGCCCAGCTCGTGTCCTTCCTCAACTTCCAGATCCGCATCAGCACCGGACTGGCCGCGCTGGCGCACACCCCCGGCGCACCGGCGGAACCAACCGCCGGACCCGACCCCGGCTCCGAGCCCGCGGATCCGGCCACGGGAGTCGACAGCCCCGCCTCGGCGCGGGTGGAAGAGGCACTCGCGGCCGTCGGGGACCGGGTGAGCACCTATCCGGACCTCAACCGACCCGAGGTGTTCCAACAGTCCGGGCTCGGATGGGTGCCGTGGATCGCCCCGGTCGCCGAGGCGGAGCTGACCGAGACGCAGCGCGAGGCGCTCATCGAGGCCGGGCGGGCGAAGAACCCCTACTTCCGCCTGCTCGCCCGGGATCCGGCCGCACTCAAGGCCAGGACGCTGACCGACCTCGACATCTTCTTCAACACCACCGACGGCCTCGGCCGGGCCGAGCGGGAACTCGCCGCGACCGCGGCCTCGAGGCTCAACGGGTGCCTGTTCTGCGCGTCCGTCCACGCCGACCGCGCCACCGAGGAATCCGGACGTCGCGACCTCGTGCAACGGCTGCTCGACGACGGCGCCGAGGCCAGCCTCGGCGATGCGGTCTGGGACGCCGTGGTCGAGGCCTCGGTCGCCCTCACCCGGACCCCGCAGACGTTCGGGCCCTCGCACGTGACAGCCCTGCGCGAGGCGGGTCTGGCCAATGGCGACATCATCGATGTGCTCGGCTGCGCGGCGTTCTTCAACTGGGCCAACCGCCTCATGCTCTCACTCGGAGAGCCCGAGGTGCTGTCCGCCGGGAGGTGAGTGCTCCGCCGTCGCGTGCACATGCGTCCTGCGGGCGTATCCACTGTGATATCCCGACAGATTTCACAGTGGATACGCCCGCAGGAGACGCCGCTCGCCCGGCGCTGCGACCGAACCTCGGTTCAGGCGACGTCCATCAGCGCTGAGCGGATGATGAAGCGGTTGCCCGTCGGCGATTCGACGCTGAAGCCTCCTCCCCGACCGGGCACCACATCGAGGGTCAGGTGGGTGTGCTTCCAGTACTCGAACTGCTCGGCCGACATCCAGAAGTCCAGTCCGGCCTTCTCCGTGTCCTCGATGGGCAGTTCGAAGTGGCCGAGCAGCACGTCGGCGTCCGAGGTGAGGAAGTCACCTTCGGGGAAGCACATCGGAGAGGACCCGTCGCAGCAGCCGCCGGACTGATGGAACATCAGCTGGCCGTGCTTGTCGACCAGCGTGGCCAACAGGTCGATGGCCGCCTGGGTCATCGCCACTCGTGATTTCTCTTCGCCCTCGATCGTCGGTGTCGATTCGAGGACGGCTGATTCGGTTGTGTCACTCATCAGAAGAATCCCTGTGCATTCTCGGAATAGCTGACCAGCAGGTTCTTCGTCTGCTGGTAGTGGTCGAGCATCATCTTGTGGTTCTCGCGTCCGATGCCCGAGGACTTGTACCCGCCGAAGGCCGCGTGCGCGGGGTAGGCGTGGAAGTTGTTCACCCAGACGCGACCGGCCTGGATGTCGCGTCCGGCCCGGTAGGCGGTGTTGCCCTTGCGCGACCAGACGCCGGCACCGAGGCCGTAGAGGGTGTCATTGGCGATCGCGATCGCGTCGTCGTAGTCGGAGAACGAGGTCAGGGCGACGACGGGTCCGAAGATCTCCTCCTGGAAGATCCGCATCGAGTTCGTGCCCTTGAAGATCGTCGGCTGGATGTAGTAGCCGCCGGCCAGGTCCCCGTCGAGTTCGGCCCTGTCACCGCCGATGAGGATCTCGGCGCCTTCGTCCTTGCCGATCTGCAGATACGACATGATCTTCTCGTACTGGTCGTTCGAGGCCTGCGCGCCGATCTGGGTGTCGGTGTCGAGCGGGTTGCCCTGTTTGATCGACCGGACGCGTTCGATGCCGGCTGCGACGAAGTCGTCGAAGATCGAGTCCTGGACGAGTGCGCGGGATGGGCAGGTGCAGACCTCGCCCTGGTTGAGAGCGAACATGGCGAAGCCCTCGAGGGCCTTGTCACGGTAGCTGTCGCTGTCTTCCATCACATCGTCGAAGAAGATGTTCGGTGACTTGCCGCCGAGTTCGAGGGTCACCGGGATGATGTTCTGCGAGGCGTACTGCATGATCAGACGACCCGTCGTCGTCTCACCGGTGAATGCCACCTTGCGGACGCGCTTGTTCGAGGCCAGGGGCTTGCCCGCCTCGGCGCCGAAGCCGTTGATGATGTTGAGGACTCCGGCCGGGAGCAGATCACCGATGAGTTCGGCGAGGACGAGGATCGACGCCGGGGTCTGCTCGGCAGGTTTGAGGACGACGCAGTTGCCGGCGGCGAGCGCCGGGGCCAGCTTCCAGGTGGCCATGAGCAGGGGGAAGTTCCACGGAATGATCTGTCCGACCACGCCGAGGGGCTCCTGGAAGTGGTAGGCCACTGTGTCCTCGTCGATCTGGGAGATGCCGCCTTCCTGCGCCCTGATCGCCGAGGCGAAGTAGCGGAAGTGGTCGACGGCCAGCGGGAGGTCCGCGGCCAGGGGTTCGCGGATGCCCTTGCCGTTGTCCCAGGTCTCGGCGACGGCGAGCATCTCGAGGTTGGTTTCGATGCGGTCGGCGATCTTGAGCAGGATGTTCGCCCGCTCCGTCGTCGAGGTCCTGCCCCAGGACGGTGCCGCTGCCCAGGCCAAGTCGAGGGCGGTCTCGACGTCCTCAGCGGTGGAGCTGGGGATCTCGGTGAAGACCTGACCGGTCACGGGAGTGATGTTCTCGAAGTAGTTGCCGTCCTTCGGCGGCACCCACTCGCCGCCGATGTAGTTCTCGTACCGTGTTTTGAAGGTGACGAGCGAACCGTCGGTACCGGGTGCTGAGTAGACTGCCATGACACTCCTTCGTGTGAGTCCATCCGCTCCCCGGGAGCGGATGTGTCCTAGTGCTCTCACCATAAGCCTGCTCAGCCGGAGGGACAATAGGTGCCACTGGCTCCGGACTCGGGGTGCCCCTCCTGCGGAGCGCCGTCGAGTGGGCGTTCGACCACGGCGCGTGTCTGCTCGACGGCCATCCCGTCGATGTTGCCGCGCTCCGACGCCCACCGGCACCCTCGGCCGTCTTCACGGGAACTCTGACGATGTTCCAGCAGTCGGGATTCACCGAGACCGCTCGCACCTACCCTTCCCGTCCAGTCATGCGCCGCGAGGGAAGCGAAGGGCTGTGGCCTCAAGAAGTCCGCGGCAGAGAGCTCGTCAGCAGCATCGGCCCACAGGAAGGAGTGCCAGGAGGTCAGGATCAGGGACGCACAGCCTCATACACCACCATCTCTCTGGTCTCACCGCTGAAGATCCGATGGTCGGCTGTCGCTTCCTGCCGCACGTATCCGGCGCGTTCGGCCGTGCGCTGCGATGCGATATTCCAGGGTTCGACGTGGAGGACGATCCGAGCGAGTCCTGGCACTGTCCATCCGAAACCGGTCAGCGCCAGAAGGGCGTCCGCGGCATAGCCGCGCCTCCGCTGTGAGGGGGCGATCGCGTAACCGGCCGTAGCCAACCCGCTGCTGAGGTCGCGCAACCACAGACCACAGTGCCCCACGGCCCGGTTGCCGGCGGTCCAAACGATGGCGAATGAAAAGCCCGCGCCTTCTGCATGTCGTCCCTGCTGCCGGTCGATCCACGCATTTGCCTCCTCGTTCGAGGCAGTGAACGGCAAGGATCCCGTCTGCGGGACGTACGGATCGGTTGAGAGTTCTCGCGCCATTGCCACATCCTCGGGTCCGACTTCGCGGAGATGGACTGAACCATGTGCGGGAGCCCTGCTCGGCCACGGCGGAAGTGTCATCCGAACAATTCTAGGCCCAGTCCTTCGACCGCCGGCCTGCCAGTAGGCCGGTTGTCGCCGGCTCACACATGGACGAGTGTGCCGTTGCGGGGAACCCCGTCTCCGAACCGAATGGGGACCGCGGATGCGCCTTCCAAACTGTCGAAGGCCTGCAGGTGCAGATGCGGTTCAGTGCTGTTGCCGGAATTGCCGCACCGTCCGACCTGGTCACCGGTCCGGACCCGGTCGCCGAGCTGCACCTGCGTGCTTCCTCGCTGCAAGTGACAGAGTGCGACGATGGCCGTTCCGCAGTCGATCATGATGTGGTTGCCGGCGAGTGCCCGCCACCCAGCCTCGACCCGTTTGCGCTGCGTCAGCGCATACCCGAGCGAGGGCAGGCCCCGGTGGGCAGAGTGGTCGGGTTCGGAATCGTGGACTGCCACGACGGTGCCGTCGACAGGGGCGGTCACGGGACGGCCGAAGCCCGCGAACCTTTCCGGAGGCTCAGGCCGCAGCAGCGATTCGATGCTCAAGCGCGCCGATCGCAGCGATTCGTCGACCGGCACGAAGTCGATGGCATACGAGGTCGCGAACCGTGCCGTCCCGTGGCTCGGAACCCGATCGGCGGGGCTGTTCTGCACCAGCCACCGTCCCGTGAACGGATAGTCCAGATCGAGAGGATCATTCATCGCTTCCCCTTCCACCCCATTGCTAGAATGACTGCCATGAATGAGCCCGACAGCCCGGTTCTGCGTCTGATCCCGTATCTGGCGGCGATCACTGCGGCCGTCTTCATCTTCCTGCCCCGACTCGGCGGGGCCGGGGACCTGCTGACCGGCCTCATCTTCGCGGCCGCCGCCTATTTCGGAGTCTACTATCTGGCCAAGCTCATCATCCACGTCATCGTCACTCGCATCGACGACGACGATCCCGCCTGACCCCTACTTCTTCGCCTGCGCGGGCACGACGACCTTGCGGATGACGATGAGCGCCGAGGCGGCCACCGGCACCGCGACCACGGCACCGAGCACACCGCCCAGAGTGCCGCCGGCGATGGCGGCGATGATGACGAGTGCGCCGGGCACATCGACCGCGGCATTCATGATGCGGGGGCTGAGCAGGTACGCCTCGACCTGCATGTACACGAGATAGTAGATGCCGGCGGCGATGCCCAGTCCCGGGGAGACCATGAGGCATGAGGCGGTGATGATGGTCGCTCCGATGATCGGACCGATGAGCGGGATGAGCGAGGCCAGGAACGCCACGAACGCCAGCAGTGCCGGCAGCGGTGCGCCGATGATGGTCAGGAAGATCGCCGAGCACACGCCGTTGACGATGCCCAGGGACAGCTGCCCGAGGACGTAGCGTCCGATGGAGCGGGTGACCTCCTCGGTGACGGATTCGACCGTCGGTCGGGAGCTGGCCGCGACCAGGGAGAACATGGCGGATTTGATCGTCGGCATGGTCACGGCGAAGTAGATGGTGAGGATGACGACGATGATGGCGCCGGTGATGAAGCTCAGTATCCCGGCCCCGATCGACACGACTCCGCCGCCCACCGACAGCACGTTCTTCGGGTCCGAGACCCAGTCGCCGAGATTCGCGAAGATCGCGTCGACGTCGATCGCCCCGGTGAACTGCTGCTCGAGCTCCAGCACCCAACCGGTCGCCGCGAGATTCGCCACGATGTCGGGCAGATCGCCGATGAAGGTCTGGATCTGACTGATCACGATCGGGGCGACGAGCAGTCCGGCCCCCACGACGATGAGGATGAAGGCGAGGACGACGAGGATGACGGACATCGACCGCGGCACCTTGCGCTCGACGAACCACTGCACGATCGGTTCGAGACCCAGCGACAGGAACAGGGCGAGCCCGATGTAGATGATCACGGTGGCCACGGACTGCAGAGCCATCATCACAGCGATCGCCAGCCCGACGCCCAGGGTGCCGGTGAAGCCGACCCGGAACGCGCTGTTGAGTGTGAGGGATCTGCCCTGACCGGTGCCCATGGACTCCAGTGTAACCAGCGATCATGCACCGGTCGGCACTCTCACGTTAGGATCGTCGGTGAAACCCGAACCGTGAAGAAAGTGGTATGTCGAGAATGAGCCCCGATCCGAACAGCATCGATGTCTGGGAGGCCTTCCTCGACCCACAGGGCGAATTCTCACTGCCTGACTTCGCCGCCGTCACCCCGGAGACGCTGTTGTCCGCGGTGCACGCGGCGACTGATTTCGCCCGCGCCGAGGTGGCCGGGATCGTCTCCGACGAGGCCGAGCCGACGTTCTTCTCCACCACCGTGAGGTTCGAATCCGCGTTCGTGCCGATGACCCGCATCGCCTCCGTGGTCAGCGCCGTCGAGTCCAACCACTTCCGTCCCGAACTCGCCGACGCCGTCGGGCAGGTGTGGCAGACGCTGTCGGCGACCCGCACCGAGATCCTGCTCGACGTCGATCTCTTCCATCGCATCGAGCAGGTCGCGGTGGCCGACCTCAACCCCGAGGACAAGCGGCAGCAGGAGCTGACCGTCGAGCTCTTCGTCCGCGCCGGAGCCCGCCTCGGCGAGGAAGAGCGGGAGCAGATGGCCACGATCCTCGCGGAGCTCACAGCACTCGAGACCTCCTTCTCCCGGGCCCTGCAGCAGGACACACGGGAACTGGCCGTCCACCTCGGCGAGGCCGATTCGCTGGTCGGGATGAACGAGGACCGGATCGCCGCGGCCGCGGAGCGGGCGGCCGAGCGCGGCGTCGACGGCTATCTGCTGCCGCTGAACAACTTCACCCAGCAGCTCGTGCTCGAGTCCCTCGACTCCGCGCAGACGCGCCGGCACGTGCTGAACAACTCGATGGCCCGCGGCTCCCGCGGCGGCGACGGCGACACGCGCACCCAGGTCGCGGACACGACGGCGCTGAGGGCGCTGCAGGCGAACCTGCTCGGCTATCCCTCGTACTCGTCCTTTGCCATCGACAATCAGACCGCCGGCAATCCCGATGCCGCGGCCGATATCGTCTCCTCCCTGATCAACCCCGCCAATGCTCAGCTCGATGCGGAACTGGCTGCGGTCAGGGAACGCTACGGTCTCGACGAAATCGCAGCCGAGGACGTCAAATATCACCTGGCGAAGTACCGGGCCGATACGTTCGGCATCGATCCCGATGAGGTGGCCAAGTACTTCGAGTTCGACACGGTCCTCACCGAAGGCGTCTTCCGCGCGGCCACCGGGCTCTACGGCATCACGTTCGCCCCACGTGAGCACGTGACCGGCTGGCACGAGGACGTCCGCACCTATGAGGTCACCGATGTCAACGACCGGCCCTTGGGCCTTGTGCTCATCGACCCGTATGCGCGGGACACGAAGCGGGGCGGGGCGTGGATGGACCAGCTCGTGCCCGCCTCACGCCTGACCGGTCTGCTGCCGGTCGTCACCCTCTCGCTCAACCTCGCCAAGCCCGGCCCCGGACGGCCGACCCTGCTCAATCCGACCGAGCTGAAGACGCTCTTCCACGAGTTCGGTCATGTGCTGCACGGACTGTTCGCGAACTCGACCTACCCGTCGACGGCGGGCACCGCGGTCCCGCGCGACTATGTGGAGTTCCCGTCCCAGCTCAATGAGATGTGGCGGTTCCACCCGCAGGTCCTGCCCCACTACGCCAAGCACATCGACACGGGTGAGCCGATGCCGGCCGAGCTCGTCGCCGCGCTGGTCGACAGTGAGCGGTTCGGGCAGGGCTTCGACACGATCGAGTACCTCGCCGCGGCCATGCTCGACCTGTCGTGGCATTCGCTCGAAGCCGGAGAGCACATCACCGATGTGCTCTCCTTCGAATCCGAGGTCCTCTCCGCCGCCGGGTTCTCCCCGCTCGTGCCGCCCCGGTACCGCACCACCTACTTCGGTCATATCTTCGCCTCCGGGTATGCCGCCGGCTACTACTCCTACCTCTACTCCGAGGTCATCGCCGCCTGGGTCAGCGAATGGTTCGAAGACCACGGCGGGCTCGACCGCGAGGCCGGAGACGCCTTCCGCGAAGCCATCCTCGCCCCCGGATTCTCGATCGACCCGATGTCGGCGATCGAACGCTTCTTCGGCACCCGACCCGATGTCGCGCCGCTGCTGCGCCGTCGCGGACTGGCCGAACCGGTCGCCTCCGAAGACGATCCCGCAGCCGCAGCCGAACCGGCAGCCGGCCCGGGCGAACCCGGTGACGCGGACCCCGCCGCGGCGAACCCGGCCGCCGTCGACGACCCGGCAGCCGCCTCGGCGGGGGCAGCGGAGGGACCCAAGCAGCATGCCAATCATGCGAAGGTCGAGACCGCACTGCGCGAGCACGGCATCGAACCGCAGGTCCGGCTCTTCGACGATGCGACACCCACGGCGGCGTCGGCGGCCGAGAAGCTCGGCATCGAGGTCGGGGCCATCGCCAACAGTCTCATCTTCTCCTCCTCAGGCGCGCCCGTGCTCATCATGACCTCGGGCGCCCACCGCGTCGACACCGACCATGTCGCCGATCAGCTGGGCATCGATTCCCTCGACCGCGCCGACAAGGACCTCGTCCGCGAGGCCACCGGCCAGGTCATCGGCGGTGTCGCCCCGTGCGGGCATCCCGCTCCGATCCCCACCTACGTCGATATCGCGCTGAGGGGCCATCCCGTTCTGTGGGCCGCGGCCGGCACCCCGAACTCGATGATGTCGCTGACCTACGAGCAGCTGCTCGAGGTCACGAACGGGAAGGAAATCACCGTTGTCGCAGAAGAGCCCTGACAGCCGGTCCGGCCCTTCGGAGAGCGAGTCTGGACAGCCGAGTCGCAGCAGCGACTCGGCGCCCTCCCCCACCGCGACGAGGCTGGCCGCCTTCGCGTCCTCACGCGGACGTTACTACGCGGTCTTCCTCGCCGTGTTCTGCGCGGTGCTCATCATCTCGAACATCTCGGCCACGAAGGTCATCGGCTTCGGCCCCATCGTCACCGACGGCGGCGCGTTCCTGTTCCCCATCGCCTACATCCTCGGCGACGTGATCAGCGAGGTCTACGGTTTCAAGGCCGCCCGCAAGGCCGTGATCACCGGTTTCGGTCTGCAGATTCTGGCGACTTTCGTCTTCTGGCTCGTCCTCATCTCCCCACCGGGGCCCGGATACGAGAATCAGGAGGCCTTCGCCGCCGTCCTCGGCTTCTATCCGCGCATCGTTGCCGCCTCCTTGGTCGGCTACCTCGTCGGCCAACTGCTCAACTCGTGGGTGCTCGTGGCCGTGAAGCGGCGGATGGGCGAATCGAAGTTGTGGGTGCGGCTGCTGACCTCGACCGGGGTCGGCGAATTCGTCGACACCCTGCTGTTCTGCATCATCGCCTTCGCCGGAGTCATCCCGGGCCTGGACTTCCTCAACTACATCATCGTCGGCTTCGTCTACAAGGTCGCCGTCGAGGTCATCCTCATGCCCGTGACCTACCGGGTCATCACGCTGGTCAAACGCCACGAACCCAGTTACGAGCTCGGCGGAGGCTCCTGACCGCGCCGCTTCGCATAGTACCGGCCGAGCACCTCGGCCTCGAGCTCGTGGAAGCGGCCGTCGATCATCGCCTGGCGGATCTCGGCGACGAGGCCGACGACGAAGTGCTCGTTGTGGATCGTGCACAGGGTGGAGAAGAGGATCTCCTTGGCCTTGTACAGGTGCCGCAGATAGGCCCGCGAATAGTTCTGACAGGTGTAGCACGAGCAGTCGGGATCGAGCGGTCCGAAGTCCCGGCGGTATTTCGCCCCGGTGAGGTTGAAGCGCCCGTCACGGGTGTAGATCGCGGCATTGCGGGCCACCCGTGAGGGCGAGACGCAGTCGAAGGTGTCCGCTCCGGTCCTGATCGCCTCGAACAGGTCATCGGGCTCGGAGATGCCCAGCAGGTGCCGCGGCTTGTCCTCCGGCAGCTCCTCGCACACCCAGCGGATGATGGTGCCGAGGTTCTCCTTCTCCAGCGCCCCGCCGATGCCGAAACCGTCGAAGTCCATCCCACCCAGATCCCGGGCGGCCTTGCGCCGCAGGTCCTCGTACTGCGCTCCCTGCAGCACTCCGAACAGCGCCTGATAGGGACGGTGCGAACGGGCCTCGGTGAGGCGGAAGTGCTCCTCGACGCAGCGGATCGCCCACTGTCGGGTCCGCTCGAGCGACTCCTCCTGGTAGCCGCGGGTGTTGATGAGGGTCGTCAGCTCGTCGAAGGCGAACATGATATCGGCGCCGATCTCGTGCTGGACGCGCATCGAGATCTCCGGGGTGAAGCGGTGCATCGCCCCGTCGAGGTGGGATTTGAAGGTCACCCCGTCGTCATCGACGTTCGACAGCCGCTCCTTGCCCACGGCCACGAGCTCATCGCTGCGCTGGCCGGTGGCCTCCATCGAGATGACCTTCTTGAACCCCGAACCCAGGCTCATGACCTGGAAGCCGCCGGAGTCGGTGAACGTCGGGCCGGGCCAGTTCATGAACTTCCCCAGACCGCCGGCCTCGTCGATGAGGTCCGATCCGGGCTGCAGGTAGAGGTGGTAGGCGTTGGCCAGCACCGCCTGTCCGCCGAGCTCGGCGACCTCGTCGGGGCGGACGGCCTTGACCGTGGCCTTCGTGCCGACCGGGATGAACGCCGGGGTCTCGATCCGGCCGTGCGGGGTGCGGATGACACCGGTGCGGCCGCCCGTGTCCAGGCGCGTGCCCACCTCGAAGCCGAACTGCGAACGGTCGTTGATGGGTGCGGATGCTGCCGGGGATTCGTCTGTAGTCACCGGACAAGCTTAACTAAGACCATGACGTTCACGCAGATGCTCACCGCGACCGGGCCCATCGTCATCGACGGCGGGCTGGGCACCGCGGCCGAGGACCGCGGCATCGACCTCGACCACGATCTGTGGTCGGCCGAGCTGATCCGCCGCAGCCCCGAGGCCCTCGCCGAGGTGCACGCCGACTTCGCGGCCGCCGGCGCCCGCATACTGACCACCGCGAGTTACCAGGCGAGCCCGCTGGGCTTCGCCGGGGCCGCCGTCTCCCTCGAGGACGGCCGTCGCCTCATCGCCGACAGCGTGAGCATCGCCCGCTCGGCCGCCGAGGCCGTCGCCGCGGCCACGGGTGCGCCCCGAGCTCTCATCGCCGGCTCCATCGGCCCCTATGGGGCTGGGCTGGGCGACGGTGCCGAATACACCGGCGACTACCGGCTGACCGCGGGCGAGTACGCCGAATTCCACCGCCTGCGCATCGACGCCCTGGCCGAGGCCGGGGCGGACCTCTTGGCGATCGAGACCCAACCGCGCCTCGACGAGATCCGCACCGTCATCGGTCTGGCCGAAAAGATCGGTCTGCCGGCCTGGCTGAGCGTGACCCTGCGAACGGGCACGACTCTGCCCGACGGGTCGGCCCTCGCGGATCTCGCCGAGGCGGCGAACGCCTCGGCGGCGGTGCAGGCGGTCGGTGTCAACTGCGTGCCGCCCTCGCTCGTGACCCCGGCGCTCGAGGCCCTGTCCGCGCACACGGATCTGCCCCTCATCGCATACCCGAACTCAGGAGAGTTCTACGACGCCGACGCCATGACCTGGCGAGACGATGGTGCGGAAGCCGGCGTCGGATCCTGGCCGGTGCCCACGTGGACCCGCCTCGGCGCGCGCATCATCGGCGGCTGCTGTCGAGTGTCGGCGGCCGACATCGGCCTCCTCACCCGAGCATCTTGCCCGGATTGAGGATCCCCAGGGGGTCGACGGATTCCTTGATCATCGCCTGCAGCAGGCGGGCGCCCTCATCGAGTTCGCGGACCAGCCATAGGCGTTTGAGGCTGCCGACCCCGTGCTCGCCGGTGATGGTCCCGCCGAGGTCGAGCCCGAGCTGCATGATCTCGGCGAAGGCCTCCTTCGCCTCGGCCACACTGGCCGCATCGGAGGTGTCGAAGAGCACGCTCGGATGCATGTTCCCGTCCCCGGCGTGCCCGGCCGTGGCGACCTCCACCTGGTACTTCGCCTCGATGACCGCCAGCCGGGCGAAGAACTCGCCGAGGCGGGACCGCGGAACGCACACATCGTCGACGAGCTCTCCCCCGCCGATGCCAGCCACGTACCGCTCCATCGCCGGCGATACGGCCCGTCGGGCGGCGACGAACATCTCGGAGTCCGCCGGATCATCGGAGAAGAACACCTCGGTGGCGCCCTGGACCTCGGCGATGGCCTGGAACGATTCGAGTTCGGCCACGGCGGAGTCCCCGGCGGCATCGGATTGGACGAGCAGGAGCGCACCGGCGTCGTCGGGCAGACCGAAATCGCCGAAGGCGTTGATCATCGCCACGGTGGCCCCGTCCATGAGTTCGAGCATCGAGGGTGCGGCGCCGGAGGCCATGTACGCCGAGACCGTGTGCCCGGCCGACTCCATATCGGGAAAGATCCCGACACCGGTCACCGGCGGGGCCAGCTTCGGCTTGAGTGCGAGAGTGATCTCGACGATGACGCCGAGGGTGCCCTCGGAGCCGACGAACAGTGCGGCCAGATCGAGTCCGGCCACCCCCTTCGCCGTCTGCCGGCCCAGCTTCGTCACGGTGCCGTCGGCGAGCACCACGGTCAGAGCCCGCACGTAGTCCTTCGTCACCCCGTACTTCACACAGCACATGCCGCCGGCGTTCGTGGCGACATTGCCGCCGATCGTCGAGATCGCCACGGAACCGGGATCCGGCGGGTAGGACAGGCCGTGGCCGGCCAGGGCGGTCTTGAGATCCTGGTTGATCACACCCGGCTGGACCCGGCAGGTCTGATTGACCTCGTCGATGTCGACGATCGCATCGAGCCCGGCCACATTGAGCAGCAGGGCACCGTCGGTGGCATTGGCCGCCCCGGACAGTCCGGTCCGCGCCCCCTGGGTGACGACGGGGATCCGATGCTCGGTGGCGAACCGCATCACCGCGACCACATCATCGACATCGGCGGCCCGGACCAGGGCCAGAGCCGTGCCGGCGGGACAGAAGAGGGCCTTGTCGGAGGAGTAGGAGTCGATGACGTCGCGGTCGGTGACCAGCGCGCCCGGGCTCAGCCGGGCCTCGAGCTCCTCCAGTCGCGGGTTGCCGGTCACAGTTCGGCGGCGACCCTGAGCACCCGGTCGAGTGCCTCGTCGGGGCCGATGCTCACACGCACACCGCCCTGCAGACGACGGACGGCCACGGCCTGTTCGGCGCAGGCGCCCTCGAAGGCCACGGCGGCCTCGGGATCGAGGGCGATCCACACATAGTTGCCCTGGGAGTCGGGGACGCTGAGCCCGAGTTCGCGCAGATCGTGGGCGAACCGGTCCCGCACCGTCGCGACCTCCTTGGCCCGCACGGCCACCTCGTCGATTCGGGACAGGGACTGACGGGCCGCGGCCTGGGCCCCGGCGGTGACGGAGAAGGGGGCGATGACCTGGCGCAGGGCCGAGGCGATCTCGACATCGGCGATGCCGAAGCCCACACGCAGGCCGGCCAGCCCGTGGGCCTTGGAGAAGGTGCGGGCCAGCACCAGGTTCGGATGCTTCCTCTGGGCGGCCAGACCGTCGGCGGCCTCGGCGGCGAAGTCGACGTAGGCCTCGTCGAGGACGACGATGACCTCGTCGGGCACCTCGGCGAGGAAGCCTTCGAGCTCGGCGTCGGTGATGGTCGGGCCGGTCGGATTGTTCGGCGAGCACAGCAGCACCAGACGGGTGGTGTCGTCGACGGCGGCGGCCAGTCCGGGGAAGTCGTGACGACCGTCCTCGAGCAGATCGACCGGGCGCTTCTCGGCCCCGCGGGAGGCGGCGAGGATCGGGTACATCTCGAACGACGGCCACGGGTAGACCACGGAGGTTCCGGCCTCGAGGGTGATGTTCGTCAGCGCCGAGAGCACCTCGGAGGCGCCGGCGCCGGGCACCACTTCGGCCGCCTCGACGCCGAGGTGGGAGGCGATGTCGTCGACGAGCGCGGCCGAGGTCGGATCGGGATAGTTGCCCGGAACCGCCGAAGCGGAGGCGACGGCCTCGACGACACCCGGCAGCGGCGGCAGGTGGTTCTCGTTCGAGGACAGTTTGTACGGGGTCAGACCCGGCGAACTGACGGGAGGTTTGCCGGGGACGTAGGGCGGGAACTCGGCCAGCGAGTCACGAAGCAGGAAACGATTCGACATGTGCCCATAGTTGCATAACTTGTGGCGGGCGACACGGCCTGTCTCGCCGAAATGTCCGATCGGTCGGATTCGGCCCGCTCGGGTGGACGCACATCCGCTGTGAGAATGCTCGCACGTGCTCGCGCTGCCTCAGCCCGGGTTACAGGTGTGCAGCGGCGGAGAGTAGTCTGAGAGACGAATACATGCAGTCAGCGACGAGGAATGAGAGTCCAAATGACCTCCAAGCAGGAAAAGGTTGACGTCGTCCTGATCGGCGGCGGCATCATGAGCGCCACTCTCGGCGCCATGCTGACCGAACTCCAGCCCGATTGGGACATCCGTGTCTACGAGAAGCTCGACTATGTCGCCAAGGAGAGCTCTGATCCGTGGAACAACGCCGGCACCGGTCACGCGGCCCTGTGCGAGCTCAACTACACGCCTGAGGACTCCAACGGCCACATCGATCTGAAGAAGGCCTCGCAGATCAACGAGCAGTTCCATCAGACCCGTCAGTACTGGTCGCACCTCGTCGACAACGGAGTCCTGCCGGATCCGAAGACCTTCATCAACCAGGTCCCCCACATCAGCTACGGCCGCGGCGAGCGGGGCCGGGACTACATCAAGAACCGGTACGAGCAGATGAAGCGCAACCCGCTGTTCGCCGAGATGGAGTACACCGACGATCCCGACACTCAGGCCGAATGGCTGCCGCTGATGTTCGAAGGGCGCGGTCCCGGCCAGGTCAACGGCATCTCGCGGACGAAGATCGGCACCGACGTCGACTTCGGTTCGCTGAGCCGTCAGCTGCTCAGCTACGTCGCCGACAAGGGTGCCACCATCCGCACCAGCCACCAGGTCACCGATCTCGAGCGCGCCTCGGACGGGTGGACGGTGTCCGTGCGCGACCTGCTCGCACGCGAGACCCACAAGGTCAGCGCGAAGTTCGTCTTCGTCGGCGCCGGCGGTGGAGCGCTGCCGCTGCTGCAGAAGTCCGGCATCCCCGAGGGGCGAGGATACGGCGGCTTCCCCGTCTCCGGCATCTTCCTGCGGACCTCGAACCCCGACCTCGTCTCCCGGCACCAGGCCAAGGTCTACGGTCAGGCGTCCTTCGGGGCCCCGGCGATGTCCGTGCCGCACCTCGACACCCGTGTGGTCGACGGCGACGACTATCTGCTGTTCGGCCCCTATGCCGGCTTCTCGCCGAAGTTCCTCAAGGACGGCCGCTTCACCGATCTGCCGTTCTCCGTGCGCGGGAACAACCTGGCCACGATGCTCAATGTCGCCAAGGACAACACCGACCTCGTGACCTACCTGGTCAGCGAGCTCGCCGCGTCGAAGAAGTCCCGCTACGACTCGCTCTACGAGTTCATCCCGCACGTCGACCCGGCCGACTGGGAGTTCATCCAGGCCGGCCAGCGCGTGCAGGTGATGAAGAAGGATCCCAAGAGCGGCGGAGTCCTGGCCTTCGGCACGGAGCTCGTGTCCTCGGCCGATGGTTCGTTCGCCACTCTGCTCGGCGCCTCCCCGGGCGCCTCGACCGCGGTGTCGATCGTGACCAACCTGCTCAAGACCTGCTTCCCGCGTCAGTACGGGAACTGGGAGTCCTCGCTCAAGGACATGATCCCCTCGCTCGACCGCAGCCTCGCCGACGACGAGACCCTGCTGTCCGAACTCTCCGAGTACACCGCCCGGACCCTGCAGCTCGTCTGAGCCGACTCGTCCGACCCCAGCTCGCACGAGCCCGCCCGGATCTGCCGGGAGAGACCGACCGCTCGCTCGCGGTGCCACGCAACGTGTGCCGGCACCGCGAGCGAGCGGTCGTTCGTCTCTGCGGACTTCTCAGGGCTCGGATCAGAGCTCGACCTGACGGTTGACGTCCTTGTAGAGCAGGTAGCGGAACCGGCCGGGTCCCCCGGCGTAGCAGGCCTGCGGGCAGAAGGCGCGCATCGAGATGAAATCGCCTTCCTGCACCTCGACCCAGTCGCCGTTGAGCCGGTAGACGGCCTTGCCCTCGAGCACATAGAGCCCGTGCTCCATCTCGTGCGTCTCCGCGAACGGGATGACCGCTCCGGCTTCGAAGGTGACGATGTTGACGTGCATGTCATAGGCCAGATCGTCCGGATCGAGCGGCCGGGTGGTCCGCCAGCGCCCGTCCGTGCCCGGCATCGGGGAGGGCTCGATCTCGGATTCATTGCCGAACTTCGCCTCGGGGACCAGACCGGCCACCGGCTGGTAGCGCTTGCGCACCCAATGGAAGCGGGCCGCCTCGGTGCCGGTGGACTTCGCACTCCAGGTCGAGCCCGCGGGCAGGAACGCGAACCCACCGGGCGTCAGCGTGTGGTTCCGGCCCTCATGGGTGATGTCGAGCTGACCGGCCATGACGAAGAGGAACCCTTCGACCTCGGGCTGCGGCTCCGGAGCCTCGGAACCGCCGCCGGGGGCGACCTCGAGGATGGTCTGCGAGAACGTCACCGCTCCCCCGGCCACCGGTTTGCTGAGCACCCAGGACCGTGTTCCCGTCCATTCGGGCAGGTTCGAGGTGACGATGTCACGCAGCACCCCGCGGGGGATGACCGTGTAGGCCTCGGTCACCAGTGCCCGGTCGGTGAGCAGGTCCGACTGCGGCGGATGGCCGCCGGTCGGCGCCCAGTAGGTGTAGGGATCGGTCGTCGTCATCAGTGGGTTCTCCTTGGTGTCGTGGTCTCGCTCGTACGGTCGTCGCTCAAGTGTCAGTTCGCACGGCCGGTGCGAGCGAGGCTCTTCAGTTCTTCGAGGCTCAGGTTCGTCTGCGTGGTGACGAACTCCTCGGTGTGGGCTCCGCAGACGAGGCCGCGGTCGAGATAGCGGGCCAGCGCCTTCGCGGTGGCGGGTTCGTCGAGGACCGCCGAATCCTCTTTGAACACGTAGTTGCGCAGTCGCTGCGCGGCGCTGGGCCCTCCCTCGCGGTAGAAGGCGAAGGTTGCGAGGAACCGGGTCGGCAGCTGATGCGGGTGGAGGTCCCAACCCTGGTAGATGCCGCGCTTGAGGTGGCGACGCACGAGGCCGGCGTGCAGGCTCCACGCCCGGTGGACGTCCTCGGGCCCGCCCAGGGGCAGAATGTTCGTCGAACCGTCGGAGAGGTGGACTCCGGTGCCGGCGACGGCGAGCATCATCTGGTTCTTCGCGAAGTCGGCCACGGGGTGGTCCATCGCCTGGTAGGCCGCGGCCACTCCGATCGAGGCCGAGTAGTCGTAGGTGCCGTAGTGCAGGGAGGTGACCCGGCCGGCTCCCGCGTGCAGGGCCGAGGCCAGCGGCACGGTGCCGTCTGCGCCGAGGACGAGCTGCGGGGTCTCGACCTGGATCTCGAAGCTCACCGTTCCCTCGGCCAGGCCGTGCTGGGCCTCGATGTCGCGGCAGGCCAGCACCATGGCCCTGACCTGGTCGACGGTGCTGACCTTGGGCAGGGTGAGCACGAGGTTGTCCGGCAGGGATCCGTTGGCGGCGACCACCTCGGCGAGGAAGCGGTCGAGGGTGCGCAGGCCCCGGGCCCGTGTGGGCGTCTCCAGGCATTTGAAGCGGATGCCGTAGAAGGCCGGTGCCCCGGTCTCGTTCTGCCCGGCCACGGCGTCGCGGGCGGCCTGCGCGACCCACTGGTCCTCGAATTCGTCGCCCTGGTCGCCGAAGCCGTCCTCGAAGTCCAGACGCAGGTCCTCGATCGGTTCGCGCCGCAGCTTCGACGTCACCGCCTCGGCGAGGAGCTCGGCCTCTCGCGCGACCTGGTGCAGGCTCGGGATCTGACCGCCGGCCTGCGGACCGGCTTCCTTCCTGGCCGCGGTGATGACCCGCTCGGCCAGCTGCAGCATTCCGCCGTGCGCATCGACGAAGTCGAGTGCCTGCTGACCCCACTTGCGCGGCAGGTCGGGAGTCGAGACGTGCCCGGGAACGTAGACGGTGTGCACCGGCTGGCGCACATCACGCTCCCCAGGATAGCGAGCTGCAAGGAGCTCATCGGTGTCCTTGAGCAGCGAATCGATGTCGGCCAGGGTTGATCGTTCCACTTTTCACATTCTCTTTCTCTGCACAGGTGCCATCGGCCAGGCGGCGGTGCCGAGCCTGTGCTCATTGTCTCTCATTCTCCCCGCCCGGGCACGGCGACGCTCAGGACGACACCGCTGCCACCGCCTCGGCGACCTTCTTCGCCACCTCCGGATCGAACACCGACGGGATCACATAGCCGGGGTGCAGCTCTTCGACCGGGATGCAGTCGGCGATCGCATCGGCGGCGGCGACCATGATGTTCTCGTCGACGTCCCGTGCCTCGGCGTCGAGGAGGCCGCGGAAGATGCCCGGGAAGGCGAGCACGTTGTTGATCTGGTTCGGGTAGTCGCTGCGTCCGGTGGCCACGACGGCGGCGTGCTTGAGCGCCTCGACCGGATCCACCTCGGGATCCGGGTTGGCCATGGCGAAGACGAGGGCGTCGGAGTTCATCGCCTGGATGTCGCTGCCGTCGAGGACGTTGGGAGCCGAGACGCCGATGAAGGCGTCGGCACCGACGACGGCCTCCTTGAGGGTGCCTTCGAAGCCCTCGGGATTCGTATTGGCCTGCAGCCACACCTTGTGGTCGGTGTCGACCTTCGAGTTCGGTCCGATGGCGCCTTCGCGGCCGCAGGCGATGATGTTCTTCGCCCCGGCGACCTGGAGCAGACGGATGATGGCGTTGCCGGCCGCTCCGACTCCGGAGACGACGATGCGCAGGTCCTCGATCCGCTTGCCCACGACCTTGAGCGCGTTCTTCAGCGCCGCCAGCGTGACGACGCCGGTGCCGTGCTGGTCATCGTGGAAGACGGGGATGTCGAGCTCATCGCGCAGGCGACGTTCGATCTCGAAACAGCGCGGGGCCGCGATGTCCTCGAGGTTGATGCCTCCGTAGGCCGGGGCGATGGCCTTGCAGATCGAGATGATCTCCTCGGTGTCCTTCGTGTCCAGGGCCACCGGCCACGCGTCGACGTCGGCGAACTGCTTGAACAGCACCGCCTTGCCCTCCATCACCGGCATGGCCGCCTCGGGCCCGATGTCGCCGAGGCCGAGGACCGCGGTGCCGTCGGTGACGACGGCGACGGTATTGCGCTTGATGGTCAGACGGCGTGCGTCGTCCTTGTTCTCCGCGATCGCCTTGCAGACTCGCGCCACGCCCGGGGTGTAGGCGCGGGAGAGGTCGTCGCGGTTGCGCAGGGGCACCTTCGCGGCGGATTCGAGCTTGCCGCCGAGGTGGAGCAGGAACGTGCGGTCGGAGACCTTTTGGACCTCGACGCCGGGCAGCTTCTCGAGGGCGTCGGAGACCTCCTGGGCATGGGCGACGTCGCGGGTGTCGGCGCTGACGTCGATGATGACGGTGTGCGGGGTGGACTCGACGACGTCGAGCCCGGTCACGCCGGCGCCGGTCGCGGCGGCTGCGGCGACGAGGTCCGAGGTGGCGGACTGTCCGACGGCGATGCTGACGCGCAGGGTGATCGAGTATCCGGGACTGGTGGCAACCATGAGCAATATCCTCCCTGATATTGGTTTTCCGTATTATGGATAGTAACTTCTACCTAGTGGAAATTCTAGTCGAAGCATCGCAATCTGGAAACTTTCTTCCATTTCGATACTAGACTGAATGGAAGTTTCACCGCCGAAACTCAAATTTGGAAGAAGGAACATCGATGAGCAGCAAGGACACGAAGACTCCCGCGATCCGCCAATCGAAGGGCGGAGTCCAGTCCGTCGAGCGTGCCTTCGGGCTGCTCGAGTGCATCGCGAACTCCTCCGGATCGGCGACGCTCAGCCATATCGCCGCCGATGTCAATCTGCCTCTGCCGACGATCCACCGGCTGCTGAATACGCTGGTCAACCTCGGCGTGGTGCGCCAGCTGCCCAATCGCGGCTATGCGCTCGGGCCCGGACTCGTGCGGCTGGGCAATCTCGCCGGAGCCCAACTGGGCGCGATCGCCCGTCCCTATCTGCGCGACCTCGTCGCCGAGCTCGGCGAGTCGGCGAATGTGGCCACGATGGACGGAGACATGGTCGTCTACGTCGATCAGGTCGCCTCGCAGCGCCAGATGCGCATGTTCACCGAGGTCGGCCGGCGTGCGCACATGCACGACACCGGGGTCGGCAAGGCCATCCTCGCCGGGCTCGAGGCCGATCAGGTCCGCCATATCGTCACCACCGCGGGGATGCCGACGCCCACGGAGTACAGTCTCGGAACGCTCTCCGAGCTCGAGTCCGAGCTCGAGCTCATCAGGGACCGCGGCTACGCCATCGACGAGCAGGAGCAGGAACTGGGTGTCCGCTGCTTCGCGATGGCGATCCCCGATGCCCCTGCCCCTCTGGCGATCTCCGTCTCCGGGCCGATCAGCCGCGTCGACCAGGCCTTCGCCGATCGCGCCGTCCCCCTGCTGCGCGCGGCCGCGGATCAGATCTCCGAGGAGATGCGCAGCATGGTCTGAAGCTGCCCCGGGGCGCTGGCGCTGGCTGCGCAGCCCTGGCCGCACTCGCCGCCTGGCCGCGGTGCACTAGCCGCACTCGCCGCGCCGCCCTGGCCGACCTGAGTGCCCTGGGCCGCGCCGGGTGCTCTCCCCGTCTCCCACTGCGCCTCACACTTCGTTCGTCACCTCAGAGGCCTCACCTCAACGGGCGGGCTTGCCGCTCGCGTCGATGCAACGGTGGAGCGCCGAGACCACCATGTCTGCACGATGGTCTCGGCGCTCCACCGTTGTTTCGGCTGGCTCCTCAGTCCTCCACCGTGGTCTCGGGCACCAGCCGTGGTCTCGGACTCGGTCGGTTCCCGCAGCCAGAGGCCGCCAACCGCATTCGACTGTCTCATCCAACCGGCCCAGTGGCCCCGTACTCCCTGCGACAGAGAACTCCTGCCTCGTGAGGTGCGTTCATACCAGCGGGCCCGGCAACAGCGGATGTCGCTCATCAAGGCTGTGATGCCATCACAACGCGCCTCGTGCCAGCGGCCTCACCACAGAATGCCAGAGGGCAAGTGAGCTTTGCGAGCTCTCCAGCAGACACTCCACCAGCAAGTTTCGCGCCGGTGGATCTCTCGCCAGTGAGTGCAGAGCAAAGCACCAGCTTGCCGCTCGCGTCGACACAACGGTGGAGCGCCGAGACCACCATGTCTGCACAATGGTCTCGGCGCCCCGCCGTTGTTTCGGCTGGCTCCTCAGTCCTCCGCCGTGGTCTCGGGCCTCCGGCGGTGTTTCGGCTCAGGGCCGCGCCTCCCCAAGAAGCCAGCAGCCTGCATCTGGATGAGCAGGCCCGGCTGCGGTCCCTCGTAGCGGCCCCTCAACCACGGGCCCCTCGGCTGCAGACCCCTCGTCCGCGGGCTTCTAGTAGCGGACCCCTCGTCCGCGGACCCTTCGTCCGCGGATCCCCGGCCGGAGGCCCCGGCCGCCAGCGACCAGACCCCGGCCGCTGGCGACCGATGGGCACCAGTGGGCTGCGGCTTCCTCAGGAATCTCCGCCGGCGGTGCCTGAGGTGCCGGCGTTGACGTCGCCGAGGCGGTACTTCTTCGCGGCCTCCACCGGCGCACTCGGCGCCACCTCACCGCGGTCGGCGAGCAGCTGCAGAGTGCGCACGACCATCGAGTGCGCGTCGATCTTGAAGTGGCGCCTGGCCGCGGCCCGCGTGTCGGAGAAGCCGAAGCCATCGGCGCCCAGGGTGGCGAACTCCTGATTCAGGAAGGGCCGGATGAGATCGGGCTGGGTCGAGTCGAAGTCGCTCGTGGCCACGATCGGCCCGGCCTGCCCGCCCAGACGCTGCCTCACATACGGCGTGCGCGGCTCGGCCCCGACGTCGGTCAGCCTCGCGGCTTCGCAGTCGAGGGCATCCCGCCGCAGCTCGGCCCACGAGGTCACCGACCACACGGCCGCGTCCACACCCCAGTCCGCAGCGAGCAGCTCGCGAGCCTCGAGCGCCCAGGGCACGGCGACGCCGGAGGCGAGCAGCTGCGCCTGCGGACGGGAGCCCGGAGCCGCCTCGGCGGTCGTCCCCGCCTCGGCGACGCGGTGGATGCCCTTGAGGATTCCCTCGACGTCGACGTCGTCGGGTTCGGCCGGCTGGAGCATCGGCTCGTTGTACACCGTGAGGTAGTACATGACGTTGCGCGCGTCCTCGCCGAGGTCGTGCTCACCGTACATCCGGTGGAGACCGTCGCGGACGATGTGGCCGATCTCGTAGCCGTAGGCAGGATCGTAGACGCGCACCGCCGGGTTCGTGGCCGCCAGCACCGGGGAGTGCCCGTCAGCATGCTGGAGACCCTCCCCTGTCAGGGTGGTCCGGCCTGCGGTGGCACCGATGATGAACCCGCGCGTCATCTGGTCCCCGGCGGCCCAGAAGGCGTCGCCGGTGCGCTGGAAGCCGAACATCGAGTAGAACACGTAGATCGGGATCATCGGCTCGCCCAGCGTCGAATACGCTGTGCCCGCGGCGGTGAACCCGGCGGCGGCACCGGCCTCGTTGATGCCCACGTGGAGCAGCTGACCGGAGGTCGCCTCCTTATAGGACAGGAAGAGCTCCCGGTCGACGGCGAGGTAGTTCTGCCCGTTCGGGTTGTAGATCTTCGCGGTCGGGAAGAAGGCGTCGATGCCGAAGGTGCGGGCCTCATCGGGGATGATGGGCACGATCCGCTCGCCGAGACCCTTCTCGCGCATGAGGTCCTTGAGCAGACGCACGAAGGCCATGGTCGTCGCCGCCTGCTGCTGGCCGGACCCCTTCTTCGTCTGTGCGAACGCCTTGTCGCTGACGGCGGGCAGGGTCTTGCGGCTGTTCTCCGGCTTGCGGGCCGGGAGGAAACCGCCGAGCTGCCGGCGCCGCTCGAGCATGTACTCGATCTCCTCGGCATCGTTGCCGGGATGGTAATAGGGCACCGCATAGGGATCGTCGTCGATGACCTTGTCGGAGATCGGAATGTCCATCCGGTCGCGGAAGGCCTTGACGTCGGCGGCGGTGAACTTCTTCATCTGGTGGGTGGCGTTGCGGGATTCGAAGGTCGTGCCCAGTCCGTAGCCCTTGACCGTCTGGACCAGGATGACCGTGGGCTTGCCCGTGGTGTTCACGGCCCGCTGATAGGCGGCGAAGACCTTGTGGTAGTCGTGGCCGCCGCGCTTGAGGTTCCAGATGTCGTCATCGCTCAAGTGCTCGACGAGCCCCTTGGTCACCGGCGAGCGGCCGAAGAAGTTGTCGCGGATGAACCCGCCGGACTCGGCCTTGAACGTCTGGTAGTCACCGTCGAGGGTCTCGTTCATGATGCGCACGAGCTCGCCGGAGCGGTCGGCGTCGAGCAGCGAGTCCCATTCGCGGCCCCACAGCACCTTGATGACGTTCCATCCGGCGCCGGTGAAGGTCGCCTCGAGCTCTTGGACGATCTTGCCGTTGCCGCGGACCGGACCGTCGAGGCGCTGGAGGTTGCAGTTGATGACGTAGGTGAGGTTGTCCAGTCCCTCGTTCGCGGCCAGCTGCAGGGCTCCGCGCGATTCGGGTTCGTCCATCTCACCGTCGCCGAGGAAGGCCCACACCCGCTGCTCGGACGTGTCCTTGATCCCGCGGTGGTGCAGGTAGCGGTTCATCTGCGCCTGGTAGATCGCGTTGATCGGGCCCAGGCCCATCGACACGGTCGGGAACTGCCAGAACTCGGGCATCAGCCGCGGATGCGGGTAGGAGCTCAGTCCGTGCGGAGCCTGCGAGGCCTCCTGGCGGAAGCCGTCGAGGTCGGCCTCGCTCAACCGCCCCTCGAGGAAGGCGCGGGCGTACATCCCCGGCGAGGCATGGCCCTGGAAGAAGACCTGGTCGCCGCCGCCGGGATGGTCCTGGCCGCGGAAGAAGTTGTTGAACCCGATCTCGTAGAGGGTGGCGGCTCCCGCGTAGGTGGAGATGTGTCCGCCCACGGAGATGTCCGGTCGCTGCGCACGGTGGACGAGCATGGCCGCGTTCCAGCGCAGCCACCTGCGGTACCGTCGCTCGATCCGCTCGTCACCCGGATAGGCGGGTTCCTGATCGGCGGGGATCGTGTTGACGTAGTCGGTGGTGGTGACCTTGGGCTGGGCGACGGAGTTCGTGGCCGCGCGTCGGCGCAGCGCTTCCATGATCTCGCCGGCGCGCAGGGTGCCGCGCGCGCCCACGAGACCCTCCCAGGACTCGAGCCATTCGTCGACCTCTTCGTCGGTGGTGTTCCTCGAATTGACCGAGGTGGTGTCCAGTGTCATTGCGGGGTTTCCTTCTCACGGGGTTCCGGGCCCCGGAGATCTCAGGGATCCGGGCTCCCGGCGGTGTCGGATCTCCGGGCTCCCGGAGACCTACCCCGGGAGCCCGGAGACGGACGGTCCTGGCTCAGCAGGAGTGCCGTCTCAGCAGAAGCCGGCGATCTGTGCCCAGGCGTCCTTGTTCTCCTCCACCCCGTCACGGGTGAAGGTGGCCTCGATGAGCCCGTACGGGCGGTCGGCGACGATGAAGACCTCGTTCGGGTTCTCCAGTCCGAAGCGTTCGATGTCGTAGACGAAGTGATGCTTGTTCGGGCAGGAGAAGCGGATCTCGTCGATCTCCGGCACGGCCTCGATGACCTTCTCGCCCATCTGGTACAGAGTGTGCTGCAGGGCATGCGAGAAGTGGTCGGTGAACGAGTCGAGGATGATCTCCTTGACCCGGGTGTAGACCGATTCGAAGTCGAGATCCGTGCTGTTGTAGATCCACCGTGTGGCGATATCGGTGGCCAGGATCCGATCGTCGGTCTCCGGCAGCGTCGTGTACTTGTCCTTCGGGTAGCCGACGAAGCCCGACTCCGTGGTCTTGAGAACGGTGAGTCCGTTGAAGCCCGAGATCAGCGTGTCCTTGTCACCGTCGCGGGTGAGCACCGCGGTGCGCACCTCGGGGGCGGACTTGAAGAACGAGTGGTTGTGGTCGTTGATGCGATCCCAGCCGTACTCCTCGGCCTCCCAGCGTCCGCCGGTGACCCAGTCGAAGCTGCTGGTGAAGTGATCGGCCAGGCCGAGGAGGAACTGCTCGGGCGAGCTCACGCCCAGTTCCTTGGCCTTGGCGAAGACCGTGTTCTTCTGTGTGTCGGTGGCGACGATGTGCTCATTGTTGCCTTCGGTGTGCGCAGTCTCGAAGTCGCCCCACAGCTGCGAGGTGACGTTGAGATCGCGGATCTCGTGACGCTGCGAGTCGCGGTAGACCCGCATGAGTCGGTTCTCCGCCTTGCCGTACTGATTCGATGTCAGTCTGACCTTGCTCATCTTCTTGCTCCTATAGCTCTTCGGCGCACGGGCGCGAGGGGCGCGCCGCGGTCGCCGTGACCAATCGATCTGCGAGGCCCGCCGGATTCGGGTTCCGGCCGGCTTCGGCGGTTTGTTGAGGATCTGATCCTGCAGGGGGCCTGCTTCCCCTGGTGTCTATAGGCGGTTCAGCTGCCGCGGTAGGTGCTGTAGGCGAACGGGCTGAGCAGCAGCGGGATGTGGTAGTGCTTCTGCCCGGCCTGGACCGTGAAGTCGATGGTGACCGAGGGATGGAAATGGTCCATCTCGCGAGCCGCGAAGTAGGCGCCGGTGCCGAACACGATCCGGTAGTCGCCCGGGTCGAGGTGGTCGGGACCGAAGTCGGAGACGCGTCCGTTGTCGTCAGTCCGCGCCGAGGCGATGACCTCGGCTCCGTCGTAGAGGGTGACCTCGAGATCAGCGGCGGGTGTGCCCACGGTCGAGTCGAGGGCGTGTGCGGTGATGAAGCTCATGACAGGATTCCTTCGAGTCTCAGGGCTGCGATCTGGATGAGTTGCTCGCCGACCTCGGCGGTCTCGTCGGCGTCGGAGTTGTCCATCCGCCGTTCGAGTTCGGACAGGACCTCTTCGGGGCTGCGGCCGGCGGCGCGGATGAGGAAGACCCGGTCGAAGCGCTCCTCGTAGGCGGCGTTGCCCGCGGCCAGGCGCGCTTGGACATCATCGCCGAGAGCGCCGAGTCCGGCCTGTTCGCGGGTGGAGTGGGCCGCCTCGGCGGAGTCGCCTTCGGCCTTCTCCCCGATCCGGGGGTGGTGGGACATCGCGGAGTCGATCTCATCGGTGCGAAGCGGTGCGGCGTCTTCGCGCGCCGAGGCGAGCGCCGAATCGAGATCGGGAAAGGGCCGTGCCGCGACGACCGCATCGATCCACCGATCGACGTCGAGGCAGGGGCGCAGAACGTCGCGGGCCGCATCGGCGGGAAGCCGATTGAACTCGGACAGGTCCACAGTGACCTCCTTGGATTTCATGCTCCTCGGCTTTCACGCTTCGGAATACCATTTCCAAACAATTGGTTCGAGTCTGCTGGGCGCATCGGGCAATGTCAAATCACCGGAGACCAAATGTGGAAACTTTCTTCCGAATCGTGGATACTTGAGGAGCGGTGATCGAATCCGGTCGCCGCTCCATCCCGCTCCCGACGATGAGGTTGAATGAGGGCATGAGCTACGACGCTTCGACAACACAGGCCCCCTCTGCACGGACCCCGAGGATCGTCTGCGCACCCGATTCCTTCAAGGGGTCGGCCTCCGCACCGGCCGCGGCTTCGGCCCTGGCCCGCGGCGCTCGCGCGGTCTTTCCCGACTCCTCCGTTGCCGAACTGCCCTTCGCCGACGGTGGAGAGGGCACCCTCGACGCGCTGCTGGCCGTCTGGGGGACCCGACCGCGCACCGTGGACACCGTCGATGCCCTCGGCAGACCCGCCTCGGCGGCCTTCGGGGTCTCCCCCGACGGATCCACCGCCGTCATCGAGGCCGCCCAGGCCAATGGCCTGCCGCAGGTCTCCGACGTCCCGCTGCAGCCCGAGCGGGCCGACACCTATGGCGTCGGGCTCATCGTCTCCAGCGCGCTCGACCTCGGCGTCGAGGAGATCCTGCTGTGCATCGGCGGCTCGGCGACCACCGATGGCGGGGCCGGCATCGCCGCCGCCCTGGGCGCGCGCTTCACCGACGCCTCGGGTCGGCCCATCGCCCCCGGTGGCGGCGGTCTGGCGTCCCTGGCCTCCGTCGACACCTCGGGTCTGGACGAACGGGCCCGATCCGTGCGCTGGCGCATCGCCGTCGACGTCGACAATCCGCTCACCGGCCCGCGCGGAGCCGCCGCGGTCTTCGGGCCGCAGAAGGGCGCCGACCCGGAATCGGTGACCGTGCTCGACACGGGGCTGGGCCACCTCGCCGAGGTGCTCGCCGGATCCGCCGCCGAGGCCGAGACCTTCGCCACGACCCCGGGATTCGGTGCCGCCGGCGGGATCCCGCTGACGCTTTCGACCCTGTTCGGCGCCGAGGTGGTGCCCGGATCGACGATGGTCGCCGAGGCGGTCGGGCTCACCGCCGCCCTGGCGCAGGCCGATATCGTGCTCACCGGGGAGGGCTCATTCGACTCCCAGTCCCTGGGCGGGAAGGTCGTCGCGGCCGTGCGCGACCGCGCCCCCGCCTCGGCGCGGGTGATCGTCGTCGCCGGCCGTGTCGGGCTCTCCCCGGCCGAGTGCCGGCAGTCCGGCATCACCGCGGCCCTGTCGATCGCTGCGGGACCGGCCGACCTCGACACCCTGTCCGAGCGGGCCGAAGCCCTCATCGAGGACACGGCCGCGCACGCCTGCGCGCTCGTGGCCGCCGGGATGGGATGAACACGGCAGCCAGCCGCACCGCGACTGCCGCCGACTCAGATATTCAGCAAACGAAAGGAACCATCATGACCACTGAACTGACCATCGGAGACACCGCACCGGACTTCTCCTTGGCCGATGCCGACGGACGGACCCACTCGAAGTCGGACTTCGCCGGCCGGAAGGTCATCGTCTACTTCTACCCGAAGGCCGCCACGCCCGGCTGCACGACCGAGGCCTGCGACTTCCGCGACAACCTGTCGGCGCTGGCCGCCGCCGGCTTCGACGTGATCGGCATCTCCCCCGATGACACCGAGGCGATCCGGGCCTTCGCCGCCGACGAGAACCTGACGTTCCCGCTCCTGTCCGACCCCGGCGCCGAGGTCGCGAAGGCCTATGGCAGCTACGGGCAGAAGACGATCGGCGACCGCACCTTCGACGGCACTCTGCGCTCGACCTTCGTCATCGCCGAGGACGGAACCGTGGCCAGGGCCGAATACAACGTCGACGCCCAGGGCCACGTCGCTCGCCTGCGCACCGAGCTCGGCGCCTGACCGCCGCCTCACCCCAGACGACGGCGGCCCGGATGCCTCGAGTCAGGCATCCGGGCCGCCGTTTCGGCTGTGCGCGGGTCAGCGGGCGCTGAGCAGGGCACCGCGGGGCTCGTCGAAGTCGACGGCGGCACCGCGCAGCAGCGTGCGGGTGACGCGACCGCGGACGGTGCGGGAGTCATAGGCGGTGATCTGATTGCGGTGGTAGAGGTCGGCGGCGCGGACGGTCCACTCCTCATCGGGGGCGAACACGGCGAAGTCCGCGTCCTTGCCCACCGCGATCGCACCCTTGTCCCCCACCCGGGCCACCTCGGCCGGAGCCGTCGACATCCAGCCGACGACCTCGGCGAGGTCGATGCCGCGCTCGACGGCCTCGGTCCACACGAGGGACAGCCCGAGCTGCAGGGACGAGATCCCGCCCCAGGCCGCGCCGAAGTCACCGGTGTCGAGCAGTTTGAGCTCGGCCGTCGAGGGCGAGTGGTCGGAGACGATGCAGTCGATGGTGCCGTCGATCAGCCCCTGCCACAGCGCCTCGCGGTTCGCCTCCTCACGGATCGGCGGGCAGCACTTGTGCGTCGTCGCCCCGTCGGGGATCTCCTCGGCGGAGAAGACGAGGTAGTGGGGGCAGGTCTCGACGGTGAGCCGGATGCCCTCGGCCTTGGCGGCCGCGATCTGGTCCAGCGCATCGGCCGACGACAGGTGGAGGATGTGAGCGCGGGCCCCGGTCGCCCGCGCGGCGTCGATGACTCGGGCGATCGCGACGTTCTCGGCCTCCCGCGGTCGGGTGGCGAGGTAGTCGGAGAACTTCGGCCCGGAGTTCTTCGGCGCCCCCGTCAGCACTTCGTGGTCCTCGGCGTGGACGATGAGCATCCCGTCGAAGGAGGCGATCTCGGCCATATCGGTCTGCATCTCGGCCGGTTCCAGGGGCGGGAACTCCTCGACCCCGGAGTCCTCGAGGAAGCACTTGAACCCGTAGACGCCGGCCTCGTGCAGGGCCCGCAGCTGATCGGTGTTGCCGGGGATCGCTCCGCCCCAGAAGCCGACGTCGACGAAGGCCTTCGGGCCTGCGACCTCGCGCTTGGTCTCGAGTGCCGCGACGTCGACCGTCGGCGGCAGCGAGTTCAGCGGCATGTCGACGATCGTCGTGACTCCTCCGGCCGCGGCGGCTCGGGTGGCGCTGGCGAAGCCCTCCCATTCGGCGCGACCGGGATCGTTGACGTGGACGTGGGAGTCCACGAGTCCGGGCAGCAGCACCTCGTCGGGGCCGACCTCGATGACGTCCACCCCCGCCGAGGCGGCCTCGTTGAGTTCGGCTCCACCGCCGGCGATCTCGACGATCCGGCCGTCCCTGACCCCGATCCGGGCGGAGTCGACACCGTCGGGCAGCACCGCCCGCTCGGCGTGGATGACCAGGTCGTACGTGGCGTCATTGCTCAATGTTCCTCCTCTGTCGCCCGATCGCGGGGCCGGGGGTGCGATACCCCCGGCCCCGCGATCGGCAGGTGCGCGGCACACGCACCCTCAACGGTATACCGTTCTCAGTTTACTTGGCCGCCGCCAGTTCGCCCATCGGCGTCAGAGCCGTCGGGGCGTCGGCCGGCGTCTGGGCCAGCGTGTCGAACTCGTTGATGGCATCGAGTGCGGTGCCCATCGAGATGTTCGTGACGCGCTCGAGGATGACTTCGACGACCACGGGCACCTGGTGCTCGTTCATCAGCTCCGTGGCCACGCGCAGTCCCTCGCCGATGAGCTCGGGGTCCTCGACGCGCACGGCCTTGCATCCCAGCCCCTGCGCCACGGCCACGTGGTCGACGCCGTATCCCGAGGAGGTCGAACCCGAGGCGTTGATGTTCTCGAACGCCAGGGACACCTCGAAGTCCATGTCGAATCCGCGCTGGGACTGGCGGATCAGTCCGAGGTAGGAGTTGTTGACCACGACGTGGACATAGGGGATCCGGTGCTGGGCGCCGACGGCGAGCTCTTCGATCATGAACTGGAAGTCGTAGTCGCCGGAGAGCGCGACGACGGTCTCGCCCGGTTTGCTGCGGGCCACCCCGAGCGCCGCCGGTCCGGTCCAGCCCAGCGGTCCGGCCTGTCCGGCATTGATCCAGTGGCGGGGTTTGTAGACGTGGAGCATCTGGGCTCCGGCGATCTGGCTCAGACCGATCGTCGAGACATAGGTGACGTCCTTGCCGAAGGCGGCGTTCATCTCCTGGTAGACCCGCTGCGGTTTGATCGGCACCTCGGTGAAGTTCGTCTTCCGGTGCTCGGTCGACTTCCGGGCCGTGCACTCACCGGCCCAGCCCGTGAAGTCCGGCAGTCGACCGGCGCGGGCGCGGGCGGCGGTCAGCAGCGCGTCGAGGGCGGCACCGGCATCGGAGACCACGCCGTAGTCGGGGGCGAACACGCGTCCGATCTGCGTGGGCTCGATGTCGATGTGGACGAACTTGCGTCCCTTCCGGTAGACGCCGAGGTCACCGGTATGGCGATTGGCCCACCGGTTGCCGATGCCGATGACGAGGTCGGACTCGAGGAAGGAGGCGTTGCCGTAGCGGACATGCGTCTGGATGCCGACCATGCCGGCGGCCAGTTCGTGATCGTCGGGGATTGCGCCCCAGCCCATGAGGGTGGGCGAGACCGGGATGGAGGTCAGTTCGGCGAATTCGACGAGGCGGTCGGAGGCCTCGGCGTTGATGATCCCGCCGCCGGCGATGATGAGCGGGTGCTCGGCGTCCGCGATGAGGTCGAGGATCCGCTCGGCCTGCGCCGAGGTGGCCGCCGGCGTCGACGGCGCCAGGGGCTCGTAGGTGTCGATGTCGAAGTCGATCTCGGTCTGCTGCACATCGAGGGGAAGGTCGATGAGCACCGGTCCGGGACGGGCCGAGCGCATGAGCTGGAAGGCGGACTGGAACACTCCGGGCACCTGTCCGGCCTCGAGCACCGTCTTGGCCATCTTTGTCACCGGCTTGGCGATCGAGGAGATGTCGACGGCCTGGAAGTCCTCCTTGTCGAGCACGGCCACGGGCGCCTGGCCGGTGATGCACAGGATCGGCTGCGAGTCCGCGGCCGCGGCGTAGAGACCGGTGATCATATCCGTGCCGGCGGGTCCGGAGGTGCCGATGCAGACTCCGATGTTCTCGGCAGCGGCCCGGGTGTAGCCATCGGCCATGTGCGAGGCCCCCTCGACATGGCGGGCAAGGGTGTGGCGGATCCCGCCGTGGGCCCTCATCGCCGAGTACAGCGGGTTGATCGCCGCTCCCGGCAGACCGAAGGTCTCGGTGGCGCCTTCCTTCTCGAGGATGAGCACCACTGCGTCGACAGCGCGCATACGTGTCATTGTTCTTCCTTCTTTCGTCAGGCGACGGCTCTGTCGCCTCGGATGCTGGTGGCAGGGCGGGACCGACGGTGTCGTTGGGCCGCCGGCCCCGCCGTGGACCGCCGGACGGCGGTGGTTCAGCCCCGGTCCTTGCCCGAGAGCTGCTCGACGACGGTGAACAGACCCGAGTGGTCCAGTCCGCCGTTGCCCTGCTGGACCGTCGAGGCCACGAGCTGGGCGACGGTCGAGCCGAGCGGGATCGCCACACCGGCCTCGCGGGCGGCGGCGGTGACGATGCCCATGTCCTTGTGGTGCAGCTGCAGGCGGAATCCGGGGTCGAAGGAGCGGTCGAGCATCTTCTGCCCCTTCTGGTCGAGGACCTTGGAGCCGGCGAGTCCGCCGCCGAGCACCTGGAGCGCCGAGGTGGTCTCGACTCCGTAGGCTTCGAGGAAGACCACGGCCTCGGCCAGCAGACCGATGTTGCCGGCGACGATGAGCTGGTTGGCGGCCTTGACCGTCTGGCCCGCGCCCGAGGGGCCGACGAGCACGATCGTCTTGCCTACGGCGTCGAAGACCTCGGACACGGCGTCGAAGTCGGATTTCTCGCCGCCGACCATGATCGACAGCACTCCGTCGATGGCTCCCGGCTCTCCGCCGGAGACCGGGGCGTCGAGCGGCTTCAGGCCCTTCTCCTTGGCCTGCTCGGCCAGGTCCGTGGCCACATCGGGGCGGATGGTCGAGAAGTCGATCCAGGTGGCACCGGCCGCGGCCGAGGCGAGGATGCCCTCGTCGCCGAGCAGCACGTTCTCGACGTCGGGTGAGTCCGGGACCATGGTGATGATGACATCCGCGCCGTCGACGGCCTCGGCGATGGTGGCTGCGGCCTGTCCTCCCGCCTCGGCGAGGGCTTCGGCCTTGGCCGGGGTGCGATTGAAGCCGCGGACGGTGAAGCCTGCGCTGACGAGGTTCTTGGCCATGGGCAGGCCCATGATTCCGAGTCCGATGAATGCGATCGTCTTGCTCATTGGGGTTCTTCCTTCCCTCTCAGGTACGGGGTCTCAGGCGGTCTGGGCGGCGGGGGTCAGCCAGTCGAAGGCGGTGGCGCGGTCCTGTTTGTATTCCAGGGCGATGGGTCCGGTGTAGCCGAGGCCGTAGGCGCGGTCGATCCACTCGCTCAGCGGCAGCTGACCGGTGCCCGGTGCTCCGCGGCCCTCGGCGTCGGCGATCTGGATGTGACCGAAGTTCGCGGCCTCGGCCTCGATGACCGCGGCGACGTCGTCGCCGTTGACCGACATGTGGAAGAGGTCGGCGAGCACGGCCACGTTCTCGGCTCCGTCGGCGCGGACCCGGGCGACGACCTCGGCGGCGTCGGCGTAGCGCTTGAGCGGGTAGTCCTCGGCTCCGGAGACGGGCTCGACGAGGACCGTTCCGTCGATCTTCGACACCGCGCGGGCGGCCAGGGCGAGGTTGGCCAAGGCTGCGGCGTCCTGGTCCGCGGGGTCCTGGCCCTCGGTGCGCAGTCCGTAGAGGGCGTTGAAGGCCTTGCATCCGGTGCGGCGGCCGATCTCGACGACGATGTCGACGTTGGCGGCGAAGTCCGCCTCGGCGCCGAGGATCGAGACCATGCCGCGGTCGCCTCCGGCCATGTTCCCGGCCCAGAAGTTCAGTCCGGCGAGCTCGACTCCGGCGGTCTCGAGCGAGGCGATGAATTCATCGACCTCGGCCTGGCTCGGCGTCGGATTGCCGTCGAAGGGCCACCAGAACTCGACCCGGTCGAATCCTGCGTCCTTCGCGGCCTGTGCTCTCTCCATCACGGGCAGCTCGGTCAGCAGTGTGGAGCAGTTGACGATGTAGCTGTCGGCTGCGGTGAAGTCGAATGTCGCGGTCATGGAGCTCTCCTTTGAGAATTTTCCGTATTGCGGAAGTCTGTTTCCATTGCGTGAAATAAGCATAGACAGGCGCCCCGCGGCGAGTCAACCCTGTCCGCCGCCCCGCCCCTGAATGCAGAAGACGGCGGCCCAGAGGTGACTGGGCCGCCGTCGAACGACAGGAGGGTCAGGAGGCTTTGACGAGTTCGCCGTCGACCCACACTCGGGCGATGTCGCCCGGGGTGCCCATGGCGAAGATCGCGGCCAGGGCATCGGAATCGTCGCCGGCATGCCGGATGCCGACGTCGAGCGGCTGGCCGGCGACCGGGTCGATGAGCACGGCGTCGAAGCGCTTGCCCACCGACAGATCGCCGACCTCGTCGAGGGCGAGCGCCTCGGCGCCGGCGGAGGTGGCCAGATGCAGCAGGTGCGCGGAGTCCAGCGCCACTCCCCCGGTCGGGTCGAGCTGCTGCATGAAGTACGACTGGACCCCTTCCTTGAGCAGATTGAAGCCCGTGCCGGCCCCGACGTCCGAACCCAGCGCGACCCGCACCCCGGCCTCGAGGTGGCGGCGCAGGGGGAAGAACCCGCTGGCCAGCGCCGAGTTCGAGGTCGGGCAGTGCGCGGCGACGGCCCCGACCTCGGCCATGCGCGCCAGTTCCCGGTCCTGTGGGTGGACGTTGTGGGCGAGCACCGTGCGCCGGCCGAGCAGACCCGCCCGGTCATAGGTGTCGAGGTAGTCGAGGGCCTCGGGGTGGATCTGCGCGACCCCGGTGACCTCGTCGCGGTTCTCGTTGATGTGCGAGGTCACCCAGATGTCGGGATTGTCGGCGACCAGCGCCCCACCGGCGGCGAGCAGCTCGGGCCCGGCGGAGAAGGAGAAGCGCGGTGTCACCGCATACCGCAGTCGGCCGGTCCCGTGCCAGGCGTCGATGAGCCTCTGCCCTTCGGCCACCGAGGTCTCGACGTCGGTCAGCAGCGCCTCGGGCAGGTTCCGGTCGCTGGTGACCAGCCCGGAGGTGATCCGCAGACCGGCCTTCGCGGCCGCGGAGAAGAAGATGTCCATCGCCGCCCCGAAGTGCGCGCCGAAGACCATCGCCGAGGTGGTCCCGGCCGAGGTCAGCCCCGTGAGGAACTCCTCGGCCACGGCCGCGGCGTAGGTGTCGTCGGACAGCTTCGCCTCCTCGGGCAGGGCGCAGTGGTCGAGCCAGTCGAGCAGGGGTCTGCCCAGGTGGCCGATGGCCCGCACCTGCGGGAGGTGGACATGGGTGTCGATGAGGCCGGGGATGAGCACACCGGATCGCAGGTCGACGACCTCGGCGTCGGGATGGGCGGCCCGGGCGGTGGGCAGATCGGTGCGGGCGGTGATGAGCCCGTCGTCGACGACGAGGGCGATGTCGGATTCGCTGCGCAGTCGCCCTCCGGTGAAGGGACTGTCCGGGGTGTCGAAGACACGCGCACGATAGATGATCACAGGGGTTCTCCTTGAAGCAGGTGGGTGGCACTCAGGCCATGCGGGTCAGCAGGTCTGCGGCCGCGCTGACGGCGATCGTGGCCGGCTCCTTGCCGGTCAGTGCGGGCAGTCCGATCGGGCATCGGATGGTGTCGATGGTCTCGGATGAGAAGCCTTCGTCGGCGAGGTTCTTGCGGAAGCGCTGCCATTTGGCCCGCGAGCCGATCAGCCCGATCGAGCCCAGATCGCCTCGAGCCAGGGCAGCCGAGCACAGGTGCAGGTCCTCGGCGTGGTCGTGGGTCATGATGAGCACGTGGCTGCCGGGCGGAAGCCCGATGAGCACTTCCTCGCCGACGACGGCGAACTCCCGACGGATCCGCGCGACCGGCGACTCGAGGCCGTCGAGGGCCTCGAGCTGTTCGGGCCGGGAGTCGGATACGACGAGGTCGAGGTCGTGTCGGCTCAGTATCCGGGTGAGTTCGAGTCCGATGTTGCCGATGCCGAAGATCGCCGCCGAGGCGGGCACGGGCAGCGGTTCGAACAGCACCGTGACCTCCCCGCCGCAGCACTGACGACCGTATTCGGCAGGGGCCTTGTCGTTGAGCCGCAGGGTCAGCATCTCCGGACCCGACTGGCCGGCGGCCAGCAGTTCGCGGGCACGGGTGAGTCCCGTCATCTCGAGATTGCCTCCGCCGATGGTTCCAAACAGGTCATCGGCGGTGACGATCATCTTCGCTCCGGCCTCGCGCGGGGCGTGGCCGCGCACCGAGGCGAGAGTGACGAGGACGGCGGGCACCCGAGCCCCGCGGAGCTCGGCTGCGGTGTCCATCCAGGTCATGACGGAACTCGGTGTCCTTCCGCTTCGGCCGGGGACTCGGCCGCCGTGGTCCGGGAGCGGACGTCCTCGATGGCCCAGAACACCTGCTCGGGGGTGGCCGGGGAGGCCAGCCGCACCGAAGAGCCGGGTGCGCCGAAGGCGGCCACGGCTTCGCGCAGGGCCTCGCGGACGGAGAAGGCGAGCATGAGCGGGGGTTCGCCCACGGCCTTCGAACCGTAGACCGCGCCCTCCTCGTGGGCCTTGTCCAGCAGCGAGATGTTGAAGACCTCGGGGGCTTCGGAGAAGCTCGGGATCTTGTAGGTGCTCGCCGCCTGCGTGGCCAGGCGTCCCCGGCTGGGCTTGTCGGAGTCGTCCCAGCGCAGATCCTCCAGGGTCAGCCATCCTGCGCCCTGGACGAATCCGCCCTCGATCTGGCCGAGGTCGATGAGCGGAGACAGGGAGTCCCCGACGTCGTGGACGATGTCGACGCGGCGCAGAGTGTAGGAGCCGTCGAAGCGGTTGACCTCGACCTCGGAGACCGCGGCGCCGTAGGCGAAGTACTTGAAGGGCTCGCCGCGCATCTGCGACAGGTTCCAGTGCAGGCCCTCGGTGCGGTAGAAGCCCGAGGCCGAGAGCTGGATGCGCTGGAAGTACGCGGTGTTGATCAGCTCCTCCCAGCTCACGGACTTCGACGAGGACAGAGCGGTGACGATGCCGCGGGAGATGACCACCTCGTGGGCGGGGGCCCCGAGGATGCCCGCCGCGACCTGCTTGAGCCGCTCGAGGATCTGATCGCAGGCGTTCTTCACCGCCCCGCCGTTGAGGTCGGAGCCGGAGCTGGCCGCCGTCGCCGAGGTGTTCGGCACCTTGTCCGTGCGAGTGGGCGCCAGGCGCACGGTCGACAGGGGCACCCCGAGGGTGGTGGCCGCGACCTGCAGCATCTTCTGGTGCAGGCCCTGGCCCATCTCGGTCCCGCCGTGGGTGACGAGGACGGATCCGTCCTTGTACACGAGCACGAGCGCCCCGCCCTGGTTGAAGGCGGTGAGGTTGAACGAGATCCCGAACTTCACCGGGGTGATCGCCAGACCGCGTTTGACGTAGTCGCTGCCGGCGTTGAAGGCCTCGATCTCGAGTTCCCTGGCCTCCAGATCGGATTCGCAGATCAGCTGATCCCAGCAGGCCCCGATCCTCTCCGGGTGGCGGACCGGCTGGTAGTAGGGGGTGTCCTGGCCCTCGGCGTAGAAGTTCCGGGCCCGCAGCTCTCTTGCGCTCAGCCCCAGTTTCGGGGCGACCTGACCGAGGATGTCCTCCATCACGAGCATCCCCTGCGGCCCGCCGAATCCGCGGAAGGCCGTCTGCGAGGTCTTATTGCATTTGGCGATGCGACCGAGAACGCGGATGTTCGGCACCTTGTCCGTGCGAGTGGGCGCCAGGCGCACGG
>DWZN01000100.1 GCA_019117545.1 Candidatus Brevibacterium intestinavium
GCCGTTTCCGACACACGCCTCGTTCCTGAGCGGAACTTGTCTGTCCGCTGAGTTCCATATGGCTTTCTGCTGAAAGGCTCTTGCCCCTTTCCTGAGCGTGTCATGGCGAAACGATCAAAACTTTTCATGAACGATCACTAGCGATCAGCCGCTCAGTGCTCTAAAGTGTCGGACTGAGGTGGTTCACACCACAACGAACCATTCACCGAAGCTGTTGGAGGAACTGTGGAAGACATCCGCCTGGACGCCCAGTGGATCGATTATCTGCTGATCGCGATCTACTTCATCTTCGTCCTGGGAATCGGCTGGTTCGCCAAACGACGCGTGTCCTCGAGTATTGAGTTCCTCCTCTCCGGACGGAGCCTTCCTGCTTGGGTGACGGCTCTGGCCTTCGTCTCGGCCAACCTCGGCGCCGTGGAGATCATGGGCATGTCGGCGACCGGCGCCCAGTACGGCATGCCGACGATGCACTACTTCTGGATCGGCGCGGTCCCGGCGATGCTCTTCCTCGGCGTCGTCATGATGCCCTTCTACTACGGTTCGAAGGTCCGATCGGTCCCGGAGTTCATGCGCAGACGCTTCGGCACCGGTGCCCACCTGGTCAACGCGCTGTCGTTCGCCATCGCGCAGATCCTCATCGCCGGCGTCAACCTCTTCCTGCTCGGCACGATCGTCAACCGTCTGCTGGGCTGGCCGCTGTGGATCGCCCTCGTCGTGGCCGCCGCCATCGTCCTGTCCTACATCACCCTCGGCGGACTCACCGCGGCGATCTACAACGAGGTGCTGCAGTTCTTCGTCATCGTCGCAGCGCTTCTGCCGCTGACGCTCATCGGCCTCCACCGCGTCGGCGGCTGGGAAGGCCTCGTGGACAAGGTCAGCAACGACGGGATGCTCGGCGCCGAGCAGCTGAGCACTTGGCCGGGTGAGCAGCTCTCCGGCTTCGATAACCCCGTGCTCTCGGTCATCGGAATCGTCTTCGGTCTCGGCTTCGTGCTCTCCTTCGGCTACTGGACGACGAACTTCGTCGAGGTCCAGCGAGCCATGGCCTCGAAGAGCATCAACGCCGCGCGGCTGACACCGATCCTCGGTGCCTTCCCGAAGATGCTCATCCCCTTCATCGTCGTCGTCCCGGGCATGATCGCAGCGGTGCTCGTGACCAAGATGACCGAGTTCAAACAGATCGAGTCCACTATCGGTGAGACCAGCGCACAGGCTCAGACGGGTGTGACGTACAACGATGCGCTCCTGCTGCTCATGCGCGAGGTGCTGCCCAACGGTCTGCTCGGCGTCGCGATCGCCGGCCTGCTCGCGGCCTTCATGGCCGGAATGGCCGCCAACATCTCCGCCTTCAACACGGTCTTCAGCTACGACCTGTGGCAGCAGTACGTGGTCAAGGACCGCGAGGACGGCTACTACCTCAAGGTCGGTCGCTACGCCACGGTCGGCGCCTGTGTCGTCGCGATCTTCACCGCGCTCATCGCCGGCAACTTCTCCAACCTGATGGACTACCTGCAGACGCTGTTCGGCTTCTTCAACGCACCGCTGTTCGCCACGTTCATCCTCGGCATGTTCTGGAAGCGCATGAGCGCGACCGCCGGTTGGGTCGGCCTGGTCGGCGGCACGCTCTCGGCCGTCGTCGTCTTCGTCCTCGCCGAGACCGGCGTGCTCGACCTGCCCGGCCAGGGTGCGGCGTTCCTCGCCGCCAGCACGGCCTTCGTCGTCGACATCGTCCTCTCGGTCATCGTCACCTACCGCACTGCGCCGAAGCCCGCCCATGCGCTGCGCGGACTCGTCTACTCGGAGACTCCGAAGGCCGACTTCGAGGACCTGGGTGAGCCGAAGCCGCCGGTCTGGAAGCGTCCGGTGCCGATCGCCGGTGTCGCACTGTTACTGGTCATCATCCTCAACGTGACCTTCGGGTGAAGGAGCTAGTGAGAACAATGAACGAAACGAACGAGCAGCCCCAGACGGCAGGCGCCTTCGACATCCGCAATTTCATCGGCGTGCTGCTGGCGATCTTCGGGATCATCCTCGTGTTCGCCGGCCTCGTCGGCTTCACCCCCGACGAGGCGCGCCGGACCGGCGGGATCGATGCGAACCTCTGGACCGGGATCGGTCTCATCGTCGCTGCGATCGTCTTCATCGGCTGGGCCAAGGTGCGCCCGCTGCGCATCGACGATACGCCGAGCGTCGAACCCGAAGGCCCCGGGGAGACCGACGGCACCGGCAGCTGAGCCGGCTCTCTCACACCCGAGCGGCTCCTGCCCGAGCGAGCTTCGGGGCATGAACGTCCTGATGCGGCCGCGGCACCTGAGGTGTCGCGGCTGCATTCGCGCGGTGACGGCCCGTATCCGTGCCGTGGTCGCCGCATTCGTGCCGCGGCGACCGCGTTCGTGCCGTGGTCGCCGCGGTCAGTCGATTCTGCTCGCGCCCGTCCCGGCGCTGACGGCGAAGACGTCGGGTGTGCGGTAGCCACGAGCCGCGAAGGCCGCGATGACGGCGTCGCCGACACGATCGGCATCGGCTGCGTCGATGAGCGCGATCGCCGATCCCCCGAATCCGCCGCCGATCATCCGTGCCCCGATCGCCCCGGCCTCCATCGCCGCTTCGACGGCGGTGTCGAGTTCGGGACACGAGACCTCATAGTCCTCGGCGAGCGAAGCATGCGAGGCCAGGAGGAGCTCACCGATCCCCCGGATCCTGTGGCCCGCCTGACCGCCGGAGCCTTCCAGATGGTCGACGGTGGTCCGGACGCGAGCGTTCTCGTTGAACACGTGCCGTACCCGTTTCCGCTGCTCATCGGTGAGCGGACCGAGGTCGACTGCTTCGTCGAGCTCACGCAGACTCTCGACGCCGAAGATCCCGGCGGCTTCCTCACAGCTGCGCCGCCGGTCACCGTAGCCGCTTTCGCTGTGGGAGTGGGACACCCGGGTGTCGATGACCAGCAGTCGCAGTCCCTCGGCGTCGAGGTCGAAGGGGATCTGCCGAGTCCTGAGGTCGCGGCAGTCGAGGAAGAGCGCATGACCGGCCTCGGTCATGATGGAGGCGGCCTGGTCGACGATTCCGGTCGGCGCTCCGACGAAGTCGTTCTCCGCCCGTTGTGTCAGCAGCACCTTCTCCCGGTCGTTCAGGCCGAGATCGAAGACCTCGTCGAGAGCGATGAGAACAGCCACTTCGAGAGCATGCGAGGACGACAGCCCGGCTCCGACGGGCACGGTCGATTCGACGTAGAGGTCGACGCCGCCGACCATCGTGCCCGTCGTCTTGGCGATCTCATCGACGACTCCTGCCGGATGGCTGAGCCACCCCCGCATCTGCCCGGGCACGAGCTCGGCGGCCGTGAACTGGCCGGACAGCCGCTCGCCGGAGTCGTCGCGGTGATCGGAGACGATCCGGATGCTCTGCGGACTCCGAGGCGGGGCCGCGGTCGCGGGCCGATCCTGCTCTTCGTCGACGCGTCGATCCTGCGGGCGTCGGCCGATGGCCACGTGGACGGCCCTGTCGATGGCGATCGGCAGGACGAGCCCGTTGTTGTAGTCCGTGTGCTCGCCGATGAGGTTGACGCGCCCGGGGGCGCGGAAGCAGGCCTGCGGCGAATAGCCGAAGGTCGTTGCGAATTCCTCGGCCAGCCTCGCCGCCGTCGGTGCGGATGCCGCGTTCATCGGCTCTCCTGCCCGGGTCTCGCCCATTCATGGTCGGGTGTCGGCCGCCCATGTTCAGAGGTCGGTCGGACCGAGCCGGGCGCGGGACTGACTGCGCGCAGTCTCGCCGCGGTCTCTTCCGCCGAGACGTCACCGACGAAGGCGCCCATGGCCGCTTCGGATCCTGCGAGGAACTTGAGCTTGTTCTCGGCTCGTCTGGGGCTGGTGATCTCAAGGTGCATCCACTCGGCCGAACGGTCGGGGCAGTTGACCGGTGCCTGGTGCCAGGCGGCGATATAGGGAGTGGGGCTCGGGTAGAGGCCGTCGATGCGCTGCAGGACCTCGGGGTAGATCCGAGCCAGGTCGTCGCGTTCGGCTTCGTCGAGTTCGTTGAGCCCGGTCACCTGGCGATGGGGGACGATGTGGACCTCGATCGGCCAGCGTGCGGCGAAGGGCACGAAGGCGGAGAAGTGCTCGGATTCGACGACCATCCGCTCCCCCGCCTCGCGTTCGAAGGCAAGGACGTCTGCCATCAGCGGCCTGCCGGTGACGCGCCGATGCCGCTGCGCGCGAGCCGTCGTGATCGCGGTGTGCGGGGTGACATACGGATAAGCATAGATCTGTCCGTGCGGATGGTTCATCGTCACGCCGATCTCCTCACCGCGGTTCTCGAACACGAAGACCTGTTCGATGCCCGGCAGCGCCGACAGTTCGGCACTGCGGTGGGCCCAGGCGTCGATGACGGTGCGGGCACGCGCCGAGCCGAGTTCGGCGAAGGATCCCTCGTGCTCGGAGGAGAAGACGACGACTTCGCACCGACCGAATCCGGGGGCCGTCAGCGCGGACGCCCCACCTTCGCCCGGTGCCTCCTCGGGGGCAGCGGCAGGGACGTCTCCGAGGCCGGGCCCGAGCGAGGGGAACCGGTTCTCGAAGACGACGACGTCGAAGTCTGCGGCCGGAATCTCGGTGGGTCGCCCGTCCGCGGACGGGCACAGCGGACATTCGGCTGCGGCGGGCAGGTGGGTCCGCGTCTGACGGTGCGTGGCCACAGCCACCCATTCCCCGGTGAGCACGTCGAAGCGAAGTGTCCCGCTGTCGGGCCGGGGTTCGACGGGGCGGGGATCGTCGACGACCGCCGGGGCCGGCGAGTCCGGATCCTGGAAGAACAGAACCTCACGGCCATCGGACAACGACGTCCGGTGTTGTGGCGATGTCATCAGACCTCCCAAAAGTGATCATTTTCGATCATAATGCTAACATCTGGCGGCCCCCGCGCGGGCGATCGGCGTAGAATATCGGAAACCGCTTCCCCACTGCCACCGACTTCGGAAAGACCCATGGCCGCCAGCATCGAACTCGCCTGCGAAGGGGCCTCTGCGCTCATCAGCCCCACCGGCGCGAGCCTGCGGAGCCTCACCGTCGACGATCGCCCGGTCGTGGTCTCGGTCGGCGCCTTCGACGGCGCGGTGCTGGCCCCCTGGCCCAATCGGATCGCCGAGGGGAGTTTCGTCTTCGACGGCAGCGTCCATCGGCTGCCGATCACCGAGCCCGAACGTGCCACGGCCCTGCACGGGCTCGTCGCCGACTCCGACTGGACGGTGCTCGAGAAGAGCGAGTCCTCGGTGAGGCTCGAATTCGCTCTGGAGCCGACACCCGGGTACCCGTTCTCGTTCGCACTCGAGGTGGAGTACCGCCTTCACGACGATGGCCTGCAGATCAGCGCCGAAGCCCGCAACAGGGGATCGAGACGAGCGCCGTTCGGCTTCGGCTTCCACCCGTGGCTGGCCCCGGGCGCTGGCGCTGCTCCGGCCGGGACCGTCGACGATGCCCAGCTGGTCATCCCCGCCGAGACCTGGGTCGACACCGATGAGCGACTCATCCCGACCGAATTCCGCCCGTTCGACGACGGCACGGTGATCCCCGCCGACCACGTCGTCGATGGCTCCGCCTGCATCGTCTGCAAGGACTTCCGGGGGCTGCGCACGATCGGCGGCACGGTCCTCGATGACGCCTACTCCACGCCCAGGCGCGGAGACGACGGTTGGTCGCGAGCGCGGCTGAGGGGCTCCGACCACCGCGAGATCGTCATCGGCATGGGGCCGGGATTCCGAACCTGGCAGGTGTGCACCGGCGACGACCTCGAGTCGGATCGGACCCGACAGGCGATCGCGATCGAGCCGATGACCTGCCCGCCGAACGCCTTCGCCTCCGGGACCGAGGGAGACGATTTCGACGTCGTCGAGCCCGGCGGAAGACTTGCCGTCGAGTGGAGCGTCTCTCTGCTGCCGGACAGCGCAGGCTGAGCCGTCGCTTCGAGTCTGCTTCCAAGATGACAGCCGACCTTCCTCGCCAAAGGGTGCCCTGATAAGTTGCGGATACAGGCAGATTGCCAGTGACTGCATTCCAATCGCGAGAGGACGATCATGTCGACACCGCAGAACCCGAACGAGCCGGACAACGGTCACACCCAGGATCAGAACGACAACCACGACCCGAGCCGCGGCGAACACGGCCAGGATCAGCCGACAGCGCAGGAACAGGCAGCGCGGGAGCAGGCTGCGCGAGAGCAGGCCGCACACGAACAGGCGGCGCAGGAGCAGTCAGCGCAGGCCGGCTACCAACAGGGCACCTATGACCCGAACGCCTATTCCTCCTACCAGCCGGGTGCCGACCAGTCCGCCTCGCATCAGCAGGCCGCTGATCAGTCCGGCTACAGCCAGGGTCAAACAGCGCAGAACGTCGGCTACGGCCAGCCCGGGGGCTACTCCCAGCCCGACGGCTACAGCCAGCCCGGTGCCTACTCGCAGCCGGCGGGAGCCTACTCTCAGCCCGGTGCCTATTCTCAGCCCGGCGCGGGCTACCCGCAGGGCTACGCGCAGCCCGGATACGGTCAGCCCCAGACGGGCGAGAAGGGCTTCTTCAAATCGCTGTTCGACTTCCGCTTCGACAACTTCATCGCGGTCAAGTGGTCGGGCTTCATCTACATCATCGCGATCGTCGTCGCTGTGCTGTCCTACCTCGGTACGATCATCGCCGGCATCAGCACGGGCATTGCGGCCGGTTCCGCCGCGAGCTACTTCACCGACGGACCGAGCTTCAGCGTGCTGCCGCTGATCCTGTCGATCCTATTCGGTTGGATCATCCCGGCGCTGTGGGTCATCGCGGTCCGCCTCGTGCTCGAGCTCATCGTGTCCAACATCAAGACCGCCCAGCACACGAAGAGGATCGCGGACTCCGTCTCCCGCTGAGGCCCTTGATGCCGAGAGCTCGGTCTGCGACAGAAAGCTCGAGATGCATCCCGAGCTGTCTGTCGCAGATGGGGCTGTCGGCGGACCTGCCGCGCAGACAGCCTGTGAATTAGAGCGATCCCCACATCGACATCGCGATGCAGGGCCCCACCGTACCCCCGAGCAGATTCGAACTGCCGTTACCGCCTTGAGAGGGCGGCGTCCTAGGCCACTAGACGACGGGGGCTTAGGGACAACTCACCTGGAGTCACCTCCGGATGCTGTCCGCTGGGCTACCAGGACTCGAACCTAGACTAAATGAACCAGAATCACTCGTGCTGCCGATTACACCATAGCCCAATGTTTTTCAAGGTCATCCCCGTGGAGATTTCCCTGAGCAACGAGATATAACTCTACACAAGCACCCCGCCCGACGACAAATCCCAGAGGCTCATTTTCGATGTGACCTTCTTAACATCATGGGCCGGGGCCGACAACGCCTCTGACCAGCAGGGCAGACGCCCGCGCGCCCAGCGCAGGCTGCCGGCGCCGTCGGCCGACCGACCACGCCACCGCTCAACCGCGTGCGAGGCCGATGAGGCGGTCGAGGACCCGGTAGCCGTCGGCGCGCAGTCCGTTGTGCTCGTACTCGTTCGTCACCCACGGCTTCACCCCGGACAGGTGCTCGACAGTGGCCAGCGAATGCTCCACCGGCACATAGGCGTCGTCGAAGTAGACCGCGGCCGCCCCACGAACATCAGCGGCCTCGAGTGCCGCGACATCGTAGAGCCGCGGCCACTGCTGCGCGGCCACGAGCTCGGCCACCTCGGCGAAGGGAGTCAACTCGGGGTCCTCATGCACCGATTCGGGCCCGGCATGCTCTCCAGCCAGCAGCGTGAAGTCCTCGCGGACCTCATCGGGCATCGCCCTCCGGGCCGCCCAGTTCGTCACCGCGCCATCGGCCCAGCAGGACTCGTGGATGATCGCGTAGAGGGGATTGCGTCCCGAGAACGGCAGCGCCGCTGCCAGGTCGTGCCGGAACGCCGCCGAGGCGGGGTCCAGGTCGAGCAGATAGTGCAGCTTCTCCGGCCCGTCGGAGGTCCCGAGGAAGTGCCCGAGCAGGCGCACGCGCTCGGCCGTGGCCCGCGCTCCTCCGGGCAGGGCGAGGCCCTCACCTGTGCCGGCGAGTTCGGCCAAGCGGCGCATCTTCTCCCGGTCGCCGGGGAATGCGCGGTAGTGCGCCTCGGATTTGCCGATCATCCCCTGCCAGGTGCGCGCGTAGACGGTGGCAGGGTCGACTCCGATCGCCGGCAGTCCCCCGGTGAAGTAGACCTCTCTGAGTGAGGACGCATGCTCGCTGACATAGCGCAGCGCGGTGAAACCGCCGAAGGACTGCCCCAGCAGCGACCAGGTGTCCGCGCCGAGGTGGCCGCGCAGGATCTCCGCGTCCTCGACGATCGAATCGGCCCGGAAGCAGGCGAGCGCCTCGGCGATGGCGGAGGCGTCCTCACCGACGGATTCGAGACCGGTGATGGCACCGGCGGTCGAGCCGATCGGGTTCGACCGACCGGTCCCGCGCTGATCGAGCATGACGACTTGGAAGTCCGCGAGCGCACGCGCGAGCCAGGTGTCGGCGCCCACCGGAGTGACCGGGCGCGGGGCCTCGACACCCGGCCCGCCCTGCAGGAAGACGAGGTAGGGCTTGTCGCTGTTCGCCTCGGTGGAGATGACGCGAGCGAACACGCTGAGTGTATCCGGCACGCTCACCTGCGCGCGCCCGAAGTGGTCGAAGGCCGCCGCGAAGGTCACATCCCGGAAGTGCAGTCCCCCGCGGGTCCAGTTCGTCTCCTCCATGCCGCTCACAGCTGTGCGGCCAGGGCCCTGAGCCGGTTCAGCGAGGAGTCCTTGCCGAGGATCTCCATCGACTCGAACAGCGGCGGGGAGACCTTGCGGCCGGACACGGCCACGCGCAGCGGCCCGTAGGCCAGACGCGGTTTGATCTCCATATCGGTCACGAGCTTCGCCGACAGCACCTCTTCGAGCTTGGCCGTCGTCCACTCCTCGAGTCCTTCGAGGACCTCGAGTGAGGCGGCGAGCACCTCGGGGGCCGAGTCCTTGAGCGTCTTCAGCCCGTCCTCGGCCATGACCAGGTCCTCATCGGAGGTGAACAGGAAGGCCAGCAGGTCGGGGGCCTCACCGAGCAGCTTCATCCGGGTCTGGACCAGCGGTGCCGCCTGGTCGAGGACGGCCAGCTGAGCGTCCGTCGGTTCGGCCGGCAGCACCTCGGCGGCCTGGAGGTAGGGCACCAGGCGGTCACGGAAGTCGTCGAGTTCGAGCAGGCGGATGTGGTCGGCGTTGATGGCGGTGGCCTTCTTCACATCGAAGCGGGCCGGGTTGGGCAGGACATCGCGGATGTCGAAGGCCTCGGTGAACTCCTCGACGCTGAAGACGTCGCGGTCGGGTGCGATCGACCAGCCCAGCAGCGCGAGGTAGTTGATCAGCCCTTCGGGGATGAAGCCGTTGTCGCGGTGGAGGAACAGGTTCGACTCGGGATCGCGCTTCGACAGCTTCTTGTTCCCGGCCCCCATGACGTAGGGCAGGTGACCGAACTCGGGGGTCGCCTCGGCGACGCCGATGGCCTTGAGGTGCTCGTAGAGGGCGATCTGGCGCGGGGTCGAGGACAGGATGTCCTCACCGCGCAGCACATGGGTGATGCCCATGAGCGCATCGTCGACGGGGTTGACCAGGGTGTACAGCGGCTGGCCATTCGCACGGACGACGACGTAGTCGGGCACGCTGCCGGCCTTGAACGTGATCTCTCCGCGGACGAGGTCGGTGAAGGTGATGTCCTCATCGGGCATGCGCACCCGCCAGACGGGTTCGCGGCCCTCGGCGCGGAAGGCGGCCTTCTGCTCCTCGCTCAGATCGCGGTCGTAGCCGTCGTAGCCGAGCTTCGGATCGCGGCCGGCGGCCCGGTGGCGGGCCTCGACCTCTTCGTTCGTCGAATAGGACTCGTAGATGTGGCCGCCGGCCTTGAGCTTGTCGATGACCTCGGCGTAGATCTCACTGCGCTGGGACTGACGGTAGGGTCCGTTGTCCCCGCCGACCTCGATGCCCTCGTCCCAGTCCAGGCCCAGCCATTTCAGGGCCTCGACGACCTGGCCGAAGCTCTCCTCGGAGTCCCGTGCGGCGTCGGTGTCCTCGATCCGGAAGACGAACTTCCCACCGGTGTGCTTGGCGTAGGCCCAGTTGAACAGGGCCGTGCGGACCATGCCGACGTGCGGGGTGCCGGTGGGTGATGGGCAGAAACGAACTTTGACGCTCACGATTGTCCTTCTGTGGTGTGTGCTGTGTGAGTCTGTGGTGCGCGGTGGCGCGGGGCGTGCTCCGACGATGCGGATCGTACTCCGCCGAGGCGGTTGAAGCTCCGCCGAGGCGGGTCCGGGCTCAGGCGTCCATGACCGGGTTCGTCAGAACCCCGAGTCCGTCGATGGCGATGTCGACGCGGTTGCCGGCCACGATCTGTCCGACTCCGGCCGGGGTGCCGGTGAGGATGACGTCTCCGGGCAGCAGGGTGATCGTCTCGGACAGGTGCTCGATGAGAGTCGGGATGTCGAAGATGAAGTCGGCGGTGGTCCCGTCCTGCTTCTGCTCCCCGTCGACCCAGGACCGGATGCCGACATCGTCGACGTCGAGTTCGGTTTCGATCCACGGGCCCAGCGGACAGGAGGTGTCGAAGCCCTTCGCCCGCGACCACTGATTGTCCGACTGCTGGATGTCGCGCAGGGTGACATCGTTGCCCGCGGTGTATCCGAGGACGTGGTCCATGGCGTTCTCCGCTCTGATTCCCTTGGCCACGCGACCGATGATCACGGCGAGCTCGGCCTCATAGGAGACGTATTCGCTGACGGCCGGCAGTCGGATGGGATCGCCGGGGCCGATGACCGAGGTGTTCGGTTTGAAGAAGGTCAGGGGGCTCACCGGCACCTCGTTGCCGAGTTCGGCGGCATGATCGGCGAAGTTGCGGCCGACACCGATGACCTTCGAACGCGGCAGGATCGGGCTGACCAGACGCACATCATCGAACTTGAGCCTCTCCCCCGTCGACTGGGCCGGTGAGAAGAACGGGTCCGAATCGAGGACGGCGAGCTCGAGTCCCGAGGTGTCCCAGGTTCCGTCGGTGATCGGCGGCACCTCACCCTCGACGACTCCGTATTTGGGTTCATCCTGATGCACAAATCTGGCGATACGCATATGCCCAGTCTAGTCAGTGCCGGACCCGTTGCGCGCGCAGGCCGATGCGGCGGACTGAGACACTGGTGTCATGCCATCTTCGCCGACCCCGCACCTGTTCGACCTGACCCGCATCGGCGCCGGACTGCCCGCGGCCGGGCTCATCGACCGCCTCACCGCCGCCGAGGTGGGCGACTTCCCGAGACTGGTCGTCCAGGCCCCTCCCGGCACCGGCAAGACCACACTCGTTCCGCCGCTCATCGCCGAGCACCTCGCCGTCTCCGGTGACCATGACGGTCGCATCATCGTCACCCAGCCGCGGCGGATGGCCGCCCGCGCCGCGGCCAGGCGGTTGGCGCAGCTGACGGGGACCCGCCTCGGCGAGGTGGTGGGTTTCACGGTCCGGGGGCAGGCGCGGACCTCGGCGCGCACCCGCATCGAATTCGTCACCACGGGTGTGCTCCTGGCCCGGCTGCTGAGGGATCCGGGCCTGGCAGGCGTCCGCGCGGTCGTCCTCGATGAGGTCCATGAGCGGCAGTTGGACACGGATCTCGCCTTCGCCATGTGCCGGGAGCTCATCGATCTGCGCAGCGATCTGTCGCTGGTGGTGATGTCGGCGACCCTCGATGCGCGGCTGTGGGCGGAACGCCTCGGCGATGGGAGTCCGGCGCCGTGCCTGTCGGTGTCCGCCGATGCCCATGACCTCGCTGTCCGGTGGGTCCCGGCGAAGGAACGGCCGCTCGACGCTCGGGGTGTGACCTGGGACTTCCTCGACCATCTGGCCGCGACGACGGTGCGGGCGCTGGACGAGTGCGACGACGGGGACGTGCTCGTCTTCGCTCCCGGTGCCCGTGAGGTCGAGGAGACGGCCGCCCGGATCCGACGCCGCCTGGGCACGGACTCGACGGCCGGCACCGTCCCCGGGGTCGATGTGCACACGCTGACCGGCAGGACTCCGGCGAAAGAACAGGATGCGATCCTGCGGGAGGACGAGTCTCGGTCTGCGCGTCGGGTGATCGTGTCGACCTCGGTCGCCGAATCGGCCCTGACCGTACCCGGGGTCCGCATCGTCGTCGACTCCGGGCTCTCCCGCGGGCCCCGCCTGGACACCCGTCGGCGCATGTCGGGACTGGTCACGATGCGCGAGTCGAAGGCCTCGGGGACGCAGCGGTCCGGCCGTGCCGCCCGGCAGGGGCCCGGAACCGCCTACCGGTGCCTGTCCCAGGCCGATTGGGCCGGCCTGCCCGAACACACCCCGGCCGAGGTCACGACCTCCGACCTGACCTCGGCGGTGCTGGCGCTGGCCGTGTGGGGCGGCGATGAGAGCCTGCTGCCTGAGCCCCTGCCGGCCGGTCACAGACGGCAGGCGATCGACAACCTCGTCGCCCTCGGTGCCGTCGAGGACGCGGATGCGGGATCCGGAGACTCCGCCATCGCGGATCTGACGGTGACCGACACCGGACGGGCGATCGCCGCGATCCCCGCCTCCGTCTGGTCGGCACGCGGTCTCCTCGACGGGGCGAGCCTGCTGTCGCCGACCGCTGCTGCCGAGGCCGTCGCCGTCATCGAGTCCGATCAGCGGGCGCCCGGTGCCGACCTCACGGCCTTGGCCCGCCAGCTGCGCCGCAGCAAGGACGCACGGTTCGCCCAGGACCGGAAGCGATTCGCCGCCCTGGCCGCCGAGCACGCGCCGGGGGCCGAGGCCTCGGACTCCGCCGATGCCGCATCCGCCGATGACCTCGGACTCGTCACGGCCCTGTCCTTCCCGCTGCAGATCGCGCGGCTGCGCAGCGCCTCGGACTCCGAGTACCTGCTGGCCTCGGGCACCGCGGCCGGCCTGCCGCGCGACTCCTCCCTGCAGGGCAGTGCCTGGCTGGCCATCGCCGAGGTGGGTCTGGCCGGTTCGCGAGCGATCATTCGGTCGGCGGCCCCCATCGACCAGGACACCGCCGAACTCGCCGGGGCAGGACTGCTGCACACGGAGGATACGGCGGAGTTCTCCGACGGCAGGGTCCGCGCGGTCCGCCGGAGCCGCCTCGGCGGGATCGAGCTCACGGCCACCCCCATTCAGGCCGGTCCGGACCTCGCACGCCGAGCGATCGCCGATTCGGTGCGTGAGCGCGGCGCCCGGGAGGTGCTGCGTCCGTCGGAGTCGTTCGAGTCGCTGCGGGCACGGCTGGGTCTGCTGCGGCAGGTCTTCGGCGCCCCGTGGCCCGAGGTCAGCTGGCCGCATCTGGCTGAGACGCTGCCTGCCTGGTGTCCGGAGGCCCTCGATCGGATCGCGAAGGGATCCGATCCGGGCCGGGTGGATCTGCTCGCGTCCCTGCGCACACTGCTGCCCTGGCCCGAGGCGGCCCGCCTCGACGAACTGGCACCGACCCGCATCGAGGTGCCCAGCGGTTCGCGCATCCGGCTCGACTACCCGGATCCCGATCGAATCGCCGACGGGCAGGACGCGGCCGGAGCCGACACACCTGCCGGCCCGGTGCTCGCGGTCAAACTGCAGGAGTGCTTCGGGTGGCGGGACCTCCCGCGCATCTGCGAGTCCCGTGTGCCCATCACCGCGCACCTGCTCTCCCCCGCCGGGAGGCCGCTGGCGGTCACCGGCGATCTCGCCTCGTTCTGGGCCAATGCCTACGGGCAGGTCCGGGCCGAGAACCGCGGACGCTACCCGAAGCACCCCTGGCCCGAGGACCCGCTGAGCGCACCGGCGATGAAGGGCACGAAACGCTCCGGACGCTGAACCGGACTGCCGATATGCACGCCGTGGCCGGGTCTGGGACAATGGTGCGGTGACTTCCGCACCCGCCCCGACCGAGCGCACCGAGGTGGTCTCGGGCCGCCTCGGCGACGGTGTCGTGTCGGCAGACCGGTGGCGGGTGGTCCGCGATGCTCACGTCGACCGGATCGCCGCGCGCACGGATGAGCACATCGCGCGTCGGATGCGGCAGGAGAGGCACCCGGTCGAGGATTTCCTCTTCACCTATTATCCGTTCAAGCCCGGGCAGCTGAAGAAGTGGCATCCCGGTCCGGGGGTGCGCCTCGAGCTGGCCGATGAGCAGGACCGTCGATACTTCGACCGTCGCTGGTACCGCATCGATGCGGACGGGACCACCGCCGAGGTGGACCTCGAGTCCTGGCGGGCCGACCGTGGGGACGGGGCGAAGTTCATCGCCTCCCTGCTCGCGTCGACGCTGCATCGGGAGGCGAACTTCGGCTGCTTCGGCATCCACGAATGGGCGATGGTCTACCGCCTCAGCGAGGACGAGCGCCGGCACCAGCAGGTGCCCCTGCGGCTCAGCCCGGCCGAGACCGATGCCGTGGTCGAAGGCCACCGGATCCAGTGTTCGCACCATGACGCCTTCCGCTTCTTCACCGAACCCGCCCGGCCGTTGAACACCCTGCAGCCGAGCCGGTCCGGCATGCTCGACAATGAGCAGCCCGGCTGCCTGCACGCGGGCATGGATCTGTACAAGTGGGCGATGAAGATCTCCCCGATCGCCGATTCCGCCCTCGTCGTCGACTGCTTCGACCTGGCGGCCGATATTCGCACGCTCGACATGGAAGCCTCCCCCTATGACCTGCGCGGATGGGGCTATGGTGTCGTGGCCGTCGAGACCGCGGCGGGCAAGGCCGAATACATGCGCCGGCAGAAGGAGTTCTCCGCCCGGGCGCAGTCGCTCCGCCAGCGGCTGCTCGACGCCTTGGCATCCGCGGGCATCCACCCGCGCTGAAGCTCGCATTCCGGGTCCGGCGTCCGGCCGTCCCGGTGCTCGGGCGGATGGCCGAGCCCGGGCGGATGGCCGGACGGCCGGGCCCGGACGGGACTTCACAGCGTGGACGTGCTCGGTAGAGATCGGCCGCGCGATCTACGATCGGCGGTATGCGCGCCATCGTCTTCGAAGAGTTCTCCGTCCGCCCCGAGCTGCGGGACATCGCGGCCCCGACCGCTCCCGAGGCCGGAGTCGTCATCGACGTCGAGGCCACGGGCGTGTGCCGCAGCGACCACCACGCCTGGGCCGGTCACGACGGGTCGATCCGCCTGCCGCATGTTCCCGGGCATGAGCTGGTCGGCCGAATCGCCTCGGCGGGGGCCGAGGTCGAGCAGTTCCGCATCGGTCAGCGGGTGACCGTGCCCTTCGTCTGCGGCTGCGGACGCTGCCGCTGGTGCCGGGCCGGCAACGCGCAGGTCTGCCCCGATCAGACTCAGCCGGGCTTCACCCATTTCGGTTCGTGGGCCGATCAGGTCGTCATCCACCAGGCCGATGCGAACCTCGTGGCCGTGCCCGAGGACCTGCCCGCCGCTGCCGTGGTCGGACTCGGATGCCGATTCGCCACGGCCTTCCACGGACTGCATATGCGCGCGCTGCTGAGCGCCGGTGAGACGGTGGCCGTGTTCGGCTGCGGCGGTGTGGGACAGTCGGCGATCATGATCGCCCGCGCCCTGGGTGCCGAAGTCGTCGCCGTCGACGTCAGTCCCGCCGCTCTCGACTCCGCTCGCCGCCTCGGTGCCGGTCGCACCGTCGACGCTCGCGGTCTGGGTCCCGACGAGCTCAGCGCCGAGGTGGCCGCCCAGGCTGATCGCCCGGACGGGGTGGCCGTGACCGTCGACGCCCTGGGCCGTGAGGACACGATCAAAGCGGCCATCGGCACGCTGGCGCCCTTGGGCAGGCATGTGCAGATCGGTCTGCTGCCGAGTGAGCCGGTCGTCGATCTGCCGCGCGTGATCGCGCTCGAGCTCAGTGTGCTCGGCTCTCACGGCATGGCCGCCGCCGACTACCCGCAGCTCGTCGATCTCGTCGTCCGGGGGCACCTGCGCCCGCAGGAACTCGTCACCACCGTCATCGGCCTCGACGACGCGCCCGAAGCGATGGAGGCCATGGGCCGCCACGCGGGATCAGCGGGGATGACGATCATCGACCTCAATCGGTGAGAGCGCTCATCGACTTGAGCCCGTGAGAACGCTTATCGACCCCCGTCGGTGAGGCTGTGTCGCCGGGCCTGCGCGAATTGTCGCGCCTGTGTGAGCGGTCGGGCCTGTGTGAGCGGCCGACCCGGGCGCTGCTCAGCCCTCGCCCAAGGACCGGCGCATCGTCGCGGCCAGGGAATCGATCAGGGTCTGGTCGCCTCGCACTCCGGGCTCGAACGGCAGGCTCAGCCGGTCCTTGGCCGGGTCGCGGTAGCGCGGGATGACGTGCATGTGGAAGTGGAAGACCGACTGCCAGGCCTCGGCCCCACAGCAGTTGAGCAGGTTGACCCCGTCGGCGCCCCAGGCCTCATGGACATGGTCGGCGATGCGCTGGGACTCGATCGCCACGGCGGCGAGGTCCTCGGCCGGGATATCGCGCAGATCCGTGCTGTGCCGCTTCGGCACGACGAGCAGATGCCCGTCAGAGCCCGGCTGGATGTCCATGAACGCGTACGTCGACTCGGTCTCGGCGACCGGAGAACTCGGTGCCTCACCGGCGACGATCGCGCAGAACAGGCAATTGGGATCGGTCATCGGGCTCACACCATGACCGCGAGGACGACGGAGGTCTCCTGACCGTCCCACCGCCCCAGCAGCAGCCCGCCCTCAGACCCTTCGGCCGACGAGTCGAGGTTCAGCTGGTGGAGCATTTCGACGTCTCCGGCACCGGCCAGCGGTCCCGTCCCGAAGGCGTGGGCGACCTCGGTGATCTCATCGATCCTTCGGCCCTCGTCATCGACGCGGAACTGACGTGCCGCGGTTCCGGCCGTGGCGATGGTGTCGTCGAGCCGTTGGCGGAAGAGCGGATCCCACATTCCGGCATAGACCCAGCGCTTGCCGAGCACGGAATGGTCCATCGTCGAGATCAGGTGCTCATCGGCACCGTCGAGCGGGGTCCCGCGGTAAGTGAGCGGAACCTGGATGTGACGGTCACCGCTTCTGAGGATGTGGACTTCGAGACCGACCTCACCGGCGGGGTCATCGAACCGGTAGGACGTGACCGGCTCCAGCGGTGCTGCCGCGAGATCGAAGTCGGCCGCCCAGTCCTGGCCGGTCACCCATTCGGTGACGACCTCGACCTTGCTGGGACTGAGCTGAGCTGCATAGATATCGGCCATCGGGCTTCCTCCTGGTGTCGGTGTTCTGCCTGCCCGACCTCGGTGTCGGACTCCGGTGGTGCGGCTGTCAGATTCTCCTGTCCGCGGTGCTCGCCGGCGCTTCAGGCCCTGCCTGCGTTTCAGGCCCTTCCGGTGCCGGGCGCGTATCAGGCCTTGCGGGTGCCGGGGACGTATCAGGCCTTGCGGGTGCCGGGGATCCATTCTCCGTCGACGACCTCGTAGTCGGCGAAGACCGCGGGAGCCTCTTCGCGCATCACCTCACCGATCTTGTTGAAGATGAGGCGGATCTCCTCCTCGGCACCCTTGGCGGTGCGCATCTCGACGACGTGGCGCAGGGAGCGCAGGTTCGCCGTATAGACGATGCCGGTGGCCAGACCCTCGGGGGCGAAACGGCGCATGAACGAGGTCATGTGCTTCTTATGAGAGAACTTCGTGCCCTCCTCGTCGAGCTCGAAGTGCTCGGCCATCCACTTCTGATGCTCCTCGAGAGTATCGAGGACCTTCAGCGAGCGCTCCATGAGCTCGGGGTCCTCACGTGCCCATTCGGGGAACCAGAACGGGATGTCGGACAGGCGCACATAGCGCAGCGACTCCTGCGAGAACGCGGATCCGGCGCGGTGGCGGATGAGTTCGTGGGTGAGCACCCGGGAGACGTTGTGGAGGACGAAGGTGAAGTTCGCGTGCTCGAGCACGGACCCGTGCTGGGACCGCACGACATTGCCCAGGTACTGGGCGGAATCGGTGCGCACGCGGGAGACGTTCGGGTTGAGTCCCGGCTCCCAGGAGCGATAGCACATGCGGCCGGAGAATTCGAGGAGATCCTCGGCGTCGGGCGAATCGGCCTCTTCGACACGATCGGCCCAGACGTTTCCGCCCACTTCGTCAAGGTACGTCCTCATCGCTTCCCAATCGATGCTGGGCTTGGCGATCAGTTCAACGGACGGTTCGACCTGGCGCATGGCTCTCCTTGTGCAGGGTGCGGTTGTTCTGGTGCAGAGTGCAGTCGTTCAGCGGTGGAGTGTGGTTCCCAATCCTACATTCGATCGACGCGGGTGCGAGCCGCCCGTGTCCCTTCGGGCCGGTGCCGCAGATGAGTCACGCCAGGTCGAGTCGGCGGAGCTCGGATTCGTCCACCACCGGGGTCTCGCCGGTCTGATCGACGACGTAGGCGCGGGCCTCGGGGGCTTCCACCAGCACCGAGGCGGCCGCCGTATCCTCGAAGACCACCGCGGCGTGGTCGTCGATGGCCGTCCCCGGGCCCGGCAGCTGACCGGTGGAGATCCAGTCCCGGAAGGACTCGGCTCGGCCGGGCTCACCATGGTAGTGAGGGCAGGCGCTGCCGGGAATGAACCCGAGCCCGTCAGCGAGTGGGGCCAACGGCCCGAAGGAGTCGGTTGATGAGGCTTCGAACCAGCAGTTCGCGCCGGCGCTGATTTCGGCCAGAACGGTTCCCTCAGCTGCAGCTCGGGCCATGATCTCGTCGACGCCGTGGCGTCGCCACAGGCTCAGCAGGTTGGCTGTGGAGCCGCCGCCGACGTAGATGAGGTCCATGTCGAGCAGCAGGGTCGGGTCACTGTAGCCCCGGGGCCCCTGCCCGAACAGGGAGAGGACGTGTGTGTCGGCGCGCCCGGCGAAGGCGGCCTCGAAACGGTCACAGTACTCGCGGCTGTCGCCCGAGGTCGTGGGCACGAAGCAGACCCTGGGTCGGTTCGGCGAGTCGGCACCCGCACGCTCGAGCAGCCAATCGTCGATCGCGGACTCGCCGGTCTCGGACATCGAGAACCCGCCTCCGCCGATGGCGACGATCGTTGTGTGCACGGCGGTGCCTCCCGCGTCTGCGCTGCTCACTGCTTCAGCTTCCGGTCTCGGTCGGCGTCAGACGCTCCCGGCGTCTTTCGGGTTCGGCGTCTTACGATCTCGACGTCATACGAGCTCGGCGATATCCGCTCAGGGAACGCGGTGGGTCCACTTGTCTGTGCCGAACTTCTCGTCGACGAGTGCGTGTGCCCTCTCGAGTTCAGCCTCGGTGTAGGTGCCGTAGTCGGCGCCGTAGCGGGAGGCGAAGGTCTCGGCCATGACGTCGATGATGTCCTTCCGCGACTCGCCGGTCTGGCTGCGCAGCGGGTCGACGCGCTTCTTCGCGCTGGCCACGCCTTTGTCGGAGATCTTCGCTTCGCCGACGCGCAGGACCTCGACCATCTTGTCCGCATCGATGTCGTAGCTCATCGTCGCGTGGTGGAGCAGGGTTCCGTCGCGCAGACGCTTCTGCGCGGCACCGCCGATCTTGCCGCCGGTCGAGGAGATATCGTTGATCGGTTTGTAGAAGGCTTCGACGCCGAGGGTCTTCAACGCCGCGAGCACCCACTGGTCGAGGAAGACGTAGGACTCCTCGTAGTCGAGGCCGGCGACGAGGGCGGGAGGGACGAACATCGAGTAGGTGATGCAGTTGCCTCCCTCCATGAACATGGCACCGCCGCCGGAGATCCGGCGCACGACCTGGACATCGTGCTTGGCGACGCCTTCGGGGCGCAGTTCGTTGACATAGGACTGGAAGGCGCCGATGACGGTGGCCGTGTCCTCCCATTCCCAGAATCGCAGGGTCGGTGCTCGGCGTCCGGCGGCGACCTCCTCGAGCAGCACTTGGTCGAGTGCCACGTTCACCTGGGTCGGCAGCACCTCGCCGCGGATGACCTGCCAGTCGAAGTCGGTGAAGTTCGCGGCGGAACCGAGGGCGCGGCGGACGACGGTGGCGATGTCGGCAGTCGAGAAGCCGTGCATGGCCAGTTCCGAACCGTAGCCGGCCAGGGCCTCGTCGAGACGTCGGCGCAGAGCCGCATTGTCGGCGGTGACGCGGGCTCCGACGAGAGCCGGGGCGAGGTCGAAGTAGGCCTCTTCGGGTTCGAGGAAGAAGTCGCCGGAGATCTTGACCTCGGTGATGGCCTTGCCGTCGGTGACCACATCGGCGACGACGAGTTTGCCGCCGATGACCTTGTATTCGCCGTGGAAGTGCTGCGTATCGTTCGTCATGTTCTCCAACCTACTCCCCTGTCAGCGAGTTCCACAGGAAGCGGTAGCTCAGCGCTCGGGTGAAGGCCGTCTGTTCGTTGTCCGAGGCCGCCGAGTGGCCGCCTTCGGTGTCTTCGAAGAACCACACGTCCTCGATGCCCTGCGACTGCATCCGCGCGGCCATCTTCCGTGCCTGGACGGGTCCGACCCGGTCGTCCGAAGTGGCTGTCCAGAACAGTACGGGCGGGTAGTCCCGGTCGGGTTCGATGAGGTGGTAGGGCGAGAATTTGCGGATGAAGTCCCAGTCCTCGGCCACATCCGGGTCGCCGTATTCGGCCTTCCAGGAATAGCCGGCGCTGAGCTTCGTGTACCGGCGCATGTCCAGCAGAGGGACACCGCAGGAGACGGCTCCGAAGAGCTCCGGGTACTGGGTGAGCATATTGCCGACCAGCAGGCCGCCGTTCGATCCTCCGGCGCAGGCGAGTCGCTTCGGGCTCGTCACCCCGCGGTCGATGAGGTCACGTGCCACGGCCGCGTGGTCCTCGTAGCAGCGCATCCGGTTCTCCCGCATCGCAGCGGTGTGCCATTCGGGCCCGTACTCGCCGCCTCCGCGGATGTTCGCCAGTACGTAGACGCCTCGGCGTCCGGCCGGCAGTTCAGTCTTCTGTCCAGCGGGTCGGCCGGGGATCTCCGCTCCTGTGCGCCGGCTCAGCCAGCCGATGCCGACGACGGGCGAGTACACGGGGGTGCGGCTGACCTCGAAGCCTCCGTAGCCGTCGAGCAGTGTGGGATTGCTGCCGTCCAGCTCGAGGTCGTCGTCGCTGATCTGGAAGTACGGGACCTTCGTGCCATCGGCGCTGGTGGCGAAGTGCTGTTCGACCTTCAGCCCGTCGGAGGGGAACAGGGCCGCGGCGGATTTGATCACCTCGGCGGTGCTGGGTGTCGCAGTGGCGGATTCGCTGCCGGGTTCCTGGGCGCTGGCTTCGCTGCCGGGCTCCTCGACGCTGGCTTCGCTGCCGGGTTCACCGCCGACCTCGGGCGATTCTGTGCCCGGCGTCCCATACGATGTGCCCAGCGTCCCATACGACAGGGTCGACGGAGTCAGGAACCCGGTGCTGATCATCCAGTAGTCGTTGGCCGTGTCCGGATCGTGCTTGTCCACCGCACCCAACCCGACCATGTGGTTGGCCGGCACACCGGGCAGAGTGGTCGCGGCGAAGTCGTTGCCGAGGTCGAGCACCCTCAGCTGAGATTGGACGTCGGCCAGCAGTTCGAGCACCAGATAGTCGCGGGTGAAGGTGAAGGACTGCAGGGAGGTGTGCTCGTCAGGGGCGAAGATCACTCGCGGGTTGAACTCACCGGCCCTGACCTCGGCGATGTCGGCGACGGCGAAGCCGCCGGCGGGGACCGCTGTGGTGCCCGCATCCCAGGACGACTGCGGGCGGAAGAGGACCAGGTCGCGCTCGATGCCGACCTCCACATCGGTGGGCACGTCGATCGAGATGAGCGCGTTCTCCCACACCTGCGGTTCGGCGGAGAGGCTGCCGTCGCCGGCTCGGATGTCGTCGAGATCGAGGAAGCTGGGTCGGGAGTTGAAGAAGTCGATGGCGTCGACGACGATGGCTCGATCCGTGGTCTCCGTCCCGGGCCGGACATCGCTGCCGACGAAGATGGCGACATGGTCGCGGGGCACCTCGGCGATGATCGGGGCCTCGGAGATCGACTGTCCGCGCTTGAGCACTCTGGCCTGGCGGGGATAGGACGAGGTGGTCAGGGAGTCCTCGTCGGTCTCGGTCGCCACGATCACGGTGTCGTCGTCGAGCCAGGCCAGCTGCGTCTTGGCGGCGGGAAGGTCGAAGCCGCCGTCGACGAAGCTCTTGTCCTCGAGGTCGAATTCGCGGACCCGGCGCGAGTCTCCCCCGTCGGGCGACAACTGGACGAGCGCGCGACGGTTGTCGCTGCGGCGGACCATCGCACCCGACCAGACCCACCCTGTGTCCTCAACGGCGGCGAGTTCGTCGAGGTCGAGCAGGATTTCCCAGTCGGGTGCCGGTGTGCGGTAGCTGTCCCAGGTGGTGCGTCGCCACAGCCCTTTCGGGTTCGCCTCGTCCCGCCAGAAGTTGTAGTAGCGGTCTCCGCGTTTGGTAACCATCGGGATCCGGTCATCGGAGTCCAGAGCGGTGCGCAGTTCGCTGGAGAGAGAGTCGAAGAGTTCGTCGCGGAAGCGGTTCAGGGTCTTCGCGTTCTGGTCTTGGACCCAGGAGATCTGCTCTTCGCCGGTGATGTCCTCGAGCCAGAGATTCTCGTCTTCGGGCTTCTCGCTCGACGTCGGGGCTGCTGTGCTGGGAGCTTCTTCACGCATGCCACCCATCCTAGTGTTTGTCGGCCAGGCATTCGGCCCCTGCCGCCGGAGCTTCCCGGACGCCGGATGGCTCGTTTTCCCGGCGGCCGGGTGGCGGCCCCTCACCACCGACGTCCGAGGTGCTTGCTGATCCCGGCGTGCAGGGCCGCCTCCACCGGGCTCAGCGGTGTGTTGTCGGCGTCGAAGATCTCGACTCCGATGGTGGTCCCGGCGACTTCGACCGTCGACTTCTCGCGCGGGCGGAATCTCCAGGGGATGAGCACGGTTCGCGGCGGGTCGGAGCCCGTCGACCCTGACCCGGCGTCCGTTCCAACCGAGTCCGTGTCTTCCTTCTCGCCCGAGCCCGTGCCTTCCTCTTCGCCCGAGCCCGTGTCTTCCGTCTCGCCCGGCGGCCCGGTGTCGGACGGGTGGCCCGAGGTCGCTTCGGCTGCGTCTTCGTCGTGGCCCTGTCTCGGATCAGGTCTGCTGATCGGTTTGGTGCGCGACCGGTAGTGGTGCCCGGTGGGGGTGACCACTTCGAGTCCGTCCGGCGTCGCCTTGTGCCCCCACCCGGCGAGTTCTTTCGCATAGTTGCAGGCGGCGCACAGTCCCGAGGAGTTGTTCCAGCCGGTTTCGCCGCCGTTGGCGAAGGAATCGGCGTGGTCGGCATGCTTGATCGGTGCTTCGCACCATGGCGAGCGGCAGACGTCATCGCGAATGACGACCATGCGCCTGAGCAGACCGGAGAATTCCCTCCGGCGGGAGTCCATGCGCACGAGTTGGCCGTCCTCCGGCCGCGTGTACAGCCGACGGACGAACACGGCAGCTTGGTCCTCGGTCACGAAGTCCCGAGCGGTCTGCGCAGGGATGGGCCCGACGCCGGGGAACCATGCAGGCTCCTCGCCGGGCTCGAGCAGACTGCTGGCCTGCATGATGAGGTGGATCTCCGTGGGCACAGCCGTCGCGGATTCCTGTCCGGTGAGCCGCTCGACCAGCAGATCGGCGGCGATCTGGCCCTCCGCACGGCCCTCCGACTCTCCCGTGGCGAGAATCGACTGGGCCGACTTCTTCAGGTTCGCAAAAGCGGCCACCGCCTGGGGCATCGGCAACAGCGCCGTGAGGTAGGCCATGTTGCCCGGGGCCGGGCGCACGCTGACCGCCCGCTCCTCGACCCGGCGTTCGAGATGTTCGACCGCAGCACGCTGGTCGAGTTCTTGGGCCAGTGCGCGCGTTTCGTTTGCCAGCCGCCTGACCCCGACTTCGGGAAGGCGAGCGGCCATCCGCTCATCGAGCTCGTGCTTCTTCTCGCGCGGCAGCCAGTCGGATTCCTTGGCAACGACCCGCGCCTTCTCCTCGGAGATGTCGCCGGCCTTCATCGCCCCATAGGTCTCGGGCAGGTCCAGAAGCAGGGTGCGCGAGAACTTCAGCAGTCCGTCGCCGCGCGAGCGGGAGACCTTTCGGGCCAGAGCGACCTCCGCGCCGAGACCGCGGCCCTGTTTCTTGCTGGGCACTCCGTCCTCGGCCTCTCGGTTCCTGCGGAGCATATCGAAGCTCAGGGTCTCCCGAGCCTGGGCCGCCGCGCTGGCCGAGTTCAGTTCTTCCAAGGCCGTGATGCGGTCGATGGCCTCTTCCTCGGTCTTGGCCGGGGGAAGTTCGGACAGGCTGCGGCGCCACCGATGGATCTCGGTGAGAACGTCTGGAACCTGCTCTGCCTCCATGACACAAACACTATACTGAGCCACTGACATGACTTCGCCGACGCACGTTCTCGCAGGTCAGGCGCCTGATTGCCGCAGATGACCAGAGGCTCAGGCAACCGCGACCGGGGAGGGCCTCAGCTCAGTTCTTCGCCGGTCGTCTCTCGAGCGAGGAAGCCCATGAGCACGACAGCAGCAACAACGAGGACACCCGTGAGGATGAAGGTCACCGTCAGTCCGAGCACTGGCCACATGAAAGCACCGAAGACGATCGGGGCGATTCCCGTAGCCAGCCGCGAGGCCGCCGAGGCCCATCCGAATCCCGAGCCGCGCAGCTGCGTCGGGTAGAGCTCGGACACGTAGGTGTACAGGGTCGGGATCGCGATCTGGACGACGAAGCCGAATCCGATGATTGTCGCCTTCGCCGCCCAGGTGAGTTCGACCTCGGAGGCTTCGATGAACACAGCGGCACCGACGAGCAGCACAGCAGACAGGATCGACGAGGCCCCGAGCACGAACTTGCGCCCGAACCGTTCGACGATGAGAGCGGCGACGATCACGCCGAGGATGCCGACAGCGGTCATCGAGCCGGTCACGAGGAAGGCCGCCTGGTCCTCCAACCCCTGCTTCTTGAGGATCCCCGGCAGCCATGTCAGTGCCGCATAGTAGACAAGCAGTATGGACACGAAGAGCGACCATGACACGAGGGTGATTCGGGCCGAGTGCTGCCACAGCTGCACCAGCTGGCCGCTTGCGGCGCGCAGCTGTCGGCCGACGCTGGGCCCGGAGGCGGCACGCACGGTCTCAGGCGAAGTTTCGGGACCCGTCTTCGGCACCGCAGCTGGCTCATCATGGGTCCATTCGCGCACCTCGGCGCCGGTGCGTTCGACAAGCCGGGCGATGACGGCGTCGGCCTCTTCAAAACGACCGACCGAGGCGAGGTAGAGAGGTGATTCGGGGATTCCGAACCGGACAGCGACCGTGAGCAGGGCCGGGATGATCATGACGAGCATGATCAGTCGCCAGTCACCGAACTCGAGCAGATAGGCGGAGACGAAGGCACACAGTGAGGCCCCGATCGGCCACCAGCCGTCCATTGCGGTGAGCACTCGACCACGGTGTCGGCTGGGAGTGAACTCCCCGACCAGCGCATAGTCGACGGGGATGCATCCGCCGAGGCCGAAGCCGGCGAGCAGACGGAAGAGGATGAACCACCCGTAGGCGGGAGCGAAGGCCCCGGCGACCGTGAAGATCGAGAACACGAGGAGGGTGAGGGTGAAGGCCTTCTTCCGGCCGATGACATCGGCGATGCCGCCCCAGACGAAGGCCCCCAAGGCCATGCCGATGAGGTTCGCCGTCGCGATCCACGCTGCCTGGCCGACGCTGAGGTCCCAATAGTCGCTGAGCAGCGGAATGAGGAACCCGTTGAGTGCGACGTCCCAAGCGTCGAACATGAATCCCAGTCCGCCGATGATGAATATGGCACCTTGGGTGCGCCACTTCCATGGCAGATGGGCGATGACTTCGGAGGCTGTCGGTACCGACGCCGAGGTGGTGGTTGACACAAGCACACTTTAACCCATTTAGCGCACTATTGCGTAAATGCCGCAGGCGGCCCACTCCCCCATCTGCCGAAATCTGCGTGACAGCAGATAACCACACCGCCCGGCGAGCACGAGCCGCCCAGAGAGACAGTGCCGTCGAATCCCCTGACGGGACAGTCGGGCCCGAAGAAGAAGGCGGGTGCCGCGACCGTGATCGCGGCACCCGCCCCCGGGCACGACTCAGCTAGGCGAGTGGCGTGGCAGGGCCATCGGCGCGGACGAACTGGATGGAAGGTACGCGCTCAGCTCAGCCGGGCCGCCGTTCCCACCCTCAGGTCAGGCGCACGAGCCAACCGTTCTTGTCCTCGGCCCGTCCGTACTGGATGTCGAGCAGCGTCTTGCGCAGCTCCATGGTCTTCTGTCCGGCATCCTCACCGTGATCGATGGTGAAGTCCTCGGACACGAGCTTGCCGATCGGCGTGATGACCGCGGCCGTGCCGCAGGCGAAGGCCTCGACGATCTCACCGCTGGCCGCACCCTCGCGCCATTCCTCGATGGAGATCCGGCGCTCCTCGGGCTCGAGCCCGAGCTGAGGCGCGAGTTCGAGCAGCGAACGACGGGTGACGCCGTCGAGGATCGAATCGCTGAGAGCCGGCGTGAGCAGCTTGCCGCCCTTCGTCACGAGCATGAGGTTCATGCCGCCGAGCTCGTCGATGTACTTGTTCTCCTCGGCGTCAGTGAACAGCACCTGCTGGCATCCCTTGGCCGCGGCCTCATTCGTCGGCACCAGCGAGGATGCGTAGTTGCCGCCGCACTTGGCGAACCCGGTGCCGCCAGCGCCGGCGCGCTTGAGCTTCGGAGACAGCCAGATGCTCAGAGGCTTGATGCCGCCGGGGAAGTACGACCCGGACGGCGAGGCGATGACGTAGTAGTCGACCTCGTGGCTGGCCCGCACACCGAGGAACCGCTCGGTGGCGATCATGAACGGACGCAGGTACAGGCTCGACTCATCGGATTCCGACTCCGGCGTCGGAACCCAGGCCTGGTCGACGGAGACCAGCGACTTGAGCGAATTGACGAAGTCCTCCTCCGACAGCTGCGGCAGCGCGAGGCGTTCGGCCGACCGATTGATGCGCGCGGCATTGCGCTCGGGACGGAAGGACCAGACCGAACCATCGGCGTGACGGTACGCCTTGAGACCCTCGAAGATCTCCTGCGCGTAGTGCAGCACAGCCGCCGCCGGATCGAGCACCAGCGGCCCGTACGGCTTGACCTCGTGCGCCTGCCAGCCGTCATCGATCGTGTATCGGATGTGCGCCATATGATCGGTGAAGTACTGGCCGAAGCCGGGATCCTTCTTGATGTTCTCGCGGACCAGCTCGGGTTGCGGCTGGAGATTCTTCAGAACGGTGAAGTCAGTCATTGGAACTCTTTTCTCATTGTGATGAGTGACACTGTCAGGGTAGTCCATCACCCCGGCGCCCGTCGCACCGGGGTGATGGCCTCTTCGCCCCTGCAGTCGGGGATGTGCAGTCGGAGATCGGCCGTCATCAGACTGCTTGAAGGCGACCAACGGGATCACCCTCGCCGAGGCGGCCGTGACCGTCTTCGCCCGCGCCGGCCCCACGTGTGCCCGCGATGGTCCCTGCGAGTGCTCGCCGAGGCGGCCGCGACCGTTCTCAGCCCAGTCGAGCCGCGATCGCGTCGCCGACCTCGGTGGTGGAGCGCTTCGTGCCGTCGCGTTCGGCCAGATCGGCCTCGACGGCCGCCTCGATGGACTTCGACACGACGTCGAGTCCGAGGTGAGCGGCCATGAGCGAGCCCGAGAGGATCGCCGCGGTGGGATCGGCGATCCGCTGACCGGCGATGTCCGGAGCCGAACCGTGGATGGGTTCGAACAGGCTCGGCGCCGTGCCTTCGACATTGAGGTTGCCCGAGGCGGCCAGACCGATTCCGCCGGTCACCGCGGCGGCGAGGTCCGTGAGGATGTCACCGAAGAGGTTGTCGGTGACGATGACGTCGTAGCGGGAGGGGTCGGTGACCATGTAGATCGTGCAGGCATCGGTGTGCTCATAGTTGACGGCCACCTCGGGGTACTCGGCCCCGACCTTCTCGACCACGCGACGCCACAGGTGACCCGCATGGACCATGACATTGTGCTTGTGCACATAGGTCAGCTTCTTGTTCCGGGCCTGGGCGCGTTCGAAGGCATCGCGCACGGCCCGTTCGACGCCGTACCAGGTGTTGACAGAGACCTCGGTCGCCACCTCGTGGGGAGTGTCGGTGCGCACGGATCCACCGGATCCGGTGTAGGAGCCCTCGGTGCCCTCGCGGACGACGACGAAGTCGATCTTGCCCGGGTTCGCCAACGGACTCGTCACACCGGAGAACAGCTTCGAGGGACGCAGATTCACCGCATGCCCGAGGCCGAAGCGCATCTTGAGGATGACGCCGCGCTCGAGCACGCCCGAGGGAACGGTCGGGTCACCGCAGGCGCCGAAGAAGATGGCGTCGTGGCCGCGCAGCGACTCGAGCTCCTCATCGGTCAGCGTCTCCCCCGTCTCGTGCCAGCGCTGAGCGCCGACGGTGTAATCGGTGAACTCGAGATCGACGGGCTCACCTGAGACCTCGATGGCGCGCTGGAGGACCTTGAGACCTTCGGGGACGACCTCATTGCCGATTCCGTCACCCGGCATGACTGCGATTGAGAACTTCATGCTCACACAATAGGACGCTATCTCATCATTCAACTGGGCTGTCCTATAATATGGACAGTCGTCTGCGCCGACGCAATGGCGCGGCGGTGCAGCGACCTCCCCCGGCCGGACTGCGATGTGCCGATGAACAATTTCACCTCTCAACCACTGTTGCCGACTACACATCTGGGCCCCGAGCGAGGAAGATGGGCATAGCACCCCGAACCCCGTGGGAGCCGACCTCATCAAGCCCCGAGAGAAAGTCGATCATTGACCGAAACCATCCGCAATGCCCGTGCCGCAGCCCTGCCCGCCAAGCTCTCCCGGTCGTGGCTGCTCGTCAATGCCGCGAAAGAGGAGCTCTTCACTCCCGCGCAGACCTCGGAAGCGGATTCCGTCATCTTCGACCTCGAAGCCTCCGTCGCCGAGGACCAGAAGCTCGAGGCCCGCGACAATGTCGTTCGCGCCCTCGAGTCCGGCATGTCCGCCTGGGTGCGGATCAACAAGATGGACTCCGAGTTCTGGGATGACGACCTCGCCGCCGTGGCCATGCTGCCGGGCCTGCGCGGGGTGATGCTGCCGGAGACCGAACGCCCGGAACAGGTCTCCTACACCGCCATGCGCGCCAAGGCCGGACTGCCCGTGATCGCTCTGCTCGAATCGGCCGGCGGCGTCGAGAACGCCACCCGGATCGCCGAGGCGCCGGGAACCTTCCGCCTGGCGTTCGGCACCAATGACTTCCGCAAGGACACCGGCTTCTCCGACGACCCGATGGCCCTGGCCTATGCGCGGTCGCGCCTGACCATCGCCTCCCGGATGGGCGGCCTGCCCGGCGCCATCGACGGCCCCTCGGCCGCCGATGCCGACGATGCCGGGGTCCGCCGGGACGCCGAGGCGACGCACATGATGGGCATGACCGGCAAGCTCGTGCTCACCGTCGACCAGGTGAACGCCCTCAACGACGCCATGAGCCCGAGCGAGGACGAGCGCCACTGGGCCCGTCAGATGCTCGAGGCCGCCGAAGGCGGTTCCGAGATCACCGACGGCTCCTACCTGCCCCGTCTGGCCCGCGCGAAGAAGATCGCTTCCCTGGCCGACACCTACGGACTCTGGAACGCTTGAGACACCACGGACAGCCGCGCCTTCCGGGTTGGCTGCCGTGGTCGGCCGTGCCGGCGATTCTGCTCATCATCGCCTTCGGACTGTGGCTGCGGCTGGAAGCACGCGGGCCCACTCCGATCGACACGAGCTGGCTCGACCTCGTCGGCCTCGACCGGGATACCGTCCCCTATTGGATCGCCGTCGTCCTCGCCGAGGTGGGCGGAGGGACAGGGGCGGTCGCGTGCACGGGTGTGCTGGCCGCGATCTTCGCCCTGCGTCGACGATTCCGTTCCGCGGGATTCCTCGTCACTGCCATGGCCGCGGGCATCTGCATGTCCGAACTGCTCAAGGCCGTCGTGACCCGGCTGCGTCCGATCGACCAGCTCTACGAGTCCACCGGCTTCTCCTACCCGTCGGGGCATTCGATGGGAGCGGCCGCCTTGGCCGTGAGCCTGGCGATCATCGCCGCCCGCGCCCACGGCAGGCGCGTCCGAGCCGCGCAGGCCGCGGTCACGCAGTCAACAGCCGCGCAGGCCGCGGTCACGCAGGCAGCAGCCGCGCAGACGGCCGACACGCCGGCGACAGACGCGGACGCCGATGACGACACCGACCCCATACCCGCACCGAGGCTGGCCTTCCACTGGTCGTTCGTGCCCGCCGCGGCCTGGGTCCTGGCGATGATGTGGTCGCGCACCGGGCTGCAGGTCCACTGGCTGACCGATACGATCGCCGGCGCCCTCATCGGCATCGCCGCGGCCGTCCTCGTCGACGAGCTCTGGTCCCTGCTGGCGCGAAGGACCCGTTCACCTCGCCTCGCACTGTGGTTCGAGGGGTGAACGGGTCCTGGCGGTGAGTCTCAGTCCTCCTGCAGCGACACGGCCGTGAACGCCGAGGCATTGACGGCACCGGCCACGGCCTTGACGACCTCGTCGGAGACGGCCGAATCGACCGCGAGCACCGACAGCGCCTCATTGCTCGTCGAGGCCGGCGAGACCTGCATGCCGGCGATGTTGACCTCATTGGCGCCGAGCGCCAGGCCGAGCTGACCGATGATGCCCGGACGGTCCTCGTAGCGGAAGATGAGCAGATTGTCGGTCAGTTCGATCTCGAGCGAGTAGCCATCGACCTCGGTGAGCTTCTGCACGAGCTTCGGCCCCGTCACGGTGCCGGACACGGAGATCCGCTGCCCGGTGCTCGTCGTCGCCGTCAGCCGGGTGATGTTGCGGAAGGACTCGCAGTACGGGTCGGTGGTCAGTTCGACGCCGATGCCGCGTTCCTCGGCCAGCAGCGGCGCGTTGACATAGGAGACCTGGTCGGACACGACGTCCTTGAACAGGCCCTTGAGCGCGGAGAGCTTGAGGACGGAGACGTCCTTGTCCGCGATCTCACCGTTGACCTCGACCTTGAAGTGCGTGACCGAGGAGTCGGCGAGTGCATTGACGACCCGGCCGAGACGTTCGGCCAGCGGGATCCCGGGACGCACGTCCTCGTGGATGGCGCCGCCGGCGACGTTGACCGCATCGGGCACGAGCTCTCCGGCCAGGGCCTTGCGCACGGACTTCGCCACGGCCACGCCGGCCTTCTCCTGCGCCTCGGCGGTGGAGGCGCCCAGATGCGGGGTGACGTTGACGGCGTCGAGATCCATCAGCGCCGAGTGCTCCGGGGGTTCGGTGTTCCACACGTCGATGCCGGCACCGCCGATCCGGCCGGTCGCGATCGCCTCGGCCAGGGCCTCCTCGTCGATGATGCCGCCGCGGGCGACGTTGATGAAGCGGGCACCGGGCTTGGCGGCCTTGAACTCCTCGGTGCTGATCATGCCGATGGTCTCGGGGGTCTTGGGCATGTGCACGGTGACGAAGTCGGACACGGCCAGCAGTCCGGACAGGTCGAGGACCTCGACGCCCATCTGCGCGGCCCGAGCCTGCGTGATGTAGGGATCGTAGCCGACCAGCCGCATGCCGAAGGCCTTCGCGCGCTCGGCGACGAGTCCGCCGATGCGGCCGAGCCCGACGATGCCGAGGGTCTTCTCGTAGAGTTCGACGCCGGTGTACTTCTTCCGGTTCCACTCCCCCGCCTTCAGCGAGGTGTTGCCGGCCCCGAAATACCGCGCCGAGCCCAGGATGTGGGCCATCGTCAGCTCCGCCGCGGAGATGATGTTCGACGTCGGTGCGTTGACGACCATGACACCGGCCGAGGTGGCCGCGGGCACGTCGACATTGTCGAGTCCGACGCCGGCGCGGGCGATGACCTTGAGATTCTTCGCAGCGGCAATGGCCTCGGCGTCGACCTGCGTGGCCGAGCGGACGAGGATCGCATCGGCTTCGGTGATGGCGGTCAGGAGCTGGGATCGGTCAGCGCCCTCGGTGTGACGGATCTCGAAGTCTCCTCCGAGAGCTTCGATAGTGGCCGGTGACAGTTCTTCGGCGATGAGCACGACGGGCTTGGGCACTGATTTCCTCCTGTAGCGTCCTGGACGTGTCCATCTTATGAGACTTCGTGAAAGTCTTCACAAAGTCTCAGATTCTGGGAAGATCGCTCAACAGAACGCGTCCGACGAGGCCGGAGACCTCAGAATCCGTTCGGCGAATACGGTGCCCGGCCGAGGCTGAACATGGCGCTGGCGAGCACCGCCGCCCCGGGCGTCTTCTCATCGATGCGTCCGGCCCTGGCCAGGATCACGGGATCGGCCCCGCCGAAGTACAGCGATCCGAGTTCGGCGATGCCCAGCCCGAGATCGGCCGGCGTCGATTCCGAGGCGGGCGTCACCTCGGCGCTGGCTCCGTCCGAGGCGATGGTGAAGCGTCCCCCGGCCAGGTCGAGGGAATCGTCGACGTCGATCGTCAAGGTGCCGGGCACATACCAGGGCCGAGCCTCGAGAGCGGACTTGATGTCGAGGATGCGGATCCAGATGTTGTCCTCGGTCGCCACCGTCTTCACTCGCCGCGAGTCGGTCAGCAGCCACGGCAGCGGGGAGTATTCGGCCGATTCGGCGAAGGTCACCCGGGTGGACAGATCGATGGCGGCGAGGAAGGACCACAGGGAGGCGTAGGCGGCGTCGGTGACGGCGACGAAGTCGATGACGTCGACGGTCGGCGGGGTCTTCGACCAGCCGGCGAACTTATAGGACACATAGCCGTCGGGTTCGCCCTGCTCATCGAAGTGCAGCGCCGCGCGGACGCCGCGGTCCTCCTCGCCGGTCTCGACGTTGAGCGCACCCGTGGCGCGCTCGATGTAGGTCTGCTGTCGCTGCATGGCCCCCGGCGAGGTGCGCATGAACCTGTCGTAGATCTTCGGCGCCAGCTCTCGCAGCTCGCTCGGCAGGCACATCTCGACCCGACGGTCGGGTTCGCGGACCATCTTGAAGCCGGGCGAGGTGTCGACCTCGATCGAATGCGACCAGGTGGCCACCCCGAAGCCGAACCGCGAATAGATTCCGCCCTCCGTCGCCGTCAGTGCGGCGAAGGGGTAGCCGTTCGCCTTCGCCTCGGCGAGGTCGGTGGTCATCAGCGACCGCAGCAGACCGCGCCGGCGGTGTGTGGGACGCACGGTGATCCAGGTGATGAGGTGACCGGGCACGAGCCGGCCCCCGCCGACGTTGACGAGCTTCTCGAACCAGGCGAACGTCGCCACGGGAATGGACGAGTCCAGTCCGTGCTCGTATTCCTGATCGGCGTAGACGGCGGTGAGGTGGCGCCCATCGGCGATCGCCCGCTTGACCCGGCCCAGCAGCGCGGCCTCGGTCGAACGCGGATCGTGGAAGCCCACGCTCGTCGAGGCGAAATAGCCTCTCGTGCGGGCGTCGGGCTCGCCCGTGGACTCGTCGATGGCCGGCTTGAAGTCTTCGAACCTGTAATTCGTCACATCTCCACAGTAATCCAGTTCGGCGTCGGTGTCGGAGTGAACCGTCGAATTGCTCGACGCGGGTGAGACGTTCGCAAGTCGGCCGACGCCGCGCACCCGTGCTGATGCACGCACGAACGCCGGGAAGCCCCGAACGCCGAAGAGCCCCGGGCACCGATCGGTGCCCGGGGCTCTCTCCTGGCCTCCTCGCCACGCTCAGTCGCCCTTCTCGGGGCGGCTGAGGGCGGGAGTCGGTGTCAGCGAGCGGCAGTGCCCTCGGTGTAGTCGTCGTCGGAGTCCTTGAGCCAGGCGAACATCTTGCGCAGTTCGCGGCCGGTGGCCTCGATCGGGTGGGTCTCCTCCTTGGCGCGCAGCTCCTTGAACTCCGGGGCGCCGTTCTTCTGGTCGTTCATGAAGCGCTCGGCGAACGAACCGTTCTGGATGTCGGCGAGCACGCCCTTCATGTTCTCCTTCACCTCGGGGGTGATGACCCGCGGGCCGGAGACGTAGTCGCCGTACTCGGCGGTGTCGGAGCAGGACCAGCGCTGCTTGGCGATGCCGCCCTCGACCATGAGATCGACGATGAGCTTGAGCTCGTGGAGGACCTCGAAGTAGGCGATCTCGGGCTGGTAGCCGGCCTCGGTCAGGGTCTCGAAGCCGTACTGCACGAGATGCGAGACGCCACCGCAGAGGACGGTCTGCTCACCGAAGAGATCGGTCTCGGTCTCCTCGGTGAAGGTCGTCTTGATGCCGCCGGCGCGCAGACCGCCGATGCCCTTGGCGTACGACAGGGCGGTGTCCCAGGCCTTGCCGGAGGCGTCGACCTCGACGGCCACGAGCACGGGCACACCGCGTCCGTCGACGAATTCGCGACGCACCACGTGGCCGGGGCCCTTGGGCGCGATCATGACGACGTCGACGCCCTCGGGGGCCTGGATGTAGTCGAAGCGGATGTTGAAGCCGTGGATGAACACCAGCGTCTTGCCCGGTGCCAGCTGATCCTTGATCTCGGAGTTGAAGATGTCGGCCTGCACCTGATCGGGTGCGGCGATGGTGATGACATCGGCCCAGGCGGCCACCTCCGCGGGGGTGCCGACCTCGAGGCCCTCGGCAGCGGCCTTGTCGCGGCTGGGCGAGCCCTCCTTGAGTCCGATGCGGACGTCCGCGCCCGAATCGCGCAGGCTCAGCGAGTGGGCGTGGCCCTGGCTGCCGTAGCCGATGACGGCGACCTTCTTGCCCTGGATGACGGACAGATCGGCATCGTCGTCGTAATAGCGTTCTGCTGCCATAGTTCTAGCTCCTTTGTATTGCGGGGTGATGACCCCATTGTTTCACAGTCCGGTACTGCTGTTCATTTACTGAGATGACGGATGTTCCACGGATTGGAACGCGAAAATCCTCGCCGAGGTGTCTCAGCTGCGCAGGGCGCGATCGGTGATCGACTTCGCCCCACGGCCGATGGCCACGGTTCCCGACTGCACGATCTCCTTGATCCCGAAGGGTTCGAGCACCTCGCGCAGCGCCTCGACCTTGCCGAGCTCGCCGGTGGCTTCGACGCTGACCGAATCCGGTCCGACGTCGACGATCTTCGCGCGGAACATCTCCACTGCCGCGGCCACCTGCGGCCGGGTCGCGGAATTGGCTTTGACCTTGTAGATGATGTGGGCCCGCCGGACCGAGGTCTCGGGTTCGAGTTCGACGATCTTGATGACGTTGACGAGCTTGTTCAGCTGCTTGGTCACCTGCTCCAGGGGCACGTCGTTGACGTCGACGACGACGGTGATGCGGGACAGCTCCTCGTGTTCGGTCACGCCCACGGCGAGGCTGTGGATGTTGAAGCCGCGCCGGGCGATGAGTCCGGTGAACCGGGTGAGCACACCGGGCTTGTTCTCGACCAGGACTGAGAGTGTGTGCCGGTTGTTCATTCCAGGCCTCCTTCGATCTGAGCCACGGAACGCACCGTGCCGTCTTCTTCCGTACCGGTCTCGGCGATCGCCGCCTCGGCCTCGTCACCGTCCTCCCCGTCGAATTCGGGGCGGATGCCGCGAGCGTATTCGATCTCGTCGTTCGACACTCCGGCCGCGACCATCGGCCACACCATCGCATCCGGCGGGACGGTGAAGTCGAGGACGACGGGCCGATCGTTGATCGACAGCGCCTTCTCGATCGCGGCGTCGACATCGTCGTTGCGCTCCACGCGCAGCGCCTCGCAGCCGTAGGCCTCGGCCAGTCCCACGAAGTCGGGGATGCGGGCGGTCTCGTGTCCGGTGTTGAGGTCGGTGTTCGAGTAGCGGCCGTCGTAGAACAGGGTCTGCCACTGGCGGACCATGCCCAGAGACGAGTTGTTGATGATCGCGACCTTGATCGGAATCCTGTTGATCGCGCAGGTCGCGAGCTCCTGATTGGTCATCTGGAAGCAGCCGTCGCCGTCGATCGCCCACACCACGCGATCGGGCTGGGAGACCTTCGCTCCCATGGCCGCGGGCACGGAGTAGCCCATCGTGCCCAGTCCCCCGGAGTTCAGCCATGACTTCGGGCGCTCGAACTCGATGAACTGCGCCGCCCACATCTGGTGCTGGCCCACGCCTGCGGCGTAGACCGCCTCGGGGCCGGTCAGCGCGGAGATCCGGGAGATCACGTACTGCGGATCGCAGAGCTGGTCCTGCCGGTCATAGCCCAGCGGGTAGGTCTGCTTGAGCCGGTTGAGGAAGCGCCACCAGGGTTCGCGCTGGCGCTCGAGGGCCTTGGGGAACTTGCCGCGCATCTCCGTGAGCAGCTCGGTGAGCACCTCACGGGCATCGCCGACGATGGCGACCTCGACATCGCGGTTCTTCCCGATCTCGGCCGGATCGATATCGGCGTGGATGACCTGCGCGTTCGGGGCGAACGAATCGAGCCTGCCGGTGACGCGGTCGTCGAAGCGGGCGCCGATGGCGATGAGCAGATCGGCCTTCTGGAACGCGGTCACCGCGGGCACGCTGCCGTGCATTCCGGGCATGCCCAGGTGCAGCTGGTGGGAGTCGGGGAAGGCCCCGCGAGCCATCAGGGTCGTGACGACGGGGATGTTCGTCGCCTCGGCCAGCCGCAGAAGCTCCTTCTCCGCCTCCGAGCGGATGACCCCGCCGCCGATGTAGAACACCGGGCGCTGCGATTCGGAGATCATCCGTGCGGCCTCGCGGATCTGCTTGGCATGGGGCTTGAGGATCGGACGGTAGCCGGGCAGCGCCGGCTCCTCCGGCCAGACGAACGGCACGGTCCCCGTCTGCGCGTCCTTCGTGATGTCGACGAGGACGGGTCCGGGACGGCCGGTGGTGGCGATGTGGTGGGCGTTGATGAGCGCCGTGGGAATGTCCTCGGCCTTCGTGACCAGGAAGCTGTGCTTGGTCACCGGCATCGTCATGCCGACGATGTCGGCCTCCTGGAAGGCATCGGTGCCGAGCATGTTCGAGGCCTGCTGGCCGGTGATCGCGAGCATCGGCACCGAGTCCATATGGGCATCGGCCAGGGCCGTGATGAGGTTCGTCGCCCCGGGTCCCGAGGTCGCGATGCACACGCCGAGCTTGCCGGAGGCGGCCGCATAGCCTTCGGCCGCGTGTCCGGCGCCCTGTTCGTGGCGGACGAGGATGTGGCGGATGCTGTCGGTCTCGAACAGCGGGTCGTAGGTCGGGAGGATGGTCCCGCCCGGAAGCCCGAACACCGTGTCGACCTCGAGCTTCTCGAGGCTGCGGACGATCGCCTCGGCGCCGGTGAGGACCTCGGGGCCGGCGGCGCGACGAATACTGGACGGTGTGGCTGTGACCGGAGCGGCCGCGGGAGCGTTCCCGGTGGCCTTCGCGGTCGAGGGCTTGGCTGCCATCGATTCCTATCCTTCCTGGTGGCCCTTCTCGTCTTCACATGAAAAACGCCCCTCCGATTTCGGTAGGGGCGCGCGGAACGTGTCGTCTCGACAGGCTACGGATGATCCGCGCGCTGGCTAATAACGACGACGAGAAGGTGAGTCATGCCTCAATGGTTCACCGCAGCCGACGACGGTGTCAAACCTCGCAATCGATCGTCTTATGATTCGAGATTGCACCGGGCTGGCCCATGAGACGACGCGCATTCGGGGTCGAGGCATTCAGCGCTGAGAGAAAAGGGAAGCCTCTTTGCCGGAACCGTGGAATAGATCACAGGCGAGGACTACGCTTGATATCCGTGCGTCCCCTCCTTCGGTTCTGGCCCGATCTCCGCTCCCGCATCGGCGTGTACATCCTCGTACTCGTCCTCACCCTCCTGGCCAACGGCATCCAGCTGGTCGTGCCGATGATCACCGGGTACATCATCGATGGGCCGATCGCCCATCGCGATCTGTCGGCCCTGTGGTGGCCCGTGCTCGGGGTGCTCGTCATCGGCATCGCCGAGGCGGTCGGAATGTGGGCCCGCCGCATGGTCGTCGCCCCCGTGGTCGCGGGCTGGGAGGTCACCTGGCGCTCGCGCCTGTTCGACCGACTGCAGTACACCTCGGTGGCGATCCACGACTCCTGGGAGTCCGGCCAGCTGCTCTCGCGCGCGGTCAACGATCTGTCCATGCTGCGGCGCTTCTTCGCCTTCGGACTGCCCTTCCTCCTGTCGACCCCGATCGTGCTCGCCGTCGGCTCGATCATCCTCGTGCTCATGCAGCCGGTCTTCGGACTGATCATGATCATCATGGCAGTCCCGGCGATCATCGCCGTCGCGGTCTTCGAGAAGCGCTACCGCGAGACCTCTCGCCGGTCGCAGGACACGATGGGCGAGATCACGACCGATGTCGAGGAGTCCATTCAGGGCATCCGGATCCTCAAGTCCTTCGGCCGCTCCCCCTGGGCGGCGGCTCGGTTCTCCCTCATCTCGCAGCGGCTGCGGGCCCTCGAGATCCGCAAGGCCAAACTCGACTCCTGGCTGTGGAGCGTGCTCCTGCTGCTGCCCACGCTCGCTCAGGCCGCGATCGTCGCCGTCGGCACCTGGGGCGTCGTCCAGGGGTGGACCACCGTGGGCACGGTCGTGGCCGCGGTGACGATCTCGATGGTCCTGCGCATGCCCATCGAGATGCTCGGCTTCCTGCTGGCCGATGCGCTCATGGCGCTGACCGCGGCCGGACGGTACTGGGAGGTCATCGACCTCCGCCACGACATCACCGATGCGGACGGCCGCGTCGATGACGATCCCGAGGTCGGTCGCTACCGGGGACAGCTGAGCTTCGAGGATGTCTCGTTCCACTTCTCCGACACCGACCGTCTGACCCTGGACCATCTCGACCTGCGGATCGAGCCCGGCCAGACCCTGGCGCTGGTCGGTGCGACGGGATCGGGCAAGACGACCCTGGCCTCGCTCGTCCCCCGGCTGCAGGACGTCACCTCGGGCACGGTGAGCATCGACGGCGTCGACATCCGGACGATGCCGGTCAACGAGCTGCGCCACCTCGTGTCGGTGTCCTTCGAGGACCCCATCCTGTTCTCGGCCTCGGTGGCCGAGAACGTGGAGATGGGAGCTCCGGGCGCGGACGAGGAGGAGATCTGGGAGGCGCTCGAGATCGCCTCGGCGAAGGATTTCGTGTCCCGACTGCCCGAAGGTCTGGACACCCAGGTCGGCGAGCAAGGACTGTCCCTGTCCGGCGGCCAGCGGCAGCGGCTGGCCCTGGCCCGCGCGGTCATCGGCCGTCCGCGCATCCTCGTCCTCGACGATCCGCTCTCGGCCGTCGACGTCGACACCGAGGACCGTGTGCAGCGGGCGCTGCGGGAGATCCTGCCGGATTCGACGACGCTCATCATCGCCCATCGCCCCTCGACGGCGGCGCTGGCCGATGTCGTGGCCGTCATCGACGGAGGCCGCATCGCGGCCCAGGGCACACACGAGGAGCTGCTCGAGTCCTCACCGCTCTACCGCGAGCTCATGGGGGCCAGCGCCATCGCCGAGGCCCACGCTCAGGAAGGAGGTCGGGCATGAGTTCCATCCGACTCGACAGCGACGACGAGATCGAACAGCTGCCACCGGACATCGCGGCCAAGGCCCGTGCCCTGCTCATGTCCTTGGTCAGACCGCACCTGCGCATGGTCGTCTTCCTCGCCGTCATCGTCGTCCTCACCTCGGTCCTGCTCGTCATCGGACCGGTATTCATCGCTGACGCCCTCGATCAGGGCATCCCCGCGGCCATCGACGGCGACCTCGCCCCGCTCATCCGCGCCATCACACTGTTCGTCGCCTCCGCCATCGGCTCGGCGATTCTGGCCTTCACCTCCACGAGGCTGGTCGGCATCACCTCGCAGAAGATCCTGTACCGCCTGCGCGAACGGGTGTTCACGCATGTCCAGCGCCTCGATCTGGGCTACCACGAGAAGTCGACCTCGGGTCGACTGGTGTCCCGGCAGACCTCGGACATGGAGTCGGTGCAGCAGTTCCTGTCGTACTCGCTGTTCGAGACGGCGCTGGCTCTGCTGCAGATGATCTTCATCGCCGTCACCCTCATCGTCCTCGACGTGCCGCTGGCCATCGTCGTCTTCGCCGGGTTCGTCCCGCTGTTCTTCATCACCAGGGCCGCGCACTCGACGCAGCGCAGCGCCTACCGGCGGACGCGGACATCGATCGCGAAGGTCATCGTCCACTTCGTCGAGACCATGGGCGGCATCCGCGCGGTGCAGGCCTATCGCCGTCAGCCCGAACGGCGCGGAACGCTGAGTCATCAGGACGCCCGCTACCGTGATGCGAACACCGATGCCCTGCGCGGGGTGGCGTGGTTCGCCGGGTGGACCCGACTGATCGGCAACATCACCCAGACGGTGATCATCGTCGTCGGCGCGTGGCTGGTCATCGAGGGATGGACGCAGATCGGTGTGCTCGCCGCGTTCATCCTCTACCTGCGCCGGTTCTACGGTCCGCTCGACGAACTCGTCCAGGCATTCAATCTCTACCAGTCCGCCTCGGCGGCGCTGGAGAAGATCGCGGCCGTCCTCGACACCGACCCGGAGGTGGTCGAACCCGAGCGGCCGCGGAGTCTGCCCGCGCGTGGGAAGGAGACCACCGAGGCGGGCTCGACCGGGGCCGGACCGCAGCCGGGCAGCGGTCGCACCCTCGATCTCGATGCGGTCCGCTTCGCCTATGCGGACGGGCCCGATGTCCTCCCCCGGTTCGATCTGCACATCCCCGCGGGGCAGATCGTCGCCCTCGTCGGTGCCACCGGCGCGGGCAAGTCGACGCTGGTCAAGCTCGTCACCCGCTTCTACGATCCGAGCGCTGGCCGGATCAGCCTCGACGAGGTGGACCTGCGTGATCTCGACGATGGGCAGCTGCGCTCATCCGTCGTCATGGTCACCCAGGAGTCGTTCCTCTTCTCCGGCACCATCGCCGACAACATCCGCATCGGCAACCCGGACGCCGGAGACGAGGACGTCCTCGCCGCAGCCCGCGCGGTGGGCCTCGACTCCTACATCCGCCGACTGCCGGACGGCTACGCCACGGATGTGAAGAAGCGGGGCGGGCGGCTGAGTTCGGGGCAGCGCCAGCTCGTGTCCTTCGCGCGCGTCTTCCTCGCCGACCCGGATGTCGTCGTCCTCGACGAGGCGACCGCGCACCTCGACATCCCCTCGGAGCGGCTGGTGCAGAATGCCCTGGCCACGGTGCTCGAGGGCAGGACCGCGATCATCATCGCCCACCGCCTGTCCACCGTCGAGATCGCCGACCGGGTCCTCGTCATGGAGGCGGGGCGGATCATCGAGGACGGCACCCCGGACGAACTCATCTCCGGCACCGGCAAATTCGCTCAGCTGCACCAGGCGTGGCGCGATTCCCTCGTGTGATCGATCCGCCCAGTTCAGCAATGTATGTTGTGCCCTGCAGGGTGAAGCGACACGACGAGGAGGACGGATGGATGCCGATATCGAAGACCGGCAACGACGGATCATCGCTGATGCCATCGCCCGCGGCCATACGGTGGCCCGGTGGGTCGCCGCGCTCATCAGCCTGCTGTTCATCGCTTCGGGACTGTGGTGGGCCGGCATCCTCGTCCTCGCTGTCACGACCTTCGAGCTTCCCCGCCGGGCGACGCAGCTGTACCTGCGGAAGCGCGGTGTCGATCTGAGCATCCCGTCCGGGCAGGAGGTCGAGAAGAGATCGCTGTCGGGGCTGGCGTTCGGAGTCGTCTTCATCCCCGTCGTCTGCGCGCTGTTCCTTGCCGAGAACGCCCTCGGGCGCCATCTGCTGCCGTGGTCGTGGCGGGCCGAGTTCGCCGGTTCGGACGTCTATGTGCTCATGCCGTTCGTCTTCGTCGGACTCGTCGTCACCATCTCGTGGTTCGTCCGTCGCCGCGGGGATGCCCGGGCCGACGATCATGCTGCCAGCCAGTGATTGCCTGGTGTGAGCGACTCGCTCTGCGGAAGAGCGGGCACTGTCGGAGGGCAGGCGCTGCCGGAGGGCAGGCGCTGCGGGAGGGTGGACGCTGCGGAAGGGCGGGCACTGCCGGAGAGTGAGCCGGGTGTTCACTCGGTGATGAGCGGGACGAAGCGGTACAGTCCGTGCCGAGTGATCGTGACCTCATCGGTCCCGCGCCCGTCGCGGATGACCTTGAGCATCTGCCCCTGCACGGGGATGACCATGATGCCACCGATCTCGAGCTGGTCGAGCAGCTGTTCCGGAATCTCCTCGGCACCGGCCGAGACGAGGATCCTGTCGAAGGGACCGGCCTCGGGCAGTCCGAGCTGCCCGGGTGCTGCGGTCACGATCTCCGCGTTCTCGCAGTCGACGCTGCGCAGAGCCGTCTGCGCCGTGTCGACGAGTCCTCGATGGCGTTCGACACCCGAGACCCGCCCCTGAGCGCCGACGAGGACACTGAGCAGCGCCGTCGTCCATCCCGAGCCCGCACCGAGGTCGAGGACCCGGTCGCCGAGGCGCACGTCGAGGAGTTCGAGCATATCGGCGACCGTGCTCGGCTGGGAGTTCGTCTGACCGTGGCCGATGGCCACCGGGACATTGCACTCGGTCAGAGTTCGTTCGGTCGCGGGCAGGAAGGGCGCCCGCGGCACCGCAGCGAACGCCTCGGCGACCGGAACCCGGTTGCGATCGGATGCCATGGGACCCTCCTGCCAGCGTAAGTGCGACTTTGTGGCAGTGTGCGGTCCGGGGCCGAGGATTTCAAGACCCCTCCCGATCCGGACAGCGGCTGTGCGGGCCCACCGAGTATCGTTGATGCGTGAACACTGCTGAACTCACCCGCGCGAAGTCCCTCATCACCTCGATTCCCGACCATCCCGAACCGGGTGTGGTCTTCCGCGACATCTCGCCGCTGCTGGCCGACGGTCCCGCGATGCGAGCCGTCACCGAGGCGCTCATCGAACCCTTCGCCGGAGGGTTCGACATCGTCGGCGGGCTCGAAGCCCGCGGGTTCCTCTTCGCCGGCACGATCGCGGCGATCACCGGGGTCGGGATCCTGCCCATCCGCAAGGCGGGCAAGCTGCCCAAGCCGGCCGCCGCCGTGTCCTATTCCCTCGAATACGGCACCGCCACGATCGAAGGCCCGGATGTGTTGGACAGGGGCGAGCGCGTCCTGCTGGTCGACGACATCCTCGCCACCGGCGGAACCCTCACCGCGGCCCAGTCACTCGTGGCCGACCTCGGCGCCGAGGTCATCGGCTCGGCCGTGGTGCTCGAGCTGCCGGAGCTGGGCGGTCGCAGGCTCACCGGCGACGTCCACGCGGTCTTCGCCGGCTGAGTCTGCGCGGTCAGAACAGAACCCGTTCACCCGCACGGGTCGTACTTCACTCGCAGCTCGTCGCGCACGGCGAAGGAATGCTCGGCGGCCTCGGTGACGTTGTACGCTCGTGACAGCAGACCAGACACCCCGTGACGAAAGGCGGCACCCATGACGGTTCCCACACTCACCCTCAACGACGGCAAGACGATCCCTCAGCTGGGCTTCGGCGTGTTCAAGGTCGCCCCGGACGAGACCGAGCGCATCGTCACCGACGCCCTCGAAGTCGGCTACCGCCACATCGACACCGCCGCCGTCTACGGCAATGAGGAGGGCGTGGGCCGCGCCATCGCGAAGTCCGGCATCGCCCGTGACGAGCTCTTCGTCACCACCAAGCTGTGGAACGATCGCCACGGAGCCGAGGAGTCCAAGCGTGCGCTCGGCGAGAGCCTCGAGAAGCTCGGCCTCGACCACGTCGACCTCTACCTCATCCACTGGCCGACCCCGGCCAACAACAAGGCGGTCGAGACCTGGGAGGCCTTCCCCGGCTACCGCGAGCAGGGACTGACCACGTCGATCGGTGTGTCGAACTTCGATCACCGGTTCCTGCCCGAGATCCTCGACACCGGCATCATTCCCGCCGTCGACCAGATCGAGTGCCACCCGCAGTTCCAGCAGGTCGACACCCGCCCGATCCTGGCCGAGAAGGACATCCGGATCGAAGCCTGGGGACCGCTGGGCCAGGGCAAGGTCGACTACGCCGGCTCCGTCATCGCCGATATCGCCGCCGCCCATGAGAAGTCCTGGGCCCAGACGATCATCCGCTGGCACCTGCAGAAGGGACACATCCTCTTCCCGAAGTCGAACAATCGCGACCGGATGGAGCAGAACTTCGACGTCTTCGACTTCGAACTCACCGATGCCGAGATGGCGTCCATCGACGCCCTGGAGAACGGCGGCCGCGTCTCGGGCGATCCCGCCGAGGTGAACTGACGCCCGGCTTCGTCGTCAGCCGAGCACCCGGATCGGCTGCCCCTTCGCCCAGGCGGCGATGTTCTCGACCGCCTGGGTGAAGAAGATCCGGTAGGTGTCCTCCGTGACATAGCCCAGGTGCGGGGTGAGCACGGTGCGCGGGGTCGAGCGCAGCCGGTGGTCGACCGGCAGGGGCTCGAGGTCGTGGACGTCGAGGCCCGCACCTCGGATGCGGCCCGATTCCAGGGCCGCGATGAGAGCGTCGGTGTCGACCAGGCCCGCCCGGGACGTATTGACGAGAACGGCGTTCGGCTTCATCATCTCGAGCTCGGCCGTCGAGATCAGACCGCGAGAGCGATCGCTGAGCTTGTAGTGGATCGTGAGCACATCGGACGTCGACAGCAGCCCCTCCTTGCTCACCGCTCGCACTCCCAGGCCTCTCGCGCGTTCAGCGTCGAGGTTCTGGCTCCACGCCACGACGTCCATCCCGAACGCCTGCCCGACGCGAGCGACCTTCGTTCCCAGCCGTCCCAGACCGACCACGCCGAGGCGGTGCCCGTCGAGGTCTCCCCCGACCGTCTGCTGCCAGCCGCCGTTCCTGACGGAGGCGTCCTCGACCGGAATGCTGCGCACCACCGACAGGATCAGCCCCCAGGTCAGCTCCGGTGTCGCCGAGGTGGTCGACTCGGTTCCGCACACCACGATCCCCTGCGCGCGTGCTGCGTCCGCATCGATGGAGGCATTCACCCGTCCCGTGGTCACAAGCAGCCGCAGATCCGGCAGCCGGGCGAGCCTGTCGGCGGTGAACGGGGTCCTCTCCCGCATCGCCACGACCACCTCGGCGCCGGTGAGCACCGCAACCAGGTCATCATCGTCCCGGATGGGTCTGGGAACGAATTCGACCTCGGCACCGAGCCCGTCCCAGTCCGCGAAGTCGGCCGCCACCTGCTGATAGTCATCGAGTACGACGATGCGCATGTTGTCCCTCCTGAGTCCGTGTGGCCCTCATCGTAGAGCCGATAGGCTGGGCGGGTGAGCGCAGAGATCATCCTGAGACAACGCAGCGGCCCCATCATCACGATCGTCGTCTGGGCCTTCCTGGCCTTCCTCCTCGGTGATGCACTCGTGCGCGGGGCGTGGGAGACCGTCGGCCGCTTCGGTCCTGCTCTGCTGCTCATCGGGTGGATCGCCTTCACCGTGCTCTGGCGACCGGCGCTCATCGTCGGGTGCGAGGCGGTCGAAGTCCGTGAGCTCGTGCGCACGACGACGGTGCCCTTCGCCCGCATCCGCGATATCAGACTGGGGTCGACGGTGGCGATCGAGGCCACCTCGGCGAACGGGGCGGTGAAGACGATCCGCCCGTGGAACGCGCCCGGCAGGCCGCGGCGGAAGACCGATTCGGGCATCACCGGCGGCACCCGTCCGGAATCCGTGGACTCCCATCCGTCCTTCCGCCTGTTCCAGAGGTGGGAGCGCGCTCAGGACGACGAACGGACCGCGCGGCGCGGAACCGGTTCCGGGCCCACCGTCGAGACCCGTTGGAATCTCGGCGTCATCGGGGTCACCGCGGTCCTCGCCGGGCTGGTCGCCGTCGGTCTGATCTGAATGTTCGGCGCCGGCAGGGGCCGACCCCGTGGGGAACGTGATCCCACGGGGCCGGCGGTCTTCGGTTCTCTCAGCCGATCAGAGACTCACTTCTTGAATCCGATCGCCGTCCAGTCCGGCGTCTCGAGCTGACGCGGACCGAGGTTGAGGACATCGTCCCTGACACCCCACACATACGGTGTCGGGTAGAACGGGATGAGCGGTTTGAGCTTGAGCACGGCGGCATCGCCTTCGTTGGCCAGCTTCTTCGCTTCGTCCGGGTCGAGGGTCTGCGTCGCGGCCTTGAACTTCTCCCCGATCTCATCGCTGGAGATCTTCGAGTGGTTCTGCTCGGAGTCGGCCGGGTAGAACAGGTTCGATCCGGACGAGATCGGGAAGGCGGTCCCCTGCCAGGTGAAAGTGGCCATATCGAAATTGCCGTTGAGGACGTGGTCGGCGAAGTAGGACGCCACCGGCACTGTCTCGAGATCGATCTTGAAGCCGACCTCGTTGAGGTCCTTCATCACCTGCTCGGCGCGCTGAGCGTTCGAGGCGGTGTCGGCGGGAACGACGATGCTGAACTTGAGCTTCTCGCCGTCCTTCTCGCGCACTCCCCCATCGCCTTCGGTCCATCCGGCGTCTTCGAGGATCTTCTTCGCGGCGTCCGGATCGAAGTCGAGCTCGCCGTTCGTATTGTCCTGATAGCCGTCCTGGCCGGGCATGAACGTGACGTTGTTGACCAGTGTCACCGGTGCCTCGACCGGGCCGATCGCGGCCTGGGCGATGGCCTCACGGTTGATCGCATGACCGATCGCGTCGCGGACCTCCTGCTCTCCCAGCGCGCCCTTCTCCGCGTTCATCGTCACATGCGTCCACTCCATGCCCTGCGACTTGTAGATCTCGCCGTCGTCACGTTTGCCGGCGGTCTCGTAGGAGTCACCGTCGGTGCCGATGTCGACGAGGTCGATCTCCTTGTTCGCATAGGCCTGAGCTTGCTGCGCCTGAGAGACCACTTTGAAGATCACCTTGTCCAGCTTCGGCTCCTGGCCCCACCACTTGTCGTTCTGGACCATGGTGATGACACCGGACTTGTTGTCGACCTTCTTCGCCTTGAACGGCCCGTTCGAGGGCAGGACCTTCTTCGTGTAGTCCTCGTTGAATGCGTCGACGTCCTCGGAGATCTCATCGGGCAGGAAGGCGCCGATGTAGTTCGGCCAGTCGATGTTCGGGGTCTTGAACGTGACCTTGACCTCGTATTTGTCCTCGCCGGACTCGATCTTCTCGATGTCCTCATAGCCCTTCGTCGAGGCGACCTCGTACTCCTCGTTCGATCCGTTCTGGGTCTTCCAGAAGGCCTTGTAGTCGTCGACGTCGATCGGGGTGCCGTCCTCCCAGACGGCGTCCTTGTTGAGTTTGACGTCGATGACCAGAGGATCCTCGCTGGCGATCTCGACGCTCTCGGCGTAGTTCTTGTCGACTTCCCAGGTGCCGTCGTCCTTGATCCTGATCGGTCCGCCCAGTGAGGTTCCGTAGAGATTGTTGTTGTCCACGTGCGCGCCGTCGGCGTGGTAGTAGTTGAGGCTGGCGGGGATCTCGGTCATCGGGTAGGTCAGGGAGCCGCCGTCGTCGACCTCGTCATAGTCGGCCTCCTGGTAGTCGGTGGTGGGCAGGCCGGAGATCTCTTCGTTCGCCTTGTCGCTGTCGACCCCGCCGGAGTCCTTGTTCGCCTGCTGGCAGCCCGACAGGGCCAGTCCCAGCGCTGCGGTTGCGGCGACGACCACTGTCGCCTTCTTCCTCATTCTCATGGGTTCCTCTTTTCTAGTGTGATGTTCCTCGAAGTGGTTGTATGCGGCCTCAGGTCGTGGAGTCGAGCTCGGCGGCCCGTTCCGCGTAATGGCAGGCGACGAGGGAGGAATCCACCGGCCGCGGTCGGGGGTCCTCACTGACGCACCGCTGCCGTTCGCCTTCCGGCAGGATGGCGAACAGCGGACACCGGGTGCGGAAGCTGCATCCGGAGATCTCGTCCGTCGGGCTCGGCAGGTCACCCGAGAGCAGCACCCGCTGCCGGGTCCGTTCGACCTGCGGATCGGGCACCGGGATCGCCGACATCAGCGCCCGCGTGTACGGGTGGCGAGGATGGCGATAGAGCTCGTCGGACTCACCGTGTTCGACGATCCGGCCGAGATACATCACGGCCACGAAGTCGGATATCTGGCGGACGACGGCGAGATCGTGGGCGACGAAGAGATAGGACAGGCCGAGGCTGTCGCGCAGGTCCTCGAGCAGGTTGATGACACCGGCCTGAACGGACACGTCGAGGGCGGAGACCGGCTCATCGAGGACCAGCAGCTTCGGGTTCGTCACCAGCGCCCTGGCGATGCCGATCCGTTGCCGCTGACCTCCGGAGAACTCGTGCGGATAGCGTTCGGCCATCGAGGCGTCGAGCCCGACGAGTTCGAGCATCTCGGCCACCTTGTCATTGCGTTCGGCGGTGGGGACTCGGTGCACGGTCAGGGGTTCGGCGATGACTTCGCCCACCGGCAGGCGCGGATCGATGGCGGCCATCGGGTCCTGGAACACGACCTGGACGTCTTTGCGCATGGCCAGGCGTTCGCGCTTGTTGAGATCGGCGACGTCGACGCCGTTGATGACGATCCGCCCCTTCTGCGGGGCGACCATTTCGAGCACTTCCCCGATCGTCGTCGACTTGCCGCAGCCAGACTCGCCGACGAGCCCGAGCGTCTGTCCGGCCTTGATCTCGAGATCGATTCCGTCGACGGCCCGAACGGTGCCGATCTGCCGTTTGAACACGGCGCCCTTGAGCAGTGGGAAGTGCTTCTGCAGGCCGGTGACTTCGAGAATGTTCGCGGCACGGTCGTCTCTTACGCGGGTGGCGACCGGTTCGGGGCGCGGGTAGATGTCCTGGGCGGGCAGATCGCCGCTGGCGATCTCCCCGGCCCGGTGGCAGGCGGCCTCGACTCCCTCGACGCCGTGTTCGATGAGTTCGGGTTCGACCTCGCGGCAGACATCGACGGCGATCGGACAGCGTGGGGCGAATGGGCATCCTGGAGCCAGATTCGACAGTGACGGCGGTTTGCCCTCGAGCGGGACGAGGCGTTGGGTTCCTGCCGTGGCGAGATTCGGAACAGAGCGCAGAAGGCCGGTGGTGTAGGGCATCTGCGGATTGCTGAAGACCTGGTCCACTCCCCCGGTCTCGACGAGGCGTCCGGCGTACATGACGGCGATCCGGTCGGCATTGCCCGCGACCACACCGAGATCGTGGGTGATGAGGACGATGGCGGCGCCGGTGATCTCGCGCGCCTTCTGCAGCACTTCGAGGATCTGTGCCTGGATCGTCACATCCAGAGCCGTGGTCGGCTCGTCTGCGATGATGAGGTCCGGATCATTGGCGATGGCGATGGCGATCATCGCTCGCTGACGCATTCCCCCGGAGAATTCGTGCGGATAGGACTTCACTCGCCTCTCGGCCGCGGGGATGCCGACGATCCGGAGCAGTTCGATCGCCCGGTCGTTCGCGGCTTCCTTCGACAGGCCCGGGTCATGGATCAGCAGCCCTTCGGAGATCTGCTCTCCGATCGTGTAGACCGGCGTCAGCGCCGACAGCGGGTCCTGGAAGACCATGGCGATCTCACGGCCGCGCAGCTGCGACATCTGATGGTCGTTCATGTCCAAAAGCGACCGGCCCCGGTAGCGGATCGCACCCTCGACCTTCGCAGTCGACGGGAGCAGTCCCATCACCGCCATCGACGACACCGATTTTCCGGAGCCGGATTCGCCGACGATGCCGAGGAATTCGCCGGGCCTGACCTCGTAGTCGACGCCCCGGACCGCCCGGACGTCTCCCTGCGGAGTGGAGAATGTCACGGTCAGACCAGAGACCTCGAGGATGGGAGCGTCCGCGTGGTGGGTGGCCAGGTCGCTGTCGAGGGTTTCAGTCACGGTTGGCTCCTGAAGTGGGATCGATCGCGTCGCGGAGCGCATCGGCCATGAGGCTGATGGCGAAGAGCATGAGGACGAGGACTCCGGCGGGGAAGACGAACAGCCAGGGCCGCGTGGCGGCCGCACCCGATCCGTCCGCCAGCAGGGTGCCGATCGAGACGTCGGGTTTCTGGATGCCCAGGTTGAAGTAGCTCAGTGAGGTCTCGGCGATGATCGCCGAGACCACGCCCAGGGTCGCGTCGACGATGAGGATCGAGGCGACATTGGGGATGATGTGGCGGCTGAGGATGCGCGGGGTCGACACCCCCATGTAGCGGGCGGCCCTGACGAAGTCGCGATCCTTGATGGCCTTGGTCTGGTTGCGCACGACCTGCGCCATGATCATCCAGCCGAAGAGGACGAGGAAGACGACGATGGCCATCCAGGACAGCTGCCGCAGCAGTGGCGCCATGAGCACGAGGATGAAGAAGCTCGGCAGGACGAGCAGAAGGTTGATGAACCACACGATGACCACTTCGACGCGTCCGCCGAAGTATCCGGCCGTCGATCCGACGATCGCGGCGAGGATGCTCGCGCAGGGGCCGGCGATGATACCGATGAGCAGTGATTTCTGCAGTCCGACGACGGTCTGGGCGTAGATGTCCTGACCGATGGTGTTCGTACCGAACCAGTGCTGGGAGCTCGGCGGCTGGTTGAGGGCGAACACGTCCTGGTCGGTGGGCGAATAGATGTTGATCGTATTTCCCAGCAGAGCGAAGAGGACGAAGACGAACAGCAGGATCCCGCCGACCCAGAATCGTGGGGTCGAGCGCAGTCGTCGCCAGACGAGCATCGCCCGAGAGGTCGGCTTCGCCCGCTTCGGCACCACCTCGGCGTCGGGTTCGGTGGAGATCGGGATATCGGTTGCCATGTCAGATCCTCACTCTCGGGTCGAGCGCGGCATAGAGGACTTCGGACAGAGTCGAGGCCAGGAGCGTGAGCACTGCGACGAAGAGGACGGAGCCCGCGGCGGCGTTGATGTCGGACTGCAGGATCGAGTTGATGGTGAATTGGCCCATGCCGTTCCAGGAGAAGACGACTTCGAGCATCGCCGAACCGGCCACCAGGGTGCCGAATGCGTAGGCGAAGTACGTCGACATCGGGATCAGTGCCACGCGCACACCGTGCTTGACCAGTGCGGTCTTGCGGGTCCGACCCTTCGAACGTGCCGTGCGGATGAAGTCGGAGGCGAGCACGTCGAGCATGACCGATCGCTGATAGCGCGAGTAGGTCGCCGCGCCCATGAGCACGAGTGCCAGTGTCGGCAGCAGCATGTGCGAAATCTGATCGGTCAGCCAGGGCAGGAAGCCCGGATCGATGTTCGCCGTGTAGTCGCCGGTGAAGCGGATGAGGGTGGTTCCGAGCATCTTGTTGAACGCGGTGGCGATGATCATCAGGAGCACGCCGATGACGAAAGTCGGAGTCGCGATGATCAGGTAGGACGCATAGGTCACCGTCTGGTCGGAGGCCCTGTACTGCTTGACCGCGCCCCAGACACCGAGGATCACTCCGAGGACGGCGCCGAGGATCGAACCGATCAGCAGCAGTTTGAGGCTGACCCCGGCCCGGACCAGGATCTCCTGGACCACCGGTGAGTTGTGGACCGTCGTGCCGAAGTCACCGTGGAGGAAGATGTTCGTCAGCCAGGTCCAAGTCCTCTCCAGCACGGGAACATCGGGATTCGTCCCGTGGCCGTTGAGGATGGCCTGGATCGACGCTTCGGACAGTGGCGGATTCTGGCCCCGATACCGGGCGGCCGGATCCATGAATGAGCTGGAGGCGATATAGGCGGTGACCGTCGCGATGAAGGCGAGGATGAAGTAGTTGATGAACCGCCGGAGTACGTACTTTCCCATGGCGTCGACTACGACGCCGTGATCGCCCGAACCTCATCCCGGTGGTGGCGATGGTGCATGGGTCCGGGGATCCGGGTGTAGATCTCCCGACGGAGCGGGAAGGAGCGGTGCGGGAAGGAGGAGTGCAGCATCAACGATCAGGGTTCCTTATGGTTTGCAGTGCTCTGATCAGTGCATATGTGTGAACGCTCAATGGTCCATCACAATCGACTGAACATATCAGTCACTGTATCCGCCTGTGATGTGACGCACAAACTTCCCTTGCAGTATCGCCTTCGGTCCGCGGAGAGTTCCGCGGAAATCCGCGCGACACGCCGCGGTCACGATTCGGTAACGGTCGCCTCGCCCGGCGATGGTCGAACGGGTGGGGACGGTCCGCGCACGCAAAGCGCCGAGGCGGCGCGGACTCGTCGTCCGCACCGCCTCGGCGATGGTCATGAGCGGGTCACTTTCCCGCCCTCGCGGCGAGAGCGCCTGCGCTCAGAAGCAGACAGCGCCCTTCGAGGCCGACTGCACGGTCTTCGCGTACTTGCCGAGCACGCCGGTCAGGCGGTGGTTGTCCGGGATCGTCCAGGTCTTGCGACGCTCGGCCAGGACCTCCTCGGAGACATGGAGTTCGATCGACCTGGCCGCGATGTCGACGGTGATCGCGTCCCCGTCCTCGACGAGCGCGATCGGGCCGCCGTCGACGGCCTCGGGCGCGATATGGCCGATGCACAGACCGGTCGAGCCGCCGGAGAAGCGACCGTCGGTCAGCAGCAGCACGTCCTTGCCGATGCCCGCGCCCTTGATGGCGCCGGTGATCGCGAGCATCTCACGCATGCCGGGTCCGCCCTTCGGCCCCTCGTAGCGGATGACGACGACATCGCCCTTCTTCAGCTCGCCGTTCAGCACGGCGTCCATGGCCGGCTTCTCCTGGTCGAAGACGCGAGCGGTGCCCTCGAAGACGTCGGCGTCGAAGCCCGCGGACTTCACCACGGCGCCTTCGGGAGCCAGGGATCCCTGCAGTACGGTGAGACCGCCGGTGGCGTGGATCGGGTTGTTCAGCGCACGCAGGATCTTGCCGTCGGGGTCCGGCGGGTTGATCGACTCGAGGTTCTCGGCCACGGTCTTGCCGGTCACCGTCATGCAGTCGCCGTTGAGCAGGCCCGCGTCGAGGAGGGCCTTCATGATCACCGGCACGCCGCCGATCTTGAACACGTCGTTCATCACGTACTGGCCGAAGGGCTTGACATCGCCCAGGTGCGGAACCTTGTCGCCGATCCGATTGAAGTCGTCGAGCTCGAGGGTGACCCCGGCCTCGTGGGCGATCGCGAGCAGGTGGAGCACGGCGTTGGTCGAACCGCCGAAGGCCATGACCACGGCGATCGCATTGTGCAGCGACTCGCGGGTGATGATGTCCTTGGCCGTGATGCCCAGACGCAGCAAGTTGACGGCGGCCTCACCGGACTTGCGGGCGAACATCGTGCGGTTGCGGTGGATGGCCGGCGGGGCGGCCGACCCGGGCAGCGACATGCCCATGGCCTCGGCGGCCGAGGCCATGGTGTTCGCCGTGTACATTCCGCCGCATGCTCCCTCACCGGGGCAGACGGCGCGCTCGATGGCGTCGACGTCGCCTTCGGTGATGGTCCCGGCACGGCAGGCACCGACGGCCTCGAAGGCGTCGATGAGGGTGACTTCCTTCTCCGAGCCGTCCGAGAGCTTCGCGGTCCCCGGCATGATCGATCCGTTGTAGAGGAAGACGCTGGACAGACCGAGGCGGGCCGAGGCCATGAGCATGCCGGGGATCGACTTGTCGCAGCCGGCCATGAGGACCGAGCCGTCGAGGCGCTCGGCGCTCATCACGGTCTCCACGGAGTCGGTGATGACCTCGCGGGAGACCAGCGAGTAGTGCATGCCCTCGTGTCCCATGGAGATGCCGTCGGAGACCGAGATGGTTCCGAATTCCAGCGGAAAGCCCCCGGCCTCGTGGACGCCTTCCTTGGCGGCCGCGCCGAGGCGCTGCAGCGACATATTGCAGGGGGTGATCTCGTTCCACGAGGTCGCGACCGCGATCTGCGGCTTCACCCAGTCATCGTCGCCCATGCCGACGGCGCGAAGCATGCCGCGAGCGGCGGTGGCTTCGAGGCCGTCCGTGACATCGCGGGACCGTGGTTTGATGTCTGGAGAGGTGGTGTCTGTATCGATGCTCATGCAGGCATGCTACGCCCGATTTCAGCATCCGCACTCCAGACTCTCGCATGATGGAACTTCATCTGGGCATTCGCGCGCGCCCGGTGGCTCCGGGCGGAAGGAGGCGCGCATTCGGTGAGGAATGTGTGCCCTTAAGATCGATCAGGCATCGACGAGGTTGATCGGCTGCTGGCCGTCGTTGATCCGCCGGACCTGATCGGCCAGGATCTTCTCGACCCGCGGTTCGAACGCCGTGGTGTCCCCGCCCAGATGCGCGGTGATCAGCGTATTCGGGGTTCCCCACAGCGGATGGTTGGGCGGCAGCGGCTCGGGATCGGTGACGTCGAGGGCCGCGTGGAGGCGGCCGGACGAGAGTTCGGCCACGAGCGCCTCGGTGTCGACGACTTTGCCGCGGGCGACGTTGACGACGAGGGCATTGTCGGGCAGCTGGGCGAGGAATTCGGCATCGACGAGGTGATGTGTGCCCTCGTTGAGCGGGGTGATGAGCACGACCACCTCGGTGTGGGGAAGCAGCTGCGGGAGTTCGTCGATGCCGTGGACCTGGCCCCGCTCGTCCTCCCGCGCCTTCGAGGCCACACGGGTGAGGTGGACCTCGAAGGGGTCGAAGCGCGCGGCGATGGCACTGCCGATCTCGCCGACGCCGATGACCATCACACGCCGATCCTGCAGGGAACGGTACCGCGCATGCGACCAGGTCCTCGACACCTGTGACCGGACCGCGTCGTCGATGCCGCGCAGGCTCGCCAGAGTCAAGGCCAGAGCGAGCTCGGCGGTCCCTCCGGTGTGCACGCCCGAGGCAGTCGCGACCTGGATCCCCCGCTCGGGCAGGTGGGCCACGGGGTCGTAGCCGGTGGTCTGGGTGATGACGAGCCGGAGGTTGGGCAGTTCATCGAGCATCTCGATGGTCGGCCCCGAATCGAGGTAGGGCAGGACGACGACGTCGACGTCATCGCGGCTGAGCTTCGCCGACCGTTCGGCGTCGGAGAAGACGACGAGGTCGACACCGGCGCGTTGATGGGCGGGGATCTGCGCGACGACTCGGTTGCGGAGTTCGGAATCCGGGAAGGCGATAGTGGTGATGGACATGCCCTCATTGTGGCACGGCGGCCCGGACCGCACCGAGACACGCGTCACAATGAGATCCTATTCCGGCAGCGCCCGGGACAGGCGGCTGAATACGCGGTGGATGACCTCGAGCTCCTCGTCGCTGACATGGTCGAGGAACATCTCGTCGACATAGCCGCGGTGCCTGCCGCCGGCGGCGATGAACGCCCGCGCCCCGGCCTCGGTCAGAGCCACGTTGTGAGCACGTCCGTCCGAGGGGCATGAGGACTTGACGACCAGCCCCGCGTCCTCGAGCACCTTGATCCGGTAATTGAGCCGGGAGGGTGAGAACACGAGCTTCCTGGCCAGGGCGCTCATCGTCAGTGTCCGTCCGGGAGCCTCCCAGAGCAGCAGCAGAGCGTTGAAGTCGCTGACGCTCAGCCCCGCGTCCTCCTTCAGCCGGGCCTCGAGGGCCTGCCGGATCCGCTGCGAGGTCTCGAAGTACACCCGCCACGCACTCTGCGCGAGCAGATCGCGGCCCTGCCCGAACTTGATCGTGGTCATGATCGCCCCTCGAGCAGCTGGGCGAACGGGGTGATGCGCTCGGGATCGAATTCGGACTCGCCGCCTCGGCCCCGGTCGGCGCTGGGACCGGCAGCGGGCGATCCCGCCCCCGCGCCGGCCGCTCCCGATTCGGCATCGGGCACTCCGGTCACCTCGGCGAGGTCGTCCCTGCCTGAGCCGATGATCGTCGAGGTCAGGGACACGAACTCCTCGCCTGCCTGGCGGATCCGGGTGGTGAGGGCACGCCCGCCCTCGACCGAGCCCCAGTCGTCGGTGGCGGCGAAGACCGTCGTCGGCACGACGATGCCCTTGAGATAGGACAGCATCGGCCGCAGCACGGTCTCTCCGGCCAGGGAATGGCGAGGGCTGCCGCCGGTGGAGGCGATGAGCACGGGCTTTCTCGTCAGCGCCCTCTCGTCGATGAGCTGCCAGAACAGGGTGTGCAGCCCCACCGGAGCGACCTTGTACACGGGTGAGACGGTGACGATCGCGTCCGCCTCGGCGACGGTGTCGAACGCCGCCTCGAGCTGCTCGGAGCGGAACCCGGTCAGGGTCATGTCCGTCAGCGCCGAGGAGAGGCTGCGGATGTTGAGGGTCTCCGTCGTGATCTCGATGCCCACCGACTCCCCCACCGAGGCGATGGTGGACAGGATCCTGTCCGTGAGCTTGAGCGTGGTCGAGTCCTCGCTCAGCGAGGTGGTCACGGCCACGATCTTCATGGTCTCGCTCATGCCTGATCGGCTCCTTCCTTCTCGGCTGCTGCGGCCTGGCGGTCGGCGAAGGCCCGCGATTCCGGTCCGCCGCCTGGGATCGGGTCGCGACCCTCGCGGTGCCGGATGACCAGCGACTGGTGGTTCGGAGCGTCGGGGACGTCGGCGGGACGGTCCTTCGCGAACTCCTTGCGCAGCACCGGGATGACCTCCTCGCCGAGCAGGTCGAGCTGCTCGAGCACGGTCTTGTGCGGCAGCCCCGCATGGTCGATGAGGAAGAGCTGGCGCTGGTAGTCGCCTGCCCAGTCGCGGAAGCTCAGGGTCCGTTCGATCACCTGCTGCGGCGAGCCGACGGTCAGCGGGGTCTGCGTCGAGAAGTCCTCGAGACTGGGCCCGTGACCGTAGACGGGTGCGTTGTCGAAGTAGGGGCGGAACTCGCGCACGGCGTCCTGCGAGTTCTTGCGCATGAACACCTGTCCGCCGAGCCCGACGATCGCCTGGCTGGCCTTGCCGTGCCCATAGTACTCATAGCGCTGGCGGTAGAGCTGGACCATCCGCGCGGTGTGCGAGGTCGGCCAGAAGATGTTGTTGTGGAAGAACCCGTCACCGTAGTAGGCGGCCTGCTCGGCGATCTCGGGGCTGCGGATCGACCCGTGCCACACGAACGGCGGCACCTCGTCGAGCGGGGTCGGGGTGACGGTGAAACCGTTCAGGGGCGTGCGGAACTGACCCTCCCAGTCGAGGTTGCGCTCCCGCCACAGGCGGTAGAGCAGATTGTAGTTCTCCACGGCCAGACCGATGCCCTGGCGGATGTCCTTGCCGAACCACGGATAGACGGGTCCGGTGTTGCCGCGGCCCATGATGAGGCTGATCCGCCCCTCGGAGAGGTGCTGGGCATAGGAGTAGTCCTCGGCGATGCGCACGGGATCGGTGGTGGTGATCAGGGTGGTCGCCGTCGACAGCTCCAGTGTCGACGTCTGCGCGGCGATATTGGACAGCAGGACCGGCGGGTTGGCCGGCGCCACGAACGGCGGATTGTGGTGCTGGCCGGTGGCGAAGACGTCGAGACCGACCTCTTCGGTCTTCTTCGCGATCTCGACGGTGTTCTTGATCCGCTGATGCTCGGTGACGGTGGTGCCGTCGGTGGGATCGGTGGTGACGTCCCCGATGGTGAAGATTCCGAATTCCATGACTGCTCCTTCTGTTCGCTGCAGGTGAGGCGATGGCGGCGAGCCTCGCCCTCACCTCCAACTCACTTCAATTTTGAAGTAACTAGTTGAAACCTTAACAGACTTGTCGTTCGAAGTATTCCGCGTCTGGGGCGAGGCGTCTCCTGGGGGTGGATCCGCTGCGATCCAGCACCGGTTTTCACAGTGGATCCGCCCGCAGGAGACACCATCGCCGACGCAGGGCACTCGTGCCGTTTCGGACTCCCTGTCGTCCGGTGACCCGACTCCCTGCCGCACGGCCACCCGTCGTCCAGACGCGTCCGCACAGCGCGGCCCGACGCCCCGTCGCACCCCGGTCGCGCTGCCGTCGAGAAGTCGACTCGCGCGTATTCGCCTGTGGACAGGTCCTCACCAGAAGAGCCTGCCGCCCGGATTCTCGGGGATCGACTCGCACACGCAATCCTGTGGGCAGAAGTGCGCTGTGCACAGCCTCGTTCCGATGCTCGGATTTCAGCTCCAGGAAGAGCAGTCTTGAGAGCATGTGGCAATCGATGAATCAGGCCGTCGACTTCAGACCCGTGCCGCTGCCCTTCACCGCCGCCGAAGCCAGGCAGCGCGGCATCACTGCTTATGCACTGGCCACCCATGAGCGCTTCGGCCAGATCTTCCGCGGCATCTGGGTGGACAGCGAGTCATTGACCGACGTGCCGACACCCCACTGGGCGGATCACCAATGGCTCGGCACGTGGATGCGCATGACGGGCATCCGCATGCTCTACCCCGACCTGGCCGCGGACCACCTGACCGCGGCGCGCCTGTACGGCCTTCCGCTGCCGAGCCGTATCTCGGACAAAAACGTCCATGTGGCTGCGGCGTCGCGCAACCTTCGCATCAATCGGCCCGGCCTCGTCGTACGCCGACCGATGAGGCTGGCGACCGAATGGATCGAGCTCCTGGGCATGCCGCTGGTCACCATTCCGCGCGTCATCGCCACTCTGGCACCGCTGCTCAGCCTCAATGAGCTCGTGACCGCCGGCGATGCCGCGATCGGAAAGCATGCCGGTGGACCGTACATCACCCGCGACCGGCTGCGAGAGGAGATTGCGGCGCTTCCTCGCGTCGCCCACCGACGCAGAGCCCAGAAGGCACTCACCCTCATGCGCGAGACGGTCGACTCGCCGAAGGAGTCCTGGCTGCGCCTCTGGCTGATCGACTCCGGCTTCCGGGAGCCGGTCGTCCACCCGGCCGTCTACAGCCGGCTCGACGACTGCGTGCTCCACCCCGATCTCGGCTACCCGGAGCTGCGGATCGCGATCGAGTACGAAGGCGACCATCACCGATTCTCCCCCGCCCAGTACGCGCAGGACATTCGACGCAAAGAACTGTTCGAGACAGAGGGGTGGGTGCTGCTGCGCGTGGCGAAGAAAAGCGATCTGGCCTCGTTCGCAAAACGCCTCAGGCACTACATCGCGAAGCGGTCTCCGTCACACTGAACTTGTCTCCTGCGGGTGGATCCACCATGATTTCCCGGCCGCAATCGCAATGGATCCACCCGCAGGAGACAGCGCAACGGGGCCCGACGACAAACGCACCCCGAGGCCCGCCGAAATGCGGCGCCGGACGAGAGGAATCGGTGCCGGACGAGAGGAGTCGGCGCCGGACGAGAGGAACCGGTGCCGGGTCTCAGATCCAGAGGGCGGGATCGACCAGCTCGAAATCGGCGTACTCCGAGTATTTCCAGGTCTCCGAGTACTTCGAGGCCTGCGTCGACCCGTCGCTGGAACCGTCGCTCGTCCTGCCGGAGGACTGCCCGGATGAGGACGGCGCGCCGGCCCCGCTCTTCTTCGGACGCACCTTGGCGGGGATGCCCACGGCGCTCGAGTCCGCGGCCACATCCTTGACGACCACGGCATTGGCCCCGACCGCGGAGTTGTCGCCGACGACGACGGGCCCGAGGATCTTCGCCCCGGAGCCGATGAGCACATGATTGCCGATGGTCGGGTGCCGCTTGGTCTGCTCCATCGAGGTGCCGCCGAGGGTGACCTGGTGGTAGAGCATGACGTCATCGCCGATCTCCGAGGTCTCCCCGATGACGACGCCGTTGGCGTGGTCGATGAAGAAGCGGCGTCCGATCTTCGCCCCGGGGTGGATCTCGACCCCGGTCAGCGAGCGCACCAGCTGCGACATCAGCCGTGCCGGGATCTTTCCGGCCTCGTGCTGCCAGAGGCGGTGGAGACCGCGATGGGCCCAGATCGCGTGCATCCCGGGGTAGGAGACCAGGGACACGAGGTCACTCGTGGCCGC
>DWZN01000101.1 GCA_019117545.1 Candidatus Brevibacterium intestinavium
CCGATGATCGAGGCCTGACCGAGCACGGTCGGGTCGATCCCATAGGTGCTGCCAACACTTACCAGCACAGGCAGCAGCCCGAAATAATAGGCGTCGGGCCCGAACAAGAGGCTCAGAGGAACACCGAGCACCGCGACGACAATTGGTAGGAGCGGCATCATTCCCGCGGGAAGGACCGCCGTAGCTGAGGTAGCCATAGCTTCGATCATGCCGCTTTCATCCAGCACGCCCAGCAACACGCCTGCTGCGAGCAAAGTGCTAGCGATGAGCATGCAGGATTTGGCATTGAGGTCGAACTGCTCGGATTGCCCCGCCATACCGCGATGATTGATCAGCAGGGCCAGAATAGTCGCAACCATGAATGTCAGGGCAGGAGAGATCACTCCTGACATCATCGTGCCCAGCGCGGCGATAAGCACGGCACCATTGAGGACCAGCGACAGCGTCGACGGGCCCGGCTCTTCCGAGGCCTCCTCGCCTTCAACAGCGGCATCAGCTTCATGAAACCGGCCACCACCAGCGCCGGCTGAGGAAACATCACCGAAGGCACCCGCGCCCGAGTCTCCGGACATCGGAGCTTCATCTGGTGCTCCGGCGCCGGCCACATTTCGTTTGGGGCCGGCGACACGGCCTACCGAGTCAACGGTGCTCACCTCCGGCGAACTCACGACGGGCAGCCGATCCAGTCGCTTCGCTTCGCGGTGGCCGACGTACCAGGCCACCACCAAGGCCGCAATGATTCCTGCGATTTGGGCGGGAATCAACGGTACCCACAATTCGTTCGGATCCGCCTTGATCGTGGCTGCTGCTCGAGCTGTCGGTCCACCCCAGGGGAGCATATTCATCACTCCCGCTCCCAACGCTACACATGTCGAGAGTGTCAGTCGGCTCATTCCAAGCCGCTGATAGAGCGGAAGCATTGCCGGGATCGTGACCAGAAAGGTCGTGGCACCGGCACCGTCGAGATGCACCACACAGGCCAGGAGCGTCGTCGCCACCGCAACCGTGCGGGGCGAAGAACCTCCGAACCTGATGATCCTGTCGATGATCGGATCGAAGAACTTGGCATTGCGCAGGATCCCGAAGAAGACGATTGCGAATATGAACATGACGACGACGTCGGCAACACCGGCGATTCCGGATGAGACGTATTCGCTGATATCGGACAGCGATTCTCCTGCAATGAGTGCCGCCACGAGAGGCACTCCTGCCAACGCGACAACCGGAGAAACCTTCTGCATGAGCAGAAGCGCCAATATGACGAGCATCGTGAAATAGCCGATCAGTGAAAGCATCTTTGATTCCCTTCTCGATGAACATATTCATCGTTTCTGAGCATGAGTGCATTCGTCCAATACCTCTTGCGGCTACACTTATGACTCATGGTTATCAATCTGTCGATGCACCACCTCCGAGCGATCGAGGCCGTGCATCGCACGGAGAGCTTCACTCGAGCGGCCGAGGAGATTGCGGTCAGTCAGCCCGCTCTCAGCAGAACCATCGCCGAGGCAGAGCGACGCATCGGATCAGCGCTGTTCGCACGGACCACACGCAAAGTCGCCGCTACCGCGACGGGCAACGAAGTGGCGCTGTACGCGGCACATGCAGTTCGCTCGTTCGATTCCGCGCTCTCGCGCATCTCCGGCTTCGTCAGCGGAAGTTCGGGCCAGGTCAGAATCGCCTGTCTGCCGTCACTGGCAGCCACCGTCCTACCCGGGGTGGTGTCGGCGTTTCGTCACGAGTTTCCGAAGGTCGAGCTCTTCATCCATGATGCTGCGCAGAATCAGGTCGTTCCGATGGTCGCCGAGGGGACGGTCGACATCGGCCTCGTCGCCTTCACTCAATCACTGCTCCCGGGCCTGGAGGTGGCTCATCTTCTCTCTGATCCCTTCGTCGCGATCCTTCCTGCTGATCATGCCCTCGCCTTACGACCGTCGTTGGAGTGGAAGGATTTCCACGGTGAGAGGTTCGTCGGTTTCAACTCGGTGACGAGTATCGCGCCGTTGCTGACTCGGGCATTGGCACACTCCGGAATCGAGCCCGACGAGGTCCAGACCGCTGACAGCATCCCTGCCGTGGGAGGAATGGTCGCTGCAGGCATGGGCATCACCGCTGTGCCCCGGCTCGTCGTGCCCCTGATGAACTTCACGAATCTCGTAGAAGTTCCGATCTCCCCTGTCGTTGAAAGAGAACTGGTCCTCACCCACTTCGCCGAGGCGCCTCTGCCTAAGCCGGTTGAGAATTTCAAACAGCGTCTGCTCGCGGCATCCGCACGCGGCTTCTCCGGCGTCGAAGAGCATGCGGGACCGTCAGTAGCTGATTTCCAGTGAATGACGGCCCCGCTGAGCCTGCCCAGCCGTCGCAGACACAGTCGTCGAGGCAACGGTGCAGCGCCGAGACCACTGCGCCCGCCCGAGCATCAAGCAACTCAGTCCCCGATACAACTACGGAGAGCCGAGACCACTGTGCGTGCGCAGTGGTCTTGGCGCTCCATAGTTGTATCGAGCTGGCAGCTGAGAAACTCAGGCTGTATGGCGGGCCTCAGCCCATCCCCTGACACGCCTGTACTCGTCCCACGGATCGTGTGAATTCTGCCCCGGCCCGCGAACCGCGCCGCGGTCCCCGCACTGAAGCCACCAGGCGGCCCTCAGGCCAGCATCAGGGTGGGGTCCTCCAAACCGCGCCCGACGTCGGCGAGGAACCTCGAGATGATCTCGCCGTCGACGACACGATGGTCGGCACTGACCGACAGCGTGGTGATCTCTCGCGGCACGATCTCATCGTCGACGACCCACGGCTTCTTCCGCACCTGTCCGAAGGCGAGGATCGCTGCCTCACCCGGGTTGATGATCGGAGTGCCGGCATCGACGCCGAACACGCCGACGTTCGTGATGGTGATGGTTCCCCCGGCCTGATCGGCAGGCGGGGTCTTGCCCGACCGCGCCAGCGCCGTCAGGTCCTGGATCCCCTGGGCCAGTTCGCCCAGACCCATGCTGTGGGCGTTCTTGATGTTCGGCACGATGAGCCCGCGCGGGGTGGCAGCTGCGATTCCGAGGTTGACGTACTTCTTGACCACGATCTCGTCGCCGTCGAGGCATGCATTGATCCGCGGATTGCGTCCTACAGCCCAGGCCACAGCCTTGGCCACGATGAGCAGCGGCGAGACCTTGACGTCCTCGCCGAGGAACTTCGTCGACTTCAGCCGGCGGACCATCGCCATCGTCTCGGTGACATCGACGTCGAGGAACTCGGTGACGTGCGGCATCGTGAACGCCGAATCGACCATGGCCTTGGCCATCATCTTCGTCACACCCTTGAACGGGATCCGCTCCTCGTCTTCGCCTCGGTCACTCGCCGAGGCGGCCGACGTCGCCGTCGCACCCGACGTCGGGGCGGACACCTGGTCGGCGGCACCGCGGACGTCGTCGCGCGTCACGTCACCGTGGGGGCCGGTCGCCACCACCTGGGAGAGATCGACGCCGAGGTCCTTGGCGAGCTTGCGCACAGGCGGCTTCGCCAAGGGCTTGGCCGCGCCGGCGGGGACGGCCGCTGGGTCAGCAGGCCCGGGCTGACCGGTGCTCGCCGCTGGGGACGGGCTCGTCGCCGCCGTCGACGCAGATGACGCGCCCGGAGCCGACTCACCGGGAGCCGAAGCCGACTCGGCGGGAGCCGGAGCTGCCTCAGCGGATGCGGCCGACGGGGAGGGCACAGGAGCGCCCTTGCGCGGGCGGCGCTTCGACGAGGTCGTCCTCGCACCGTAGCCGACCAGAGTGGCACCGCCGTCGGCATCCTCTGTGCTGGTCGCCTCGGCGGGCCCGCCCGAGTCGGACCCGGAACCGCCGGTCTCGGACGCACCGTCCGAGCCCGCCTCGGCGCCGGATTCACCTCCATTGAAGCGGATGATCGGTGTGCCGACCTCGATGGTCTGGCCCTCGTCGACCAGCAGCGCGTCGATGGTGCCGGCCTGCGGGCTGGGCAGCTCGACGAGCGACTTCGCGGTCTCGATCTCGACGAGGATCTGATTGACGGTCACGGTGTCGCCGGCGGCGACCTTCCACGCGACGATATCGGCTTCGGTCAAGCCCTCACCGACGTCGGGAAGAGGGAACTCGAATGACATTCTTGACTCTCCTCAGGTCAGTAGGACAGGGCCCGATCGACACCGTCGAAGATGCGATCGAGGTCGGGCAGATAGTGCTCTTCCATGCGTGAGCCCGGGTACGGCGTGTGGTATCCGCCGACGCGGATGACCGGGGCCTCGAGGGTGAAGAAGCAGCGTTCGGTGATGCGCGCGGCGATCTCTGAACCCAGCCCCAGGAAGGTGGGGGCCTCATGCGCGACGACGAGGCGGCCGGTCTTGGCCACTGAGTGCTCGATCGTGGTGAAGTCGATCGGGTTGAGACTGCGCAGATCGATGAGCTCGATGCTCTTGCCCTCATCGGCTGCCGCGGCGACCACGTCCTGCGCCGTCGGCACCAGAGGACCGTAGGCGACGAGGGTCACATCGGTGCCTTCGGACAGGATGCCGGCGTCATGCAGACCCTTCCCACCGCGGTCGGCGGTGTCGACGTCCCCGCGCAGCCAGTAACGGCGCTTGGGTTCGAAGAACATCACCGGGTCGTCGCTCCTGATCGCGTCCTGGATCATCCAGTAGGCGTCATGGGCGTTCGACGGTGAGACCAGCTTGAGTCCGGCGTGATGGGCGAAGACGGTCTCGGGACTCTCCGAATGGTGCTCCGGCGAGCCGATCCCGCCGCCGTAGGGCACCCGGATGACCATCGGGATGCGTTCCTTGCCCAAGGTGCGGTTGTACAGCTTCGCGACCTGGGTGACGATCTGGTCGTAGGCCGGGAAGATGAAGGCGTCGAACTGGATCTCGATGACCGGGCGGTAGCCGCGGATGGCCATGCCGATCGAGGTGCCGACGATGCCGGACTCGGCCAGCGGGGCATCGATGACTCGCTGCGGACCGAAGTCCTTCTGCAGACCTTCGGTGACGCGGAAGACACCGCCGAGCTTGCCGATGTCCTCGCCGATGAGGACGACCTTCGGGTCGTCCTCCATGGCCTTGCGCATTCCGGCGGTGATCGCCTTTGAGAGGGGAAGCTTCTCCATCAGGCCTCACCCGCATCGGCGAACGAGGCCTGGTACGCCAGGAATCCGGCGCGCTCCTCGTCGACGAGGGAGTGGGGCTCGGAGGTGACGTGGGCGAACATCTCGACGCCGTCGGGATCTTCCATCGACATGCAGTTGTGGCGGATCCGCGCGGCCAGGGTGTCGGCCTCGGCGTCGACCTCGGCGAAGAAGTCGTCACTCGTATCGGTGTGCTTGTCGAGGTAGGCCTTGAGACGGGTGACCGGGTCCCGATCCTCCCAGATCTCCTCTTCGGCCTTGTCACGGTACTTCGTCGGATCATCGGCGGTGGTGTGGGCGCCGCGGCGGTAGGTGAAGGCCTCGATGAGCATCGGGCCGTGGCCTGCGCGCACCGAATCGAGGCTGGCGCGGGCGACGGAGTACATCGCGATGATGTCGTTGCCGTCGACGCGGATTCCGGGCACACCGAAGCCCTCGCCGCGCTTGCACAGGGGTGCCGCGGTCTGGACGTGGGTCGGCTCGGAGATGGCCCACTGGTTGTTCTGGCAGAAGAACAGCACCGGGGCGTGGAAGGCGCCGGCGAAGGTCAGCGCCTCGGAGACATCGCCCTGCGAGGTGGCGCCGTCGCCGAAGCAGGCGATGGCCACGGTGTCGCGGTCGATGTCGCCGGTGCCGACGTCGCCGTCCATGGCCACACCCATGGCGTAGCCGGTGGCGTGCAGGGTCTGGGAGCCGATGACGATCGTGTAGGTGTGGAACCGGTGGTCCTGCGGGTCCCATCCGCCGTGGTTCTGTCCGCGGAAGATGCCGAGCAGAGTTTCGGGTTCGACACCGCGGGTGTAGGCCAGTCCGTGTTCGCGGTAGGTGGGGAAGACGAAGTCCTGGGGACGGGCAGCCCGCCCCATGCCGATCTGAGCCGCTTCCTGTCCGAACAGCGGCGCCCACAGGCCCAGCTGTCCCTGACGCTGCAGTGCGGCACCCTCGGCGTCGATGCGTCGCACCAGGACCATGTCCCGGTAGAACCCGCGCAGATCCTCGTCGGTGAGTTCTGCGGCGAAGGCATCGTACTCACCCGATTCGACGCGATTTCCGTCTTCAGTGAGCATCTGGATCATTCTGGGCTCCGCGGACTGACTGTGGCCAGCGCCGGTTCCCACTGAAATGTTGGAGGTCATTTCAGTTCTCCTTTGTTCGAGGTCCATCTTCACCGGAGGTGACCAGTGGTGGACCGTGTCCGTCAGGCAGGCCCTCGGATGTGAGAACTCGCCCTCGAGTGATCTGATTCACAGGTGATCCAACGATACCGAATCCACTCACTGCTTTCCACTCTCACCCAGCGGCTTGAGTATCAAAAGTGCAGGTCAGGAACAGACTATGACCCAAGTTCGACACATGTGGTCCAGATCCAAACGCCCAAGAGGACAATTGTCGGTCTTCGCCGAGTTGTTCCATCGTCCGACCAACGCACGTCCGAGCACTTCGCCGATCACGTGTGCTTGCGTCTGCCCTGGTAGTCACGTGTGTCCTTGAGGTCTCCGGTGAAGAACCCCGAATGGTTCGCAGTGAAGCGGTTGAAGGCCGGATTTCCCGCCCGCAGCAGCAGACCGATCGAGGCGGCATAGGCCGCAGACGAATGGGCGGCCCCGGCCGAGGCGAACATGTCGTCGAGTTCGGCCTCGGACTTATCGGACAGACTCGGAGCGCGACGCAGCTGTTCGGGGTCGTAGTCGACGGTGACCGTCGACCAGTTGTCGGATGCCGGGTTCTCGTTGCCGTCGAGGTCGGGCACGAGATCCTGTTCGTGCTCGATGGACAGCACATCGACGCCCGAGTCGACGGGGAAATCCGAGATCGGTGCGCCCACCGTCATCAGCGCCGTGACGTTGACGTCGCCTAGGAACGCCGGATCCGCGGCCAGGGACCCGGCGGTGATGCCGCCTTGAGAATAGCCGACGAGCATGACCTCGGCGTTCGACCCGATCCCCGCATCGGCGATGGCCTGGCGCACCATTTCGCGCATCACCGTGTCGTTTCCGGCCATGCCCTGCACGTTCGTCGTCATATCGGTGGTGTTGTCGCCGGATTTCGCGGACCAATCGGTGGTCGCCGGGATGTAGACGATGTAGCGGGTCGTCCCATCGCCGCCGACGATCTCCTCGATGCGGACCTGTCCCGAGTCGGCCCCGCTGTGACGGTCCGCTTCGCGGACGTAGAGGTCCTCGAGGTCACGCGGCGGCGCCTCATGCGGCGGCGTCAGCCCATCGGCCCGCCACACCTCCACATCGGAGGGAAGCAGGAGGCCGAACCGATTCGCCCCCGCCAGCAGCCACATCGTCATCGACTGCGAGTCGTGCGGCCAGAAGGCATGGTCGGCGTCGGTGTCCAGCACGGCAGGCGGCAGCCCGATGAAGCCGACGACGATTCCCGGAAGCACATGTTCGATGACCGCGCCTGAGGCATCGGAGTTCTCGAACACGAACGCGACCAGAGCCTCCTTGGCCTTCGCCTTGGTCGTGCCGAGGTCGATGCCGAATCGCTTCTCGATGGCATCGTCGGCTCCGGTGACGTCGAGGATCTTCGTCACCACGACGATCTGGGTCCCGACCGCCAGGGCGATCGGGACGAGCACCGGCAGGCTGATGGCGATGGCCCGACCGGTGGCGTAGCCGATGGCATCGAGCAGTCCGCCGAAGACCTCGCTGAGGCCTCTCTCCGCCTGCCGGTAGGCCAAGGCCGCTGCCCGAGCGCCGAGCATCGTGACCTCGAGTTCGAGCAGACAGGCCGCCAGCTGCTGGTGGAAGCGGATCCGGCGGGCGTCGAGGTTGAGCGCCGTGACGGGCGAGGGCACCTGAGTCAGCAGGGTCGCGAGGTCGAAATCACCGACAGCCGCGTCGACGGCCAGATCGCCGATATCAGTGATGACGCCGGCCAGCGCATCACCGCTGGCCTCTGCGCGCTCGTCGACGGTGATCCTCCCGCCGCCGCGGGTGCGGAAGTCGATCATCGCCGCGATCCCGTCTTCAGCGCCCGAGTGAGCACAGCGGCCACCAGCATCCGCACAGCCGGCTCACCGGCCGCGGTCTCGGTCTCGACGGTGACGGCGCCGCCGCGACGTTCGATGACCGGACGGTACCAGCGCCCGTCCCTGCGGTGCAGGAACTCGAGTCCCGTCGCCGCCTCGCGTCCGGCCCAGCTGAGTGTGAGCACGCAGTCGTGTTCGATCAGTCCCGCCAGCCTCTCGACGACGGGACCGATCCGGCCAGAGTCGATCCGGCGCAGAAGCTGATGGCCGGAGAAGGTCTCGAAGCCCTCGCCCTGCAGCGCCAGCACCGCCTGGCCTGAATCCCCGCCGAGGCAGAGTGCGAGGTGGACGGTCTCGGTGCCCGAGGACACGACGACGGTGACGCGCGCATGGACGCGGTTGAGTTCAGCGGCGAAGCCCGCGACCCAGGCCGTGAGCACATCGAGCTCCCGCTGCGAGGGTTCGTCGGCAGCGAGGTCGCCCGCGATTCCCCCACCCGCTGGGCCGGGCCCCGTGTCGCTCGCCGAGGCCGGGTCGGAGCCCGTGTCGCTCGCCGAGGCTGTGCCGGTGCTGCCGTCGCCGGTGTGGGGCAGCAGTTCGCGCGGCCAGAGGCGACGCAGACGCTCGGGCAGTCTGAGGATCCGTTCGATGTCGACGACGATCCACTTCTCGATCCCCTCGGCGGGTTCGGGCGCGGCAGTCACAGTTGGATCCGTCCTCCCACCGAGACGACCTGCAGGTGCAGCTCATAGGCCTCGGCGAGTTCGTCCGCACATTCGGCGAGGGCCTCGATCGACTCCGCGCACGACTGCACTCTGTCCTCGAGCAGATGCCCAGCCGGAGAGTCCCAGCTGTCGATCCCGCGGCAGCTCTGCGCAAGCGAGCGCAGCATCTGAGCTCGACGCAGCCACTGCTCGCGATTGCGCGCCAACTCGTCCGTGATCACCGTTCTCCCCTCTCACCGGTGGACCTCCCACCGCTGCGGCTCGCATCGGCACGGGCCCCTTCGCCTCGCCCCCGAACGTCACCCGACGCATCCGCTGGCCCCGTTTCGGCTCCCCACACCCCGATTCGGCTCCCGACACGTCTGCCCGCCCCGAGGCCGGATGCCGAATTCCGGATGTCCGATCAGCGATGCCCCTGAGAGTAGGCGGGGTCCGAACCGGAGGAGAAGGCCCGGTCCGGGGGCTGGGGACAGCCCTCGAGCGTCCACAGGGCGCAGGCGTCGGAGTCGCCGTCGTTTCCACAGGCGAACACACTCAAGTGAGCTCGCACCGCAGCAGTCCCCCGAATCGATCGCGCTTCGCTCGCGCACCGCAGCGGTCGAGTTCCGCCCCATGCGGCGCCTCATGAGAAAATAGGTCCATGCCGACTGTTTCCCTTGCCGATATCACGCCAGCCATCGCTCTCGGACCGCTTGACGGTCGCTACCGCAAAGACACCGCTGACCTCGTCGATCATCTCTCCGAGGCGGCCCTCAACCGCAATCGCATCACCGTCGAGATCGAGTGGTTCATCCACCTCGCGCAGAACCACGTGATCGAGTCGGTGCGTCGCCTCACTCCCGATGAGGTCGACGGTCTGCGGGCCTTCGCCGCCGGTTTCGATGCCGAGACCATTGCCACACTGGCCGCCCACGAGGCCGTCACCGTCCATGACGTCAAGGCCGTCGAATACACAGTCAAAGAGGCCCTAGTCGAGATCGGGGCCGATGACCTGAGCGAGCTCGTCCACTTCTGCTGCACTTCGGAGGACATCAACAACCTGTCCTGGGCGCTCGGGATCAAGGGCGCCACCGAGCAGGTGTGGCTGCCGCGGGCGAAGGCGCTCATCGACACCCTGGCCGAATCCGCCTCGGCGCTGGCCGAGGTTCCGATGCTCGCCCACACGCACGGTCAGCCGGCCACCCCGACGACGATGGGCAAGGAGCTCGCGGTCTTCATCCACCGCCTGCGCCGACAGTACGAACGCATCGCCGCGACCGATTTCCTCGGCAAGATCAACGGGGCCACGGGCACCTATTCGGCGCATCTGGCCGCTGTCCCGGGAGCGGACTGGCCGCAGATCGCCCGTACCTTCGTCGAGGACCGCCTCGGCCTGACCTTCAACTCACTGACCACGCAGATCGAGTCGCATGACTGGGATGCCGAGCTCTTCGCCGACATCGCCCGGTTCAACCGCATCGCCCACAATCTGGCCACCGATATGTGGACCTACATCTCGATGAACTACTTCAAGCAGATCCCCGTGGCCGGTGCGACCGGGTCCTCGACGATGCCGCACAAGGTCAACCCGATCCGATTCGAGAACGCCGAGGCGAACCTCGAACTCTCCTGCGCCCTGCTCGACTCCCTGGCGTCGACGCTCGTGACCTCGCGGATGCAGCGTGACCTGACCGACTCGACCTCTCAGCGCAACATCGGAGTCGCCTTCGGTCACTCGGTGCTGGCACTGAACAACCTGGTCAAGGGTCTGAAGTCCCTGGCCGTCAACGAGGACGCGCTCAATGCCGACCTCGATGCGAACTGGGAGGTCCTCGGCGAGGCCGTCCAGTCGGTCATGCGCGCGGCCGGTCTCCAGGGTGTGCCGGGGATGGAGAACCCGTACGAGACGCTCAAGGAACTCACCCGCGGCAAGCGCATCGACCAGGCCGACCTGCAGGAATTCGTCTCCGGTCTCGGGCTGCCCGAGGACCGTGCCGAACTGCTCAAGGCACTGACTCCGGCCACCTATGTCGGTGTGGCCGCGCAGCTGGCCGAAGCCGAGGTCTCCGACTGGAAGGCCTTCAGCGAAGCCTGATCAGCGGCGTCCTCTCAACGACATCGGGGCCGGTTTCCGAATTCGGAAACCGGCCCCGATGCGTATGGCCGCGAACCACCGACCTCGCCAGCCTCGGAAGGCGTCGCCTGTCGCGAATCAGGCGGAGGGGATGTCGAAGGTCGTTGTGAACTCCGGTACCTTCTCATCGGTCCCCATCACCTTGCCGGCTCCGCGCTCGTACCTGATCTTGTAGGTGTCCTGCTTCTCGTCGGGAACATAGGCGATCCAACCCTGGTGGGTTCCGCCGTCGCGGCGAGCCACATCTTCAAAGGGGTCGTATCCGGCAGCCTTCATCTCGGCTTCGACGCCGCTGGTCTGGTCGTATCGGTAGTCGGCGCCCCCGTCGTCGGAGATCTTGAAGGCTCCCGATTGGATGAGTCCGCTGTATTTCTGCCCCGGTGTGATCTTGACTTCGAGGAGGACGACTTCGCCGCCGAGTTCGATGGATGTGGCCTTTTTGGACGAGTCGAAGTTCCGCACGGCCGAGAGCACCTCGATCTTGTCCTGCATCTCCGGGTCCTCGAAGCTTTCGCCGATGCTGACCTCGGCCTGGCTGCCCGAGGACTGCCCCTCCTCCGAGCCGCCGGCCCCATCGTCCGTGCCCGACGCGTCCTCATCCGAGGTGGTCCCCGCCTCCGAGGCGGCTGAGCCCTCATCGGCCGACGAGGCGCCCGAGTCCGATGCGGGCTCATCGCTGCCCGCCTGTTCGGACTCGGTCGATCCGGTCCCCTGATCCTGTCCGTCGGCCTCGGCCTGTTCACCGGCCGTTCCGTCCTGCTGCGGGAGGGCCTGGCTGATGAGGGAGCAGCCGGAGAAGGTCAGTGTGCAGCTGAGCAGGGCGGCGGCGGTGAATGCGGCACGGTTCGCGCGTTTCATGGTGGCTCCTAATTCGGATTCTCACACCCGGGAGTCAGTGCCCCGAATGCCTGTCATGAATCCAAACTACGGGCGCTTGCGGCTCGACTTGTTCGCTGCGTGTGCCAGAACTGACACCTCTGTCATCGATCAGAAGCAACCGGCCGAGCCCACCGGGCTCAGGCGGTGACGAGATGCGGGTCCTCGTCCACCTCGGCGAGGGTCTTGTGCCCCATGCTGCGGGCGAGCAGGAGGGTGGGGATGCCGGCGATGACGATGACTGCGGTGGCGTAGATCGCCGGCGCCAGGGACACCCCGGTCGAGGACATGAGCGCGGTGGCGATCAGCGGTGAGAGTCCGCCGAAGAGGACGGTGGCGACGTTGTAGCCGATCGCCATGCCCGAGAACCGGCTCGTGCCGGTGAACTGTTCGGGCACCATGGCCGCGGCGACCGCGCTCCACCCGGCAGCGGGGATCGCGAGGAAGGCGGAGCCGGCGACGGCGATGCCCGATGAGGGATTGCTCAGCAGCACATAGGCGGGAATGGTCGTGAAGACGAAGACGGCCATGAGCGCGGCCAGTGCCGGTTTCCGCCCGAACCGGTCCGAGGCCAGCCCGAAGAAGGGGGTGACGACGATGGCGACGACGGCGGCCACGGTGCCCAGGGCCAGCGAACCGGAGTTCGGGACCTTCGCGACCTCTTCGATGTAGGTGGGCACATAGGTGATGTTGAGGAAATAGCTGACCGAGCCGATGGAGGAGATGAGGAAGGCGACGATGATCGCCCGAGGCTGCTCGAGGCAGGCGGTGAGAAGCGGCGATCGCTCGAGGGAGCGGTCCTTCTTCTCCTCTTTCTCCTCCTTCTCCTTCTGCAGCCGTTTGAAGGTGTCGGTCTCCTCCATCATCGACCGCAGCGGCACCATGAGCGCAGCGAGCACAGCACCGAGGACGAACAGCAGTCGCCAGCCCCAGGAGTCCATCGCCTCGGGGCTGAGCAGATTGGCCAGCAGCGCACCGGAACCGACTGCCAGCAACGCACCGACCTCGCTGTTGGCCGCAGCCCAGCTCGCTGCCAATCCGCGCCTGCCCGGTCCGGCCGATTCCATGAGGAAGACCATGATGCCGGTGTATTCGGCGCCGACGGAGAAGCCGGACAGGCACCGCAGCGTGACCATGAGCACGCCGGCCCAGATGCCGATCGCTTCGTAGTTCGGGATCACGGCGATGCCGAGCATGGAGATGGCCATGAGCACCGCAGAGATGATGAGCGTGGATCTGCGCCCGATCCGGTCACC
>DWZN01000102.1 GCA_019117545.1 Candidatus Brevibacterium intestinavium
GCGATGACGATGACGGCGATGAGTGCCGGATGCATGAGAAGCCCCCTTCGGCTATATAGCATGTATGTGCTAGAACGATAGCACGATGTGGCATGGATGTGCTATAAAAGAATCATGCCGAAGATAGTCGATCCAGTTCAGCGCCGCGAAGTCATCGCCGACGCCCTCTTCGCGATCGTTGCCGATCGGGGTTTCGCCAAGATCTCACTGCGCGCGATCGCCGAGGAGTCCGGCCTGGCGATCGGCTCGATCAGACACTATTTCACGACCGCCGAAGGGATCGTGCGCTTCGCCCTCGAGACTCTGGTGGAGCGGGTCAGTGCCCGTCTCGAGGACCGTCTGGCATCGTTGTTGCCCCGACTCGAGTCCGGAGCCCTCGGTCGCGATGAGGCGAAGGAGGAGACGGTCGATCTCCTGGCCGAACTGCTTCCGCTCGATGAGATCCGGCGCCGGGAGTCCGTGGTGTGGCTGGCCTTCGAAGAGGCGGCGCGCACGGATCCCGCACTGTCCGATGTGTTCGAGACCTCCGCCAGAGGTTCTCGGCAGCTGATGGCGCGAACGGTGGAGAGCATGTCCAGACGCGGCGTGCTCCGCGCGGATCTCGATCTCGAACTCGAGGTCGATCTGCTGGCGGCGCTGGTCGATGGGCTCACCCTTCGTTCGACGCTGCACCCCGAAGTGCTGGCTCCCGAGCGTGCCCGGGAGGTGCTCGCAGCTCATCTCGAGGGTCTGCGGCGCGGGTCGGACTGAGGGAGGAGCGCCTGCCGAAACGGTTGGCCTCAGGCTCCGGCTGTGACGGACTCCGCTGCTGAGCTCCGCTTGCCGCGGGCGTTCTTTCCGCCGGTGAAGAGGAGACGGTCGATGCTGAGGCGGCCCGGACCCGCGGCCGCGATGAGCAGCGCTCCGGCCGCCAGGGCCGCGACGAGCTCCCAGCCGCCCTGATCGACGAACGGCACGGGCGTGAGGTGGACGATGACGAGCGCGCCGATGACATTCGCGGCCAAGAGGGCGCCGACCAGCGGGGTCAGTGCGCCGAGGATGAGCAGCGCACCGCCGATGAGTTCGACGAAGGTGGAGAACGGCGCTGCGAGATCGGGCAGGGGGACACCCATCTGCGAGAACGATTCAGCGGTTCCGGCGACGGTCCACTCATTGAACTTCTGCCAGCCGTGGGCGATGAAGATGGCGCCGAGGCCGATCCGGGCGATGACGGTGACGATGTCGCGGGCAATGGTCGGGAATCCGGTTGTAGCGTACACAGCGTTCTCCGTGATTGATTGAAATTGCAATTACACGGTATTGGCCGAAGATGACAGGACGCTGAACGCGGCTCGAGGATCAGGCCGGCCCGCCGCCGCGATCGACGGCCTGGAGATTTCGCGTGCACGGGTGTGAGGGGAGTGGGGGCCTCGACCCCAGACAGCGGCGCAGCCACACTGGCAGGCATGTCCGAAGAAGAACAGTCACCGCCTGATCCGCGGCACTCGCGACCTGCGGAATCCCCGTCGCTTCAGGGCACGGGACTCGAACCGGAGTCGGCGGACAAGAGCAAGAGGGTCCTCGCCTGGATCGGGGCGAGCGTCGTCTTCCTCCTGCTCGTTCTGCCGACGCTGGGCAGCCACGGGACCCACCAGAGGTTCTACGACGGAGAGCCATTCATCTGCTCGCCCGCCCTCGGTCCGGCGACGTCCTATCCTGCGAGCATGTTCGAAGAGCGTGAGTACGAGCCGAGCACACCGGACGACGTCGGCATCGGTGCCACGCGTATGGCCAAGACGGCCAGGTATGAGACCGAGAGGACGTTTCAGATCGCTGTCTGCGGCGAGCAGCGCTCCCGCCGCGTCGCCTGGGCGCTCATCCTCACTGTCGGCAGCCTGCTGCTCGGGCTGTCGGCGAAGAGCGACCTCGCCCGCCCCCGCTCGGACGGCTCCCGACCGGGCCCATGACGAGCGGGCGAGTCATCGTCGAGCGATGACCGGCGTGCACCTCGGAAAACGCGAACCCTGAGTGCGGGAGCCGGATGTCAGAAGCCGTAGGCGGCGTCCGCGGCCTCTCTGATCTCCGAGTAGGTGCGCGTGAGCACGATCGTGTCCTCGGCCAAGCGGTCGAGGCGCTGGATCACATCGTCGTTGACGATCTGATTCCGATGCAGGTCCTTCTCCTCGACGAAGGCGTAGGTCTGGACGACCTGAGCCTTCATATAGGACAGGATCGGCTGCAGCTGCTGCTGGGGGATGAGGTAGTGCTTGGCCGAACCGGCCGTAGCGACCATGCTCACCACTTTGTCCCGAAAAGCATTGACCGGCAGCAGATCGAAGACGTTCTTCAGCGTCGCCGGGATGGAGGCTTGGAAGATCGGGGTGCCGATGATGATCGCATCGGCGTCCATGAGGGCGCGAGTGAGGCGACCGGTGTCGCCGGTGTACTCGGTGAAGTTGCGGCCGTCGCTGAAGACCATGTCGACTTCGGCGAGATCGATGAGTTCGATCTCGACCTCCGGCTCCTGCTTCATCACCGACTGCGTCACGTACTCCATCACGGTCCGCGTCTTGGTTCCGACGTTCGATCCGGAGAGGGCGATGACCTTCATCAGACGAGCTCCTCTGTCTTCGCGGCTGTGTACTTCTTCACGGCCGGGATGATCTCCGAGCCGATGGTCTCGATCTGGCCCATCACCTTCTCATAGGGCATTCCGCCGAAGTCGATCTGCGCCAGGTAGCGCTGGTGGCCGAAGACCTCGTGCTGGTGGAGGATCTTCTCGACGACCTGCTGCGGGCTGCCGATGTTGACGATGCTCGCCGGATCGACGCTCTGGGCGAACAGCTGCTTGGGCATGCCCTGGCCGTTGACCCGCTTCATCCCGTCGTTGATGTGCGGGTAGAGCTCCTTGAGTGCATCCTGCGAGGTCGGTGCGGTGTGGAGGAAGCCGGCAGTGGCCACAGGCAGGGTGGCCGGATCGTATCCCTGATGACGGGCCGCCTGGCGGTAGGAGTCGACGGTCGTCTTGAACACCGAGGTGGTCCCGCCCAGGTGCGCCATGACCATCGGCACACCGGCCAGGCCGGCCTTGATGGCGCTCGCCGGTGCTCCACCCACCGCACGCCAGATGGGCAGGCTCTCCTGCGCCGGGCGGGGGAGGACCTCAGCATTGTTCAGAGGCGCTCGGAACTGTCCGCTCCAGGTGATCTCCCGCTCCTGGTTGACCTTTTGGAGCAGATCGAACTTCTCCTCGAACAGCTCCTCGTAGTCGCGCAGATCGTAGCCGAGCAGTTCGAACAGGCCCACGCGGGAGGCGCGGCCGGCCACGAGCTCGGCGCGTCCGCCGGAGATGAGGTCGATGGTGGCGAAGTTCTCGAACACCCGCACCGGATCGGAGGTGCTCAGGATCGTCGAGGTGCTGCCGATGCGGATCGACTTCGTCGCCTGGGCGATGGCGCCGAGGATGACGGCGTGGGCCTGGGAGGCGAAGTACTCCTGGTGGCTCTCGCCGAGGCTGAAGAAGTCGAAGCCGGCGTCTTCCGCGGCCTCGGCGTAGCCGATGAATTCGCGGATGCGCTCCTCGGCGCTGACCCGGGTGCCGGCGACGGGGTCCGGCAGATGGTCGCCGAGGGAATAGACCCCGAACTGCAGCCCCTGGCTCGGGTCGATGCTGAGCCTGTCCATCATATTCACGGCATCGGACATGGTGTCTCCTCTGTGCTGATCGAATGTCACTTGCCATGTCAACTGACAGGGGTCGAGGATTATTCCCGTCCTTTCGATCGGTGTCAGAAGCCCCGCTGCTGGCCCTCACCTGGCTGCGGACCTCTGCCCTGCGGCGGGCCCTCGTCGCGGAGTTTGCGGCTGTTGTCGTAGAGCTTCTTCATCAGTGCGTGCAGCTGCCGCTTCTCGTCCTCGTCAAGGACATCGAACATCGTCGACTGCTGTGCCACCTGCACGGGATAGGCCCGGTCGATGAGTGCTCTGCCCTCCGCGGTCAGAGAGATGTGCTTCGTCTTCCACTCCTGCTCCCGGCGGATCAGCCCTTCGCGTTCGAGGCGGGCGAGCATCCGTGAGATGCCGCCGCCGCTGACCGTCAGGCCCGCGGCGAGGTCGGATTGGGTGATCGGTTGAAAGTTGCGGATATGAGCCAGGGCCTCGAACTGGGCGACGGTGATGCCGAACTGCCGCAGGTACTCGTTCGAGACCTGATTGCTGTTCTGGACGAAGCGGGCCATCCGCAGCCAGATGAGCGTGCTCAGTGACAGGTCCTCCACTGTGCCTCCTCGTGCTGCGCGATCGATGGGTCATGGCCATCGAATATCTCATCGATCATACGGGTCGGTCCGAGCCGGACGGCCTCGCCGGTGCGATCCGGCGCCGACGCTCACGTCGATGTGCTCGATACTCGGCTGAGGCCTCGGCGCTGGTCGGTCTCGTCTGCTGCGGGCTCTCGGCCCCGGTCAGGTCGCTCCGAGTCCGGTCGGGCGGCACGGGCGAAGGCGAGGACGATGCCGATCCCGGTCAGCGTGGCCACCAGCGATGAGCCGCCGTAGGACACGAGGGGCAGCGGCACTCCGATGACCGGCAGCAGGGTCGTGACCACTCCCATGTTGATCAGCGCTTGGCCGACGATCCAGGCGAGGACGGTTGCGCCAAGGATCCTCGTGGCTCGGTTCCGGCTGATCAGGGAGGCGCGGATGAGCCCCAGGGCGATGAGGGCGAACAGGGCGATGACCGCCAGCGTTCCGATCAGGCCGATCTCCTCGCCGATGATCGCGAAGATGTAGTCGTTGTGGGCCTCGGCCAGCCAGAACCACTTCTCGCGGCTGGCCCCGAGGCCGACTCCCGTCCATCCGCCCGACGCCAGGGCGTAGAGCCCGTGATTGGACTGCCAGTGCTGGCCGAGGGCTTCGGCCTCGCTCTGGGCATCGCCGGCGAACATCGCCCGCACTCGTGCCATCCGGTACGGGCTCGAGACGACCAGCAGAGTGACACCTGCGCAGATGGCTCCGAAGGCGATGGCGAAGTACCGCTTCGGCGGCCCGGACACGAACAGGGCCGCCAGTCCCATGAGCATGAGGACCAAGGTCGTGCCGAGGTCGCCTCCGACGACGATGAGCCCGGCCGCGACAACCACGGGGCTGAGAGTGAGCAGGAGTTCCCGAGGCCGGTAACGCCGGGAGGTCAGGCGTGCCAGGACCACGGCGAACCAGACCGCCAGGATGGGTTTGAACAGTTCCGAGGGCTGTGCCTGCAGTCCGCCGATCCGCAGCCAGTTCGTGCTGCCGTTGACCGTGGTGCCCAAACCCGGCACGAGCGGCAGGGCCAGCAGCAGAAGACCGGCCCCCATGAGCGGCCAGGCGAGGCGTTCCCAGACCCTGACCGGAGTGAGCGCGGCGAGGACCATCATGACCATCCCGGCCGCAGCGAAGATGCCCTGCCGTGAGAACACGGAGAAGGACGAAGCCCCGGTGCCGTCATACGAGGTGATCGACGTCGCCGAGAGCACCATGAGCAGACCGAGACCGACCAGGCACAGACAGGAGATGACGAGCATCGTCGTTCCCGGGAGCAGCCTCGACGGACGTTCGAACAGACTGCGCAGGGAACCCGCCGACGACGCTGCTTCAGCGGGTGCCGAGCCCATGCCATGCTCCCGACCGTCCATGAACCCTCACTGACCTCGATCCGATATGACCGACCACCATCTCAGGAGTCCGCTCGGGCTTCAAGTCGGCTTGCGGGCGGACTTCGAAACGAGGCGGCAGGTCCGTGCGGGGACGTACGATGGAGCCGTGAGCACTGCAACGAACTCCGACGACTCCCAGGGGGATGGCCTCCTCGGCGCCGGTCGGTCCGCGGCCGTCATCATCGCCTCCACCTCGGCGGCCAGGGGAGAGGCCGCCGACACCACGGGGCCGATCCTCGTCGACTGGCTGCGCGGACGCGGCTACGAGACTCCCGCGGCCATCGTCGTCCGCGACGGCGAACCCGTCGGTCAGGCCCTGCGCGAGCTGCTGGTCGACACTCCCGAAGATGAACGTCCCCGCATCATCGTCACCAGCGGCGGCACCGGTCTGGCACCGGATGACCGCACCCCGGAATTCACGGCCGAACTGCTCGAGCGCCAATCGCCGGGCCTGATCTATGCGATGTGGCGCAAGGGCCTGGAAGCGACCGCCTCGGCGGTGATGAGCCGCGGGGTCGCCGGAGTGCGCGGACGGACCTTCGTCATCAACTTCCCCGGCTCGAAGGGAGGGGTCACCGACGGCATCACCGTCATCGACGAACTCCTCGAGCACATCCAGACCTCCGTCGAGGACACGACCGACCACGGACCCCGCGTCTGACCGGTCGATTGCGCCGACGGGCGGGGCCGGGTCCGGCCTGAGGCATGTGCTAGGAATGAAGCATGACTGTCCTGCCGGATTGGAACCCGCGGGGACCGCGGGTTCGACGCGATCCCATTGCCGCCTACGACGAGATGCGCTCGCAGTGCCCGGTCGCACGCGGCCCGAGCGGAGCGTGGACACTGTTCACCCACGCCGATGTCACGGCCGCGGCAGTCGACCACCAGACGTTCTCGAACGCGGTGTCCGCTCATCTGCAGGTGCCCAACGGCCTCGACGAGGCGGTCCACACCGCGTTCCGCGCCGTCGTCGACCGCTACTTCACCCGTGAGCGGATGAGGGCGCTCGAACCGGCGATGGAGCGTGTCGCCGACGACCTCGTCTCCCGGCTCGAGGTGCCGGGATCGATCGACGCCGTCGAGATCGGCTCCCGCTTCGCCGTGCGAGCGCAGAGCATGTGGCTGGGATGGCCGGCAGCGCTCGAAGAGGAGCTGCTCGAGTGGATCGGCGACAACCATGCCGCCACCCGATCACGGGACCGGACGCGCACGGCCGCCGTCGCCCAGCGGTTCGACGAGATCATCCGCAGCCTGACCGACTCCCGCCGCGAAGCCGGCGATGCCGCACCCGATGACGTGACCACCGAGCTCGTTCGGGACCGAGTCGACGGCAGACCGCTGACCGATGACGAGATCGTGTCGATCCTGCGCAACTGGACCGGGGGAGACCTCGGCTCGATCGCCCTGTGCACCGGCGTCATCCTCAACTACCTCGCGAAGCACTCGCACGTGCAGGACCGGCTGCGCTCCGGCGTCTCGACCCGCGAATTCGATGCGATCCTCGACGAGATCCTGCGCATCGACGATCCCTTCGTGTCCAACCGCCGCATCGTCACCGACACCGTGACCGTCGGCGATCGGACGCTGCGGGCCGGAGACCGGGTCATCCTCAACTGGACGGCGGCCAACCGGGACCCGCGCATCTTCGGCGACTCCGAACAGTTCGATCCCGAGACCAACGCCGCGTACAACCTCGTCTACGGCATCGGCAAGCACGTGTGTCCGGGCAGGCCGCTGGCCACGCTCGAGCTGCGCGCGCTGACCCGTGCCGTCCTTGAGAGCACCTCGCGGATCGAACCCGATCCGGAACAACCGGTGAAGAGAGCCCTGCCGCCCGTCGGCGGGTTCGCCACCGCTGGGATCCGCCTCGCCTGACGACCGTCGGCAGGAGCGTGGGACAATGTGAGTGACAGGCTCTTGGCCAGAAGAAGGAGCGCGCTGTGAGTACCCCGGAAGTCGCTGGTCCCGACGACGGAGACGACCACGGACGAAGGATGTGAGCAATGCGGATGCGCAAGGCGGTTCGCGCCAGAGTCCACAAGTTCGACGCCACCGGTGAGACCTCCGCCGGTCCCGACTCCCTGGCCGGGGAGGAGCCGCTGGAGATGCAGCTGGATGGTGAACAGTACGCCGTGACCATGCGCACCCCCGGCAATGACGTCGAGCTCATCTCCGGCTATCTGCTCTCCGAGGCGGTTGTGACCGCCATGGACGACATCGAGGAGATCAACTTCTCCGCCGGCATCGCCCCGGACGGGACCCGGAACTACAACGTCGCTCGCGTGAGGCTGCGACCGGGCGTGTGGAATCCCGAGTCGGCACCGGCCCGGAACGTCTACACCTCCTCCTCATGCGGGATCTGCGGCACCGCTGCCGCCGATGCGGTGACGAAGACCTCGGCTTTCCCGCTCATCCCCGCCTCCTGCCATCTCGAAGACGATGAGGAGTACGAGTTCCCCCAGCTGATCTCCGCCGCTCGCATCGGGCAGCTGCCGGACAGGCTGAGGCAGACGCAGACGATCTTCGACAAGACCGGGGGAGTCCATGCCGCTGCGCTCTTCGCCGTCGGCGACGACCCGGACGCCGAACCCGAGCTCCTCATCGGACGCGAGGACGTGGGCCGGCACAACGCCGTGGACAAGGTCATCGGCTGGGCCATGGCCAACCATGAGAAAGGCCTGCCGCTGCGGTCGACGGTCCTGCAGGTCTCGGCCCGGGCATCGTTCGAACTCGTGCAGAAGTGTGCGATGGCCGGCATCCCGATGATGTCGGCGGTCAGCGCACCTTCGGCGATGGCCGTCGACTACGGCCGGGACGTGGGTGTGACCGTCATCGGCTTCAACCGCGGGGGACGGTTCAACGCCTACTCCTATCCCGAGCGCGTCGCCTGATCCTTCCTGCCGATGCGCGGGGCCTGACCCTTCCCGCCGATGCGCGGCGCCGGAGCGCGGGCGGCCGCGCCGCCTGTGCGGATGACCTGCTCGCGTGCATGTGCACACAGGACCGGCCGTGCACGCATGCGCACGGCCGGTCCAGTGCCAGCGGTCAGTAGCGGAAAGTGGCGATGACCTCGTCGGGGCGATCCTCATCGCCCAGGGTCCGCAGGGACCCGGAGGTTCGAACGGTCGACAGGACCGCGTCATTGGCCAGCACGTAGGTGTCGCTCGACTGCCGTCGGATCCCCGTCCGGGGAAGGTAGAGCGTGTCGATGCGGCCCTCCTGGCCGGCATGGGCGATCTCCGCCGGGTCGAGCGATCCCTTGCCGTTGTGGACCAGCGACATCGCTCGGTCGCGTTCGACCGACTCGCGGGCGAGCTCACTGTCGTTGATCAGCCTCCACGCCGCCGAACGCAGATCCTCTGGCTGGGAGTGCTCGGGACTGCCGGGGATGACCTGGTCGTGGATGGCCGGATAGGGGCTCGCTTTGCGGAAGATCGGCAGGTATTCCGCCACCGAGGCGAGCACCAGAGGCTGCGACCGAGCGGTGCCGAGCTCGGCACCGACGGCCTTGCCCACGGCCCGGATGAACTTCTCGGTGAGCATCGAGTCGGTGTCCGCGGTTCCGCCCTGACCGTAGAAGGCGGCGTCGCCTCCGCCGACGGCACGGAACTGCAGCGACTGTTCGGGAAGGTCACCGACCACCTCGTCGAAGGACTCGGGGATGGAGCCGAGCGGCAGCTGCTCGATGGAATTGCGGGTGGCGTCGAAGAGGCGCACCGAGTTCTTCGCCAGGGCGAGGATGTAGCACTTGCCGCTGGACTCGAGGACCGGGACCAGGGGCAGCACATCGAACCGGTTGTCGACGACGACGGACTGTTCGACCTCGATCGGGATCCTCACCGCCGAGTGGAAACCCGCCTCGGCGAAGATCGCCAAGCCCCGGCTCTGCTGCCTCCAGTACGAGGAGTCCGAGACGAGTTCGCGGATCGGGGACAGGATGGACTCCGTCTCACCGTTGCTCGTTCCGAGCTCATGGAAGCGCTCGGCCGCGTGGTTGATCTGGTTCTTCAGCACCGTCGCCGAGCGATCGGCTTTCGTGCCGGTGACATCGGTGGGAACGTAGAAGCTGGCTTTGGGGCCGGTCCCCACCTCACGGGAGAACAGGTCGGTGAAATCGAGCGAATCGACGATTCCCTGGGCAGTGGTGGTCATGAACAGAGGCCTCCTTGACTGCGGATCACGAATGTCCCTATCCCTTCCTGAGCCTACCTGAACCGGGCCGCAAATGGGCGTCTTCGACGGGATTGAGGGTTCTGTACGTCTGCATTCACCCGATCAGCTGCAGGGTCTCTTCGACGATGACGACCGCGGCGATGAACAGGACGAAGACGCCGAAGCCCTTGCGCAGTCCACGATCGGGGACCCGACTGCTGAGCCAGAACCCGAGGAACGAACCGATGACGGCGGCTGCCGCGATGCTCAGCGCCAGCACCCAGTCAAGAGGCGTCGAGACCGCATAGCCGATCAGCCCGGCCCCCGACTGCATGGTGACGATCATCAGGGACGTCGCCACTGCCAGTCTCATGGGCAGGCGTGCCAGCAGGGCGAGTGCGGGGACGATGAGGAAGCCGCCCCCGGCGCCGACGAACCCGGACACCAGCCCGACGACCGCACCGGTGATGACGATCTTGACGACCGGCAGCTTCGCTGACTCCTCCTCATCGCCGTTGCCCTTCCGGCCGCGGATCATCGCCACGGCCGCAGCGATCATGACGGCGGCGAAGGAGAACATGAGGATCGCCGAGGGGACCGAGCTGCCGAGCCTGCCCCCGGCGAACGCGCCCGCCATGGAGGCGAAGCCGAAGATGATCCCCGTCCGCCACTGCACCCTCTTCTTCAGCGCATGCAGGGTCAGGCTGACCGCCGAGGTGACTCCGACGATGAGCAGCGACGACGGGATCGCCTGCACCGGTTCCAGACCCGTGATGTAGGTGAGTACGGGGACGGCGAGGATAGCCCCGCCGCCTCCGAGCAGTCCGATGGACACGCCGATGACCAGTGCGAGGGCGAAGGTGATGATGAGTGAGACGTCCATGAGCTCCCGATTCCGGGCACAGCTGCGCATCCGGCGATGCGATCATCCGCCGGATGCGCAGCTGTGCCGATTTGCCTCTGGCCGGCCCGCCAGCGGTGTTTACTTCTGAGCGGCCTGCCAGCCGAGGTAGCTGCCCTCGAGCTCGACGACGTGATGTCCGGCGCGGCGCAGCGCGCTGGCGGCCACGGAATTGCGGACACCGCTGCGGCAGAACGTCACGACCGTGCCGTCGTCGGGCAGCTGGTCCTGATTCCACAGCACCCTGCCGGCGCTGAGCTGCTGTGCCCCCGGGATCGTTCCCTCGGCGTATTCCGAGGCGTTGCGGACGTCGAGGAGCAGATCGAAGTTCGTCGAGGTCAGGTCCTCGGGCGAGACCAGTTCGGGCACAACGGTGGGCAGGCCGTCGAGGCCGGTGACGAAACCGGAGACATCGTCGATGCCGACCCGGATGAGATGGTCCCACAGCATCTGTGCGAGTTCACGGTTGTCGGCGAGAACGACGAGCGGCAGATCATCGGACTCGGGGTCATAGGCCCAGCCGGCGTGAGTGGCCGGTTTGTTGAAGAGGGGGACATTGATCGATCCGGGCACGGTTCCACGATGGACCTCGTGCTGGTCGCGGGTGTCGACGAAGACGATGGAGCCGTCCTCGATGTCCTTCTTCACGGCCCCGGCATCGAGCTCGGGCAGGCGGTCGCGGTGTCCGAGGATCGCCGGTCCGTCACGGTTCTGCCGCTTCATCCGCCCGAAGTAGGCGGGAGCGTCGGGCTGTCCGGCCAGGAGCTCGTCGATGAAGCCCTGTTCGTCGTCGTTCGCGACGTAGTGGCTCCACCAGGAGAAGTTCCGTTCGTAGCCGACCGTGGTCGTGGGCACGGCCCCGAGTGCCTTGCCGCAGGCGCTGCCGGACCCGTGGGCCGGGTAGATCTGGACGTAGTCGGGCAGGGCCAGGAGCTTGTCGCGCAGGCTGGCGAACATCTGCTTGGCGCCTTCGTAGCGGGTGTCGACTCCGCCGGCCGCCTCGTCGAGCAGGTCCGGCCGGCCGAGATCGCCGACGAAGACGAAGTCGCCGGTGAACAGGTAGCCGGGCTCATCGGCGGCGGCCCCGTCGGTGAGCTTGAGGCTCAGATGCTCGGGAGTGTGCCCCGGAGTGTGGTCGACGGCGATCGTGAGGTTGCCGATCTCGATGGTGTCACCGTCGTGGAGGCGGCGGCCGTCGAAGCCGTACTGCCAGTCCGCTCCGCCTTCGCCGGAGAGGTGGACGGTGGCTCCGGTCGCCTGTGCCAGCTCCCGGGTGCCGGAGAGGTAGTCGGCGTGGATGTGGGTCTCGGTCACATGCGCGATGCGCATGCCGTTGGCCTCGGCCATGTCGAGGTAGACCTGGACGTCGCGGCGGGGGTCGATGACGATGGCGTCGTTCGTCTGCTGACAGCCGATGAAGTAGCTGGCCTGAGAGAGGTCTTCGTCGTAGATGCGTTCGAGAAGCATGGTGTGTCCTTCTTAAGTGGTCTGACTGCTGTGGAGGGCCGTCGGCAGGGGAAGTCGCCGGCGGTGCGTGGGATCAGGCACGGCCCTTGAGGATGAGGTTCCAGTACATGGCGGGCAGGCCGTAGCGTTTGAGGTACCACATGTCCCGCCGCTCATGGGTGGTGTCGATGAGCGGGATGCTCGGCGCCGGCTGCATGCTGTAGTCGAACTCGGCCAGGAGCATGGTCTTCCGCGAGGTCGTGATCGGGCATGAGGCATAGCCTTCGTAGCGTGCCGTCAGGCGGCGGTGCTCCATGGCGGCCAGGAGGTTGTCGACCAGGACCGGAGCCTGCTTCCTGATGGCGGCGCCGGTCTTCGAATTCGGGGTCGAGCCCGCATCGCCGAGGGAGAAGATCTCCGGCCACTGAGTGTGCTGCAGCGTGTTGGGGCCGACGTCGACGTACCCGTTGGGGTCATCGGCCTTCCTCACCGGACTGTCCTTGATCCAATCGGGTGCCGACTGCGGCGGCACGACATGGAGCATGTCGTAGCCGACCTCGTCGCTGGTCCCGGCGAAGTTGTCGGTGATGGTCACCGTCTGAGCGCTCGGGTCGATCTCGGTGACCTCGCTGCTCAGCCTGACGTCGATGCCGTAGCGCTTGACGGCCTTGTCGAGTTCGTTCGAGAACACCTCGACGCCGAACATCGCCGGAGTCGGCAGGACGAGGATGATCCGGATCGCGTCGAGCACACCCTGCTGGCGCCAGTAGTCGGCAGCGAGGTAGGCGATCTTCTGCGGCGCTCCGGCGCATTTGATCGGGCCCGAGGGCATCGTGAAGACAGCGGTTCCCCTGCGCAGGCCCTTGATGAGCTTCCAGGTCTTTGGGGCCAGGTCGAACCGGTAGTTGCTCGACACGTTCGGAGTGTCGATGGCCTCGGCCATGCCGGGGATGCGGTCCCAATCGAGCTGGAGGCCCGGGCTGACGACGAGGTAGTCGTAGTCGACCTCGGCCTCGGAGGCGAGGGTGAGCCTGCGTTCGTCCGGGTGGATCTGTGTGACTGCGTCCTTGATCCAGGCCACGCCCTGGGGCATCACCTCGGCCTGCGGACGCACGCTCTCGCTGCGATCGGCCGCACCGCCGCCGACGAGCGTCCACAGCGGCTGGTAGAAGTGTTCGGTCTGCGGTTCGACGACGGCGACATCGTCCTGACCGGCGTTGCGCAGTCGTGCTGCCACGCTGAGGCCGGCGTTGCCTCCGCCGATGATGACGATCCTATGGTGCATTCCCACGGTCGCTTCCCCCTGAACTGTTGACGACGGTGCCACCGACGAGGTGGCCGGTGCGGGATCCGTAATGTACGTACATTTCTAATGTACGTACATTTGGTGCGTTTGTGAATCCCTGTCGTGAATCAGTTCGGGACTCGCCCGAGGCAGGGGCGGGTCCGGTGAGGCAGAGGTGCCCGATCGGGCAGAGGGGGTGAGGGTGCCAGGGAGCAGCGGCGGTCAGACGGGCGCGCGGCTCAGGGGTAGGAGGTCGAGACGGTGAAGCGGTCGCCGCGGATGACCGTCTGTCGCCATTCGATCGCGCGGTCGTCGATGCGGCCGATGCGTTCGATGAAGAAGGCCGCCGATCCGGGCTCGCAGGACAGCGCCCGGGCCTGGTCCTCGCCGAGGTTGATCGAGTGCAGGGTCTCATCGCCCGAGGTCAGGGTGAGCCCGCAGCAGCGCTGGAGTGCCTCGTACAGGGCCGTGTTCCGCAGGTCCATGTCGAGGATCCCGCGGGCCTCGGGGCGCAGCCACACCTCGTCCTCGGCCAGGGGCTCCTCGTCCGCGTAGCGGGTTCTGGCGATGTGGACGAGCTCGGTGTCGGCGTCGAGGCCGAGTTTCCGTGCCGCCTGCGGCGAAGTCGCAATCTCGGCGATGCGGATGGTGCTGCGCTGGCTCATCTCGGCGCCCCTGACGGCGGCGAAGAGGCTGTAGATGGGGCCGAAGGCATGCTCGCCCGAGACATTGACGACCTGGGAGGGCCGGCCCGGCTGGGCGGTGACCGTGCCCTTGCGCCGCAGCGGGGTCAGAGCTGCCCGGATCGTCGAGCGGCTGACACCGTACTGCTTCGACAGCTCGAGTTCGCCGGGGAAGGCATCGCTGAAATCGCCGGAGCGGATCCTGGATTCGAGGTCGTCGCGGACGGCAGCCCATAGCGGCTGACGGCTGCGCGGCGACCGGTCGTCGGCCGAGGAGGAGCGTCCAGATGAAGTGACCATGTCACCTAGTGTGCCCGACGTCGGTCGGAGGTTTCTGCACCGTCTCGGCCGGCGCCGGTTCGGGCAGTTCGATGTTCGCCGCAGCGAGTGTGTCTGAGATCGAGGAGCTCATTTCGCGTTCCTCCATTCGTCGACAGCGGACACGAGGCGTTCGATGGCCTCATCGACCGTCGAACGGGGGCAGCCGAGGTTGGCCCGCATGTACCCGCGGCCCTCGGTGCTGAACTTCTGTCCCTGATCGAACCAGATCCGGGCCTTGGTGAGCATGAAGTCCTGGAGCTCCTCGGCGTCCATGCCCAGCCCGCGGCAGTCCATCCACGCCAGGTAGAGGGAATCGGCCGGGATCACGGTGATCTCAGGCACCCGGGTGTTGACCTCGTGGGCGAAGTGCTCGTGGTTGGCGCGGACGTAGGCGACGAGATCGTCGACCCATCCGGCTCCGTGGGTGTAGGCCGCTTCGCAGGCCACCATACCCAGGACGTTGACCAGCGGGAACATATTGCGTTCGTACTGGCGGCGGAACTCCCCGCGCAGGTCCTCGTTGGCGATGATGGTGTTCGCGCACTGCAGCCCGGGCAGGTTGAAGGTTTTCGACGGGGCGGTGCAGGTGATGGAGTTCTGGGCGAATTCCTCGCTTAGGGAAGCGAACGGGATGTGCCGCTTCTCGGGGTTCATGATGAGGTCCTCGTGAATCTCATCGGAGATGACGAGGATGTTATGCCGGGCGCAGATCTCACCCATGGTGCGCAGCTCATCCTCGCTCCAGACGTTGCCGGTCGGGTTGTGGGGGTGCGAGAGGATGAAGATCTTCGTGTTCGGCTCGATCGCGTTCTCGAAGACCTCGGCATCGAAGGCATAGCCGTTCTCGGTGCGGGTCAGCGGTGCGAAGGCAGGGTGGCGACCGTTGAGACGGACGTCGTCGTGGAAGTGCGAGTACACGGGCGGCTGCATGAGGATCGAGTCGCCGGGGTTCGAGAACGCCTGGACGGCGACCTTGAGGCTGGTGATGATGCCCGCGGCCGGAGTCACCCAGTCGGTGTCGATTTCCCAGCCGAACCGGTTGCGCTGCCAGCCGGCGACGGCTTCGAGATAGCTCGGGGTGGGCCCGGCCGGGTAGCCGAAGACTCCGTGGTCGACGGCGGTGTGGAGGGCGTCGGTGACGGCCTTCGGGGCAGCGAAGTCGGTGTCGGCGACCCACATCGGCAGCGGATCGGCCGCCCACTGCTCGGGGGTGAGCAGGGCGGCGCCGGCCTGCCACTTCATGGAATTGCTGTTGCGACGATCGACGACGTGATCGAAGTCGTGGTGGGCGTTTTCGCTCGTTCGGTTCGCCTCTGTGGCGGAGTCGATGCTCATCGGGGTTCTCCTTCTTGTCTGCGTCCGTTTCAGACTATGTGAAACAGGCGGCAAGGTGTTCGCGAGTTCTCGCCCCGGGGCCCCACGAGAAGCTAAGATTATCGATATGGATGCGATCGACCGCAAAATTCTTGCCCTGCTGCAGGCGAATGGGCGAATGACTTTCACGGAGCTCGCCGCCGAGGTCCAGCTGAGCGTCTCCCGCTGCCAGCGTCGGGTCCGCGATCTGCGTGCCGATGGAGTCATCCGTGACTACCGCGGAGTCATCGACGCGAAGAAGGTCGGACTCGGCTTCGAGGTGATCGCCTTTGCGACTCTGGCCCACCCGGACGCCATCCATGACTTCGACCTCGCGGTCGAGGCGGTGCCCGAGATCGTCGAGGCCCAACGGCTGTTCGGGGAGCCGGACTACTTCATCCGCATCGTCGCTGCCGACCGCGAGGCCTATCAGCGTCTCTACGACGAGCGGCTGAGCAAACTGCCGGGATTGCGCAGCCTCAATTCGACGATCGTGATGAAGGAGGTCGTCGCCGCCCGCGGACTTCCGCTCGACCACGGACGCTGAGGCACGCGCGCTTTATCGCGCACGGAATGCTGAGGTCCGCGCGGCACGAAAGCGAACCGGACCGGTGTGATCGGTCGGTGCTATCGTCGGGCGCATGGGAACCGATGATGATCTCACCCCAGCCAGAAGCGCTCTGACGATCGAGGACGCACAGAGTCTCTGGGACGTGGAGCCGGGCTTCTTCGACACCTGCTCCTACGGTCCTCCGCCTCGCAGCGGGTGGGACGCCCTGCAGGTCTCATTGGACCAGTGGCGATTCGGCACCACAGGCTGGCAGCCCTGGGCCGAATCCGTGCAGACCTCGCGTGAGCTGTTCGCCCGATTGGTGGGGACCACGGCGAATCGCGTCGCGACCGGAGCGGCGGTCTCGCAGCTGCTGGCCCCCATCGCCTCGGCGCTGCCGGACGGGTCGACGGTTCTCGTGCCCGACATCGAGTTCACTTCGGGAGTCTTCCCCTTCGCCGTCCACACCGACCGCGACATCACTGTGCGGACCGCGCCGCTGTCGGACCTGGCCGAGGCGATCGGGGAGGATACGAGTCTCGTGAGCTTCTCGGCCGCCCAGTCGGCCACCGGTCAAGTCGCCGACATCCCCGCGATCGTGACCCGCGCCCGCGAAGTCGGGGCCATCACCGTTCTCGACGCGACGCAGGCCGCCGGTTGGCTGCCGCTGCGGGCCGACGACGTCGACTACCTCGTCGTCACCGCCTACAAATGGCTCTGCGCCCCGCGAGGGACCGCCTTCCTCACGATGAACCCCGGAGTGGGGAACAAGAACGCTGCCTTCGCGCGGCGGCTCAAGCCGACGGCGGCCGGGTGGTTCGCCGCCGACGATGCCACATACGGGATGCCGCTGCGGCAGGGTGACGGGGCACGGGCCTTCGACATCTCACCGGCCTGGCACAGCTGGGTCGGCACCGCACCGGCCCTCGAAGTGCTGCTGTCGGTCGGCATCGAAACCATCCATGACCACGATGTCGGCCTGGCCAACCGGTTCCGCTCCGGCGTCGGACTGGGGGAGTCGGATTCGGCGATCGTCTCGCTCGAGGCGAGCGGGACCGAGATCGACCGACTGCGGCAGGCCGGGATCCGCTTCTCGGTCATGGACGGTCGGGCCCGCTTCGGCTTCCACATCTTCAGCACCGAGGCCGATGTCGATGCGGCCCTGGAGGCGTTCGACCGGTAGCGGACTCAGCTGTCCTCGGAGTCCTCGACGACCCGATCCGTGGCCAGCAGCGTCCGGTCACCGGCCCTGAGCGTGCCCAGGCCCTCGGTGGTGAACGTCACCGGCACCGCGACGGTGCCCGAACCATCGGCCGGATAGCCGCGGGCGAGGCTGCCGGTCGCCGCGTTGTGGACCCGCAGGGTGCCACCTTCACGCAGATAGATCAGGCCTCCGACCGCCGCTTCGAGTTCGACCGATTCCGGCACCGAGACCGGCAGTTCGTTCTTGCCTGTGTCGTCGATGACCGTCAGCCCCTGCGTGCTGAGCGTGACGACGGCCCCGGTGTTCGCATCCTGGGCGACCCCGCGGGCATCGTCATCGAGCAGCTCACCGGTCTCGCGGTCGAGCACCGGCCCGACTCCGTCTCCGGCGTCGAGGGCGATGACGTCCTCACCCGGATCGGCCCCGGGGACCGCGCGCAGCTCATCGGCGTCCCAGCCGTTGTCCGAAAGCGACAGCTCCCAGGACTGCTCACCGGTGGCGCGCAGCGTCTGGCCGTCGATGCTCAGGATCGTGCCCTTGTACTCGCCGAGGCGGCGCACGTCTGAGGATCCGTCCTGCACTGCCTCGCCGGTGGCCGGGTCGAGGGCGAGAGCTTCGGTGGGATCGGCATCCTCGGCGGCGAAGACCGTGCCGGGTCCGCGCATCGGGCCGGGCACGTCGACCGGTCCCCACTTCTGCTTTCCGGTCTCGAGGTCATAGGCGCTGGCGGTGACGTCCTCGTCGCAGTCGGTCGACGAATCGGAATCGGTGAGCACGGCCAGCGGAGAGCCGTCGGCATCGGTGCTGACGGTGAATCCGGTGCATCCGCTCGGTCGCTTCGCCTGCCACAGCGTGGAGCCGTGGACGTCGACGGCGGAGAAGTCGAGGGTCTCATCATCGGTGCTCGCAGACAGGAAGACGTCACCGAGGTGCGCCGGCGGCAGGGCCCACCCGGGTTCGACGAGCTCGAGGGGTTCGACGACCAGCGGCAGCTGCAGATCGGAGCCGTCGACGGCATCGAGGTCGGTCGTGACCTGCTCGGGACTCCGGTCGAAGTCGTCGGGAGCCTGGGAGCAGCCGGCGAGGATGAAGGCGCCGATGAGCGGTCCGGCGAGGGCGGAGAGGAGTCTGCGGGTGCGCATGGTTCAGTGCTTCGCTCCCGGCGACTGCGTGGGCTTCGCCGGCTCCTCGGCCGCGGCGGCGCGACGGGCGCGGCGACGCTCATAGAGGAACCACAGGACGATGGCCAGCACCGCCAGCACGCAGACGACGATGATGTCGGTCGTGGTCGAGGACCAGGAGCTCACCCATTCCTGAGCATGGGCCAGGGTGGTCGTGGGCACCAGCGACGGTGCCGACACGAGGCCGTTCGTCGCCCAGAACACGACGCCGACGGCGATCATGAGGACACCGGTGACCATCGACATGATCGGCAGACGGCGACCGAAGAACGAGACCGAACCCCCGCGGAGGACCGACCGGGTCCGGGTGCCCACACGGGTCCACAGTGCCGCGATGATGAACAGCGGCACGACCATCCCGGCCCCGTAGACGGCGAGCATGATGCCGCCGAGGACGAAACTGCCCTTGGTCGCGGCCAGGGTGAGCACTGCGCCGAGGATGGGCCCGGCGCAGACTCCGGCGATCCCGCTCGTGGCGCCGAGGAGGAAGGTCTTCGTCCATCCGGTCGCCTGCGCGGAGCGCTGCCGGGCGGCATCGGCTCCCGGCAGCATCCTGGCCGGGTCGAAGCCGAAGCCGAAGAACTGGACGATGCCGAGGACGATGAGGATGACCGAGGCGACGAGGACGATCGCGCCGCGGTGGGAGGTGAACAGGGCCCCGAGCGTACCGGCGCCCATGCCCAGGGGGATGAGCACGAGCAGCATGCCCACATAGAAGAGGAGGCCGTGGAGGATCAGGCGCGAGCCCGCCCCGACGGTGGAGCCGAAGAACGCCGGCAGCAGGAGTGCGGCGCAGGGACTGAGCAGCGCGAGGATTCCGCCGATGAAGGCGCTGAGCAGGCTGATGTCCATCAGTTCTGTCCTTTCTTCGCCGTCTCGACGGCATCGACGAAGACGTCCGTGGGCTGGGCGCCGACGTACGGCTGCCCATCGAGGATGAACGTCGGAGTGGAGAACGCGCCGAGATCGGTGCCCATGGCGGCGTTGTCCGCTACCGCCTCGGCGGTTTCCTGGGAGTTCATGTCCGAGGTGAATCGGTCGGTGTCGAGTCCGATCTGCTCGGCCACCGCGGTCAGGGCTTCGGGCGTGAGCTCATCGGGGGAGCGGGGCTTGCCGTCTGAGAACAGGGCGTTGTGGAATTCCCAGTGCTTGTCCTGCAGGGCCGCGGCATAGGCGGCCTTCGCGGCCTGCTCGGACGCGGAGCCGAACACATTGACCTCGCGCCATTCGATGCGCAGATCCCCGGAATCGACGTAGTCGAGCATCTGCGGCAGCGTGTCCTGCGACCAGGCGGCGCAGTAGGGGCACTGGTAATCGGAGAAGACGACGAGTCTGACGGGTGCATCGGCGGGACCGTCGGACATCGGATCCGATTCCTCGTCGGAGTCGACCTCGCCGAGGCCGGACTGCTCGGGGTCGGCGACCTCGGTGACGACGACATCGGATTCGGGACCGGTGCCGCCGGCCGTGGGCGTCGACCCGTCCTCGCCGTCTCGGTCGATGACGAGGATCATGAGCACGAGCGCCACGGCGATGGCACCCACCGTGGCGGGGATCCACCAGCGGTACTGCGGGCGCGGTGCCGCATGTTTGGCCATGTTCTCACTCCTGGATTACTAAGATGCTTAGTAAACTATAGGTCATCGGTCTTCCGGGTCGAAAACTGCGCATCGACTGCCGGCGGCCGGTCATCTCTTCGCTGCGTCGTCCTCGGCCGGGATGAGCAGGGGGCTTGCGGGATCGCCGACGAGTCGGGCGCCGGAGTCGTCGATATGGTGGGGTGCGCCGAAGCCCCCGGTCTCGGGAGCCTCCTCGGTGTCGAGGATCTGCCCGTCGTCGGCCGACCTCGTCTGCGTGCCATCGTCGTCGCCCTCGGTGGCGGACTCGGTGATGACGAATCCGGCCCCGACGGCGGAGAGTTCGGCGTCGTCGTCCAATGATGCGTCCCAGCGCTTCGTCCCGTCGAGGTCGAAGCCGTGCAGCTTCGAGCCGCTGGTCACCAGCGTGCGGGTGCGTGAGTCGAAGCCGGCGCTGTCGATGTCGGCGGCGACGGTGTCTCCCGAGTCCAGATCGATCAGGGTGCGCTGCCCGCCGCCGCTGCCGATGAGCGCGTGGGAGTCCCCGACGGCCTCCCACGGGGTCTCACGAGCCTCGGCGGCCGTGAACCCCAGGTCCGCGGCGGGCCGGGTCCACAGCCGTTGTCCTTCGAGGTCCTCACCGATGAGCTCCTCACCGTCGGCGCGGACGAAGTGGTTGTCGAGGAGGGCGAGGACGCGCGGTGAGTCGTCGTCCTCGACGGCCAGCTCCGC
>DWZN01000103.1 GCA_019117545.1 Candidatus Brevibacterium intestinavium
GTCGAGTTCGGCCCGTTCCCACACGCACGCGTCGGACAGGTCGCTCGTCTTCGTCCCCGATCCCTTGATGAAGAACAGCCGGGCCAGCGACAGCGGTCGGCCGCTGCCGTTGTCGTAGCGGAGGATGATCCCGCTCCACGTGGCGCGCGGGCGCAGATACTTGCTGACGACCCTGTCCTCTTCGGAGTCGGCCGTCCGCGTCCACGCTCCTCGGACATAGCTGACGAGGCTGCGTTGGTCGAGGCGAGCACCCGCCGTCTGCGCGGCGACGTTGAAGCGCAGCCATTTGTCCGGGGTCAGGACCGCGGCGATGCCGTCGAGGAGCGAGGATTTGCCCGATCCGGACGGTCCGGTGATGAGGTGGCCCTTGTGGGAGACGGGGATGCGGTGGATATCGGCGTCGAAGGTGCCCCAGTTCGCGATCTGGATCTCCGACAGCCGCCACTGGCTGCCCACATCGGGTCGGTTCGCACCGCGGGCACGCGCCTGATCGGCGACGAATGCGGCATCGAGCGGGAAGAGCGCCTCGGTCACGCTTCCTCCTCTCCGGTGGTCTCCTCCGGCGCGTCGGCCTCACCGACATCGGTCTCAGCGCCGGTCTCGCCCGCATCGGCTGCGGTGTCGGCCTCACCTGCGTCGGACTGACTTGAGGCGATGCGCTCGTAGACGTCGATGAGTTCGCGCACTCGGTCCTCGTCGATGAGGAACTTCACCATCGGTGAGATCTCGAAGCGGTCCTCACCGGCCTTGTGGAGGACGCGCAGCCGGTTGCTCATCCGGGACCAGGAGCCGTTGAGGTTGCGCTGGAACGTCGACTCGTCGCCGGTGCGGTAGATCGCCAGCCGCTCATAGACCTCCTCGCGGTCGACGATGACGCGCTTCTCCCCGGGAGCGGCCAGCAGCAGCTGGCGCAGCACGAGGAGCATGGCCGTGTCGAGGAAGGTCAGGCGTTCGCTGCGCACGGCCGCCGGTGCTTCGATCTCATCGGTGACGATCTTGCGGGTGAAGGCGAATTCGTCGACCGGGTCGATGACGAGGTCGAGGAACAGCTCGTGGAGTCGGGACCGGACGAGTCCTTCGTCGGCGATCAGAGCCGACCACAGCTGGGGACTCTGCACCCCGGAGACATAGGGGCCCTTGAGCAGTTCGAGCAGCACTCGTCGGGTCCGCTCCCCCAGTGTCCCGGTATCGCCGAACCACAGGGCGCTGGGATTGTGCTCGACGCCGGCCTCGACCGGCGCGGCAGAAGTCTCGGAGGCGGTCGCTTCGGTGTGATCGGTGCGGCTCATAGGGTGATGCCTTCAGTGAAGTAGTGGCGGCGGATCGTGGCGGTGCGGGCAACCCCGTCGACACCGGACCAGATCAGGGTTTCGACCCGGCCCCCGTCGACCTGCCCGTACGTGCCGGCCAGGGACAGCAGACCGACGACGCTGGCCAGCCCCTGAGTGGCGGGGAACCGGTCGAGCACCTCGGCGACGGAGGCCTCGGCGGCGGTGGAGACGACGGAGTTGATGTTCTCGGTGAGTTCGGCGAAGTCGATCTCGGACTCGCGGGCCACGGCGACGAGTTCGGCGAAGTCGACTTCGGACTCGGCTGCCTCGTTCAGTTCGGCACCGGCGTCGAACTCATCCGGGTCATGGAGGATGACCTCGCCGATGCTGCCCAGAGACACACTCGAGAGTTCGAGGTTGACGCCGATCTCGTCATAGGGTCTGCGCACTTGGGCGACGGGCGCGGCCGCGGCCAGCCCCTCCTGCAGGAGGGTGCGCATCACGCGATCACGCTGGAATTCGTGGGAGTGGACGTAGCGGCGCAGACCACGGGCGAATTCGGTGAGGATGTCCGAGACCTCGTGGGAGCCGTCCTTCATCTGCCGCATCAGGGTGCGCAGCGAGCGGCGGGTGGCAAGCGACAGGGTGGCGGAGAAGTCGCGGTCGAGGATGGCGGCGATGTCGTCGTCGAAGGCCGCGGACTGTTCGGGATCGCGGACGAGGGCTGAGAAGGCCGAGAACGTGCGCCCCTCATCGGAGGATTCGATGAGGTCGACGCCCCGGAAGACCTCGTCGAGGACCTGGGACTGGGAATCCTCGGCGGCGAGGATCGAGATCCGCAGCTCCTGGTTGAGTTCCTCGAACCGGGCGCGCACCCGGGCGAAGTCGGCCGGCAGACCCTGCGCCTGCTGGAGGATGTCGTTCACACGTTCGTTCGCCCGCCTCCGGTCGAGGACCACCGAGCGCGGGTCACCGCGTCTGACACGGGCGATCTCGGCGTCGATGCGGTCGCGTTCGGCGCGCAGAGCGGCCAGCCTGCGCGAGCTGTCGGGGTCGGTGTCGATGGCCAGCTGACGCACGGATTGGGCGAGGCTGACCAGCCGGGACTCGGTGGCAGTCTGGGGTGGGGTGCGCAGCTGCTCGAGCATGCGGATGGCGTCGAAGCCGGCCGCTGAGAGCTCATAGGTCTCGCCTCTGGCCGAGGTGGCCGGCCGCCGGACGAGGATCTCCGCCCGCCGCCAATCGTCACAGTAGGCCTTCGCCGTCCGCAGCGAGAGGTCGAAGTGGTCACGCAGCTCCTCGAGGTCGGCGTCGATGCTCTCGTGCAGGTCCTCGGTGCTCATCCGCGTCCCGGGCCGTCCCAGGTGGGCGTCGAGGGTCCCGGCCATGACCGCGAGGTTGTCGGCCCTGAGCATGCGCAGAGTGGCATTCGACTCGAGCAGCCGCCGGTAGGCGAGCGCGGAAGACAGGGCTGACATACGGACCATTCTCTGCGCCGAGGCACCGCCGTGCCAACTCGCCGGTCAGCGCCAGCGCAGGCGCAGCACCGATGTCAGCCCCCAGGGGTCGCTGCCGCGCACGGCCGCCAGCGTTCCCGCTCCTTCGGGATTGCGGGTGTAGACGGGATCGCCTCCTCCGATCCAGGTGTCCCAGACGGCAGCGAAGGCCACCGCTCTGGCCTTCTTCGTGCCCAGCACGCTGGGCACGGGCACCCAGTTCGGTGCGGTCCGGTGAGCCGAACCGGTGCCCCACCGCATCCGGGTCCACCAGCCGCGCAGGCCCGGCGGCTGAGCGGGCAGCCGCCAGCACGGCAGGAGGTAGCGGGGATCGGCGATCGGTGACACCGCTTCATCGAAGGCGTGGGCGAAGACCTCCGCCGAGGCGGGGTCCGCATCGAGATGACACCGCAGGTCGCCGCGGGCGTCGATGCGCATCCGCACCGCATCGGCGCCCGCCGTGCTCAGATCGAGTGCGTGCAGCGCCTCGGCGATGGCGGACCCGATCTGCGCGACGGTCGGGGTGTTTCCGTAGCGGCGGTGCCGCCGCTCGCCGACGATGCTCAGGACGATCGGCAGGGCCGCCAGCAGTCCGGCGGCGACGGCGGCGAAGACCCACAACGCCGCCCCCGAGGAGAGGACCGCGGCCACGACCGCCAGCAGGCCGACTGTCGACCAGCCGACGATCGTCGCCGGTCGCAGGGAGAAGGGAAGAAAAGCGCCGGGGTCGCCGTCGCGGTTGCGCGGTGTCGGGCTGATCCCCTCGGTCTCCTCACCCGCCTCGGCGAGGGCATGCGGCGAACCGGACCCGACGATGCGCACCGACCGCAGGGTCTCATCGCGGTAGTCGGCTCCCACCTCCCATCGGCGGGCCACCTCGGCGCGGGCCTGGGATCGGGTGGTCATCCGGGCGTTGATCGCGTCGATGTCGTCCTCGGGCGGGTGGAAGGCCGAGAATGCGGGGTCGATATGGGCGACGCCGTCGACGATCTCCCCTTCGGCATCGGTGCCGAAGAAGCCGTCGTGTTTGCGGACGAGCCGGTCCCAGTCCCCGTCGCCTCGCGGATGGTCGGGGCTGATGCATACGACGGTCCAGTTGAGCGCGACCTTGTCCGCCCAGTTCGGGTCCTCGCGCAGCGCGCGGCCGCGGGTCTGGGTCACGGCGGTCGGGGTCGTCGCGGTCGTGAGGTCGATGAGTCCGGTCACGGCCGGTGCGTCCCATCCCTCGCCGAGCAGTGCGCGGGTCCCGATGAGCACGTGGGAGGCTCCGGAGTCGAAGAACTCGGTCACGTACGGCACCCAGGTCCGGCTGGTCCAGCCCCCGTCGAGGCGGCTGACACCGGCCACGGGATCGGTGATGTTCAGGCGGGAGGCCAGCGCCTCGTCCGCGGCGGCGACCGTCTCCCTCAGCTCTTCCAGGACCTCTGGGGCACCGGCCACGGTGCGGCCGGAGACGAGCAGCGGTCCCAGAGCGGCCGTGGTCGGGTCGGCGAGGAGGGTTTCGAGGGTGAGCAGCGCCGAGCCGGAGCGTTCGTCGAGCACCGTTCGGACATCGGCGGACAGTGTCGCCGTGGCCGATTCGAAGTCGCAGAGGATGAGTGTGCGCAGGTGCTGGCCGAGGGCGGCGGCCTCGGCGGAGACGATGTCGACGCAGGCGAGCGGCTTCGACGCCGAACGCGCCAGCACGCGGTCGGTCGGGCAGCGGCCCGGTGCGATCCCGTTGCGGGTCCATCGGCAGCCGATCGCGGGCAGTGTTCGGCGGATCGCCTCGGCGAGTTCGCGATCCGACGGTTCCTCGGAGACCAGAAGGTGGTGGCGCATCCAGTCCTCGATCAGTCGGGCCCAGTCATCGGCATCGGGGTCGCGGCGGTGCTGTTCGCTCAGGCGGGCCCCGGGCGGCAGACGCAGCAGATCGGCGTGGTGGAGTCGCAGCGCCGCATCGCAGAGTTCGGGTCGCTGCCTGCTCAGGGTCTGCCAGCTCACGGCCTCGGCGCGGGCGCCGAGGAACCTGCGGTCCATCCATTCGAGGAACCCGATCGAGCCCTGCTCGGGGTCGAGGATTCCGGTGATGAACTCGGTGTGGCGTTCGGCCTGGGCCGACAGCCAGCCGTCTTCGGCCCGGGTCGGCTCGGTCACCCATACGAGGTCGGCGAACGGAACCAGGTCGCCTTCTTTGACCAGGGCCGGGATGGCGGCGGAGTAGCGGACGGCGGAGAAGAGCTCGGAGACGAGGTCTCGCTGCTGCGCGGTCATCGTCGCCGGCGGGGTGGCGGTCAGTCCCAGCACCCAGACATCGGGGAGCAGTTCGAGCAGGTCGGACAGCAGTCGACCCCAGACTTCGAGCAGGTGGTGACATTCGTCGAGGATGAGCAGCATCGGGCCGCCGGCGACGAGTCCGTCGACGAGGTCCCTCCCGCCGGGCGCGAGTTCGCTCAGCAGACTGCCGCCGGGTTCGCGGTCCTCGTCGAAGACGGCCAGCGATTGATAGGTCAGAGCGGTGAAGACGCCGTCGAGGTCTCGGCTCGTGCCCGCCCGGCCCCAGTCGCCGGCGAGCCGGTCCCACGTCGATGCCCACTGCCCTTGGATCGCGGTATTCGGACCGAAGGCGACGACCTGTTCGACCAGACCCTGCGTCAGCAGGTGCTCGGCGTGGTCGATTCCGACTCGGGTCTTGCCCGCTCCCGGAGGCAGGACGATCCACGAACGGCGCTGCCCGGTCTCGGCCGATGCATACAGAGCCTCCAGCGCCTCGCCCTGGTGACGGCGCAGAGGCGGCGCGTCCGGCTGCTGTCGCGCGTCCGGTTCCTGTCGTGCATTCGGCCGCGGCGGGCCGGGACGCGGCGGGGGCGGTCCGGTCGTGTTCTCAGGCGCCACTGTCGCTCACTCCTCGCGGTCCCTTCCGCCGAAGCTCACCGGGTCCACCGGCCGATCCTTCCGCGGCAGCTTCGCCACCACGAGGCAGTAGGACTCGAGCACGAGATCATGGAGCAGCTCGGCATCGAGGCGGACCCCGTCGCTCGTGCCGCCGGCAGTCGTCGAGGCACCGGCACCCTTCCCGACCCCGGCATCCGTCGAGGCACCGGCCACCGTGATCCAGTGCAGCTTGTTCATGTGGTAGCCGGACGTGATCTCGGCATAGGCGTCCCGCAGCACCTCGCCGTCGAGCGGATCGATCTTGAGGTTGAGGCTCGGAGTCCCCCGCAGCTCATAGGCCATCATGAACATCTTGCCGCGCACCTTGTACACCGTGTACTCCGGCCCGAACGGATGACCGACCGCGACAGAGGGGTACTGCATGGCCTGTTCGTGGGCCACGCGGAGCACGGTGTCGGGGTCCATGCGTGGAGACTAGCAAACGGCGCTGACGTTAGACTCGTCCCATGCCTGAGAGCTCATCGCACACCGCCCCTCACCTGCTTCTGACCGCCCTCGGCGGGACCATCGCATCGACGGCGAACGCCACCGGCGGGGTGGCCCCGGCGCTCGGGGGTGCCGAGCTGGCCGCGGCGGCCGGTCTCGATGGGATCTGGCCGGATCTGCAGGCCGACTTCACCCAGGTGGCTCAGGTCTCGAGTGCCAATGTCACCCTCGAGATGCTCTTCGACGTCGTCGACCTCGCCCGCAGCTCCGCCGCCGACGGTCTCGTGCTCACTCAGGGCACCGACACCCTCGAGGAGTCCGCGTTCGGTCTCTGGCTGCTCAATGACTCAGACGTGCACATCGCCGCCACCGGTGCCATGCGCAACCCCACCCTGCCCGGGGCCGATGGACCGGCGAACGTCAGAGCCGCGGCGCTGACGGCACTGTCGGACCGAGTCGGCGACCTGCCGGCGAGCCTCGTGTTCGATGACGAGGTCCACGACCCGCGGTTCGTCACGAAATCGCATGCGACCTCGACGGCCGCGTTCTCCTCCGGCCCGGTGCTCGGAGCGATCGGCTGGCTGAGCGAGAACACGCTCCACCTCCCCCACGCACCGCAGACCTCGCCCTCGCCGTTCGCGGGCCTGCCCCGGCCCGAACGGCTGAAAGACATCGCCCTCGTCGAGGTGGGGATGGGCGAGCCCGAGCAGACGCTCGAGCTCATCGCCGGGTCCGGATTCGCCGGTGCCGTGATCTCGGGAGTCGGCGGCGGTCACGTGCCCGAGTCCCTGCTGCCCGCCGTGACCCGCCTGGCCGAGGCGATGCCGGTGGTCCTCGCCTCCCGAACGGGGTCCGGGGCGAGCCTGAAACGCACCTACGGCTATCCCGGCGGCGAGATCGGTCTGCTCGAGGCCGGACTCGTCCCGGCCGGAATCCTCGACGCCCGCAAGGCACGCATCGTGCTCACCCTGGCCCTGAGCTTCGGACTCGACCCCGCCGAGGTGTTCGCTCACTTCGCATGAGACGCTGGCTCGTCCGCCGGAGACGCCTACTCGTCCACCGGGGGCGCCGATCCGTTTGCCGGATCCGTCCGCACCGGCCGGGTCGATTCCCGGACGACGAGCTCGGGCGTGAATTCGCGGTCGTGGTGGACGTCCGAGGTCGAGGCGTTCTCCTGCAGCAGGGTTTCGACGGCCGTCCGGCCCAGCAGCTCGGCCGGCTGGCGCACCGAGGTCAGCGGAACAATGGTCGAGAACGCATAGTCGATGTCGTCGTAGCCGACGATCGCGATGTCGGCGGGAACGCGCAGGTCGCTGAACATGAGGACCGCCTGCATGAACCCGACGGCCAGCAGGTCGTTGGCGCAGAACACGGCATCGGGCCGCTGGTCCTCGGGCAGCCCGACGATCGTCCTCCCGACGTCCCGACCAGCCAGAATGGTCAGCTGCTCGGTCTCGTACACCGGCAGCGTGAGCCCCGAGGCCTCGGCCCGCTCTCGTGCTCCGGCCAGGCGGTCGGCAACCTGCGGCAGAGACCGCGGACCGCCGATGAACACCGGGGATGCGCAGCCGCCCGCGATGATGTGGTCGAGCGCCATCCGGCCGCCGGCGACATTGTCCACCGTCACCGACGACAGCGCGTATCCGGTCGAGGCCCGGTCGACGAGCATCACCGGAGTGCCGCGGGCGGCGATGGATTCGAGTTCGGACAGGTCGGCGCCCGTCGGCGTCACGAGCAGCCCATTGACCCGGTGTTCGGCGAAGAGCTCGAGATACTTCGACTCCCGTTTCTCGTCGGTGCCCGAGTCTCCGATGAGCAGTGACAGACCGGCCTCGTCACAGGCGTGTCCGGCACCGTGGGCGACCGAAGCGAAGAACGGGTTCGCGGAGTCGAGCACGACGAGACCGAGGCTGCTGCTGTGACCGGATCTCAGCTGCCTCGCTGCGGCATTGCGCACGAAGCCGAGCTCGTCGATCGCCTCATTGACCTTCTGCGCGGTCGCCTCGGCGACCTTCGACGAACCGTTGACCACGTGGGAGACGGTCCCCACCGAGACTCCGGCGCGCTCGGCGACTTCGCGCATACTCACCTTGGCCATGAGTCTCCTTCGTCATCAGTGCCCGGGCCGTCGACCACCGGGAGCGGGAACATGTCTCATTGTGCCCGAAATGCCCGGCACGGTCGCCTCGCTCGCCGCTCGTGCCTCCTGCCGCTGACCTCACTCGCCGCTGGAGCCGCCGTCCATCGGCATCTCTTGATGTGATCTCGACTACATGGTAGTGTCCCCACCAGCAATATTGAAACGTTTCAATCCATCATCGGAAACGAAGCTTTCACCACACCGCCCACGAAGTCACCAGAGACCGATCGCTGCGTCGCGATCACCGATCCCTTCGGAGGAACTCATGAAGGACACAACGACGTCGTCCAAATGGAAAGCCACGGTCGCCGTGGCGATGTCGAACTACATCGAGGCCGGTTCGATCATCGCGATCGCCACCAGCATCAGCCTGTGGCAGACCGAGTTCGGACTCGACAGCATCGCCGTCGGCCTGCTGTCCGCCCTGAGCGCCAATGCCTTCGGCGCCGCCATCGGAGCCGCCATCGGCGGACCGCTCTGCGATCGCTACGGCCGCAAATTCATCTACACCTATGACCTGATCCTCTACATGTTCGGCACGCTCTTCGCCGTCTTCGCGTTCAACTTCGGCTCACTGCTCCTCGGCTTCGTGCTCACGGGAATCGCGGTGGGCGCCGGTGTCACGGCCGCGTGGACCTACATCGCCGAGGAAGCCCCCGACGGCCGCCGCGCCGGACACGTCGGAGTCGCCCAATTGGCCTGGTCGATCGGCCCGATGATCGGCTTCCTGCTGGCCGCCCTGCTCGAGCCCATGGGACTGCTGGGCTCGCGGATCATCTTCGCCCATCTGTTCGTCATCGCCTTCATCACCTGGTGGGTCCGTCGCGGACTGAGCGAATCGCGGCGCTGGAGTCAGAAGCAGTCGAATCCGCGCACGGTCGGCACCTACCGCGGCATCTTCGAGATGTTCACCAAGAAGAAGAACATCACCGCACTGCTCTTCCTCATCGGCGTCTACGGACTCTGGAACACCGTGGCCGGACAGGCCGGCATCTTCCAGCCCCGCATCTACGAGGCCACCGGTCTCACTGACGCCCGTTCCCAATACCTCCTGCAGGTCCTCGTCTGGGGACTGACCAGCGCCGCCACCTTCTTCGGTTTCATGCGCTACGGCGACAAGGTCTCACGTCGCTGGCTCTATGGATTCGGCGCCGGACTCGGCATCGTCGCCTGGGCCGTGCTCATCTACGGTCCCGCCGGCTGGTTCTCGCTGCTGACCTTCGCCATCGGCTGGGGCATCTCCTCGGGACTGGGCGCCCAGGCCTTCTACGGTCTGTGGGCGGCCGAGCTCTTCGCCACCCGCTACCGCGCCTCGGCCCAGGGTTTCATGTTCATGATCGTGCGCGTCATGGTCGGCGTGCTCTCGCTGTGGTTCCCCCTCATGCTCGAGAAGACCGGTATGCACGGCGTCGGCGTCCTCATCCTCGGCCTCCTCGTCGCGGCCCTGCTCATCGGCATGATCTGGGCCCCGAAGACACAGAACAAGACGCTCGAGGAGATCGAGATCGAACGGTACGGACGTCTCCTCGACGCCGACCACGCCACCGAGGTGGCCGAGGGCAACCTCCGCACGGACGGAACCCCCGCGGTCAGGGAGTCCTGAGATGGAGCGCGTCTGCTTCCGCATGCAGGTCGATCCGGCCCGCATCGATGAGTACATCGCCGCCCACCGCCAGGTGTGGCCGGAGATGCTCACGGCACTCGAGTCGACCGGCTGGACCAACTACTCCCTGTTCGCCGACTCCGCGGGAATGATCATCGGCTACCTCGAAACCGAAGACTACGAGGCCGCCCAGCGCGGAATGGACCGCACCGAGATCAATGCCGCCTGGCAGCAGTCGATGTCACCGTACTTCGCCGCCGGAGGGTCCTTCGACGAAGGCCCCGAGCGACTGCGCGAAGTCTTTCACCTCGAGGACCAACTCGCGACCGCGCCGCACCGCACACGAACAGCACCACCGCAACAGTAAGGAAACACTCACAGCCATGAGCACCTCCCGCACCTTCGCAGACATCACCGATCAGCTCGCGGCGCAGGAGATCGAACTGCCGTCCTGGGCCTTCGGCAACTCCGGGACCAGGTTCAAGGTCTTCGGCACGCCGGGCACGCCGCGCGATCCCTTCGAGAAGATCGCCGACGCCGCCAAGGTCCACGAGCTCACCGGACTCGCTCCGCAGGTGGCTCTCCACATCCCGTGGGACCTGTGCGACTTCGCCGAACTGGATGCCCACGCGCGCGGCCTCGGTGTGCGCCTGGGCACCATCAACTCGAACACCTTCCAGGACGATGACTTCAAGTTCGGGGCGCTCACCCATGAGGACGAGCGCATCCGCACCAAAGCCATCGAGCATCATCTCGAATGCATCGACGTCATGGACCGCACCGGATCCCGCGACCTCAAGATCTGGTTGGCCGAGGGATCGAACTATCCCGGCCAGGCCGATATGCGGGGACGCCAGGACCGACTGAACGACTCGCTTCGCACCATCTACGACCGCCTCGGCGAGAACCAGCGGATGGTGCTCGAGTACAAGTTCTTCGAGCCCTCGTTCTATCACACGGATGTGCCCGATTGGGGCACGAGCTATGCCCAGGTCGCGGCGCTCGGCGACAGGGCTCTGGTGTGCCTCGACACCGGCCACCACGCTCCGGGCACGAACATCGAGTTCATCGTCATGCAGCTGCTGCGCTTGGGCAAGCTCGGCTCCTTCGACTTCAATTCCCGGTTCTATGCCGACGATGACCTCATCGTCGGGGCCGCCGATCCGTTCCAGCTCTTCCGCATCATTCACGAGGTGATTCGCGGAGGCGGCCTCAACAGCCCCGATATCGCGTTCATGCTCGACCAGTGCCACAACGTGGAGAACAAGATCGAAGGCCAGATCCGATCGGTGCTCAATGTCCAGGAGATGACCGCGCGGGCCCTTCTGCTCGACACCGAGGCCCTGACAGCGGCACAGCGAGCCGGCGATGTCATCGCCGCCAACGACATCTTCATGGATGCCTTCTACACCGATGTCCGCCGCGATCTGTCCAAGTGGAGAGCCGCACGCGGCCTGCCGGCCGATCCCATCCGCGCCTTCCGCGACTCCGGATACCAGGAACGGATCGCCGCCGACCGCATCGGCGGCACCCAGGCCGGCTGGGGCGCCTGAGCCAGTCGCCCCTGCCGCGGGCGCCTGACCCCAGCTTCGGGCGCCTGCCCTGCCGCGGACGCCCGCCGCGCCGCCGGCGAGCCGACGCTCGGCTCGGTTCCCGCTCCCACTTCGCCAACCGTCTCAGCCCCGAGGAGAACCATGATCAATCCGACAGTGCACGAACTCATCACCCGCTCGAACTCGCTGGGTGCCGACCGCCGCAACACGAACTACGCCGGAGGCAACACCTCGGCCAAGGGCACCGATGTCGACCCGGTGACCGGTGAGGACGTCGAACTGCTGTGGGTCAAGGGCTCCGGAGGCGACCTCGGCACCCTCACCCCTGAAGGGCTGGCCGTGCTCAGGCTCGACCGGCTGCGGGCGATGGAGAGGATGTACCCGGGTGTGGACCGGGAGGACGAGATGGTCGCGGCCTTCGACTACACCCTGCACGGCAAGGGCGGAGCCGCCCCGTCCATCGACACCGCCATGCACGGCCTCGTCGACGCCGCCCACGTCGACCATCTCCACCCCGATTCCGGCATCGCGATCGCCACGGCCGCCGACGGTGAGGAACTGACGAAGCAGATCTTCGGCGACAAGGTGGTCTGGGTCCCCTGGCGCCGGCCCGGCTTCCAGCTCGGTCTCGACATCGCAGCGATCAGACGGGAGAACCCGCAGGCCGTCGGCACCATCCTCGGCGGTCACGGGATCACCGCCTGGGGAGCCACCTCGGCGGAGTCCGAAGCCAACTCCCGCTGGATCATCGACACCGCGGCCGACTACATCGTCCAGCACGGCCGCCCGGAGCCCTTCGGCGCCGCGCGTGCCGACTATTCCGCCCTCCCGGAGGCGCAGCGCCGCACGAAGGCCGCGGCCCTGGCACCGCATCTGCGCGGTCTCGCCTCGAGGGACCGAGCGATGGTCGGTCACTTCACCGACGACGAGGCGGTGTTGGAATTCCTCGCCGGAGAGAAGCTGACCGAACTGGCCGAACTCGGCACGAGCTGCCCCGACCACTTCCTGCGCACGAAGGTCAAACCCCTGGTCATCGACCTGCCCGCGGATACACCGGCCGAGGAGATCATCGCCGCCCTGCCCGAACTCCACGAGTCCTACCGGGCCGATTACGCCGCCTACTACCAGCGTCACGCGCAGTCGGACTCACCGGCGATGCGCGGAGCCGACCCGGCCATCATCCTCGTCCCCGGCGTGGGCATGTTCTCCTATGGAGCCGATAAGCAGACCGCGCGCGTAGCCGGCGAGTTCTACCTCAACGCGATCAACGTCATCCGCGGCGCCGAAGCGCTGTCGACCTATGCCCCGATCTCCGAGGCCGAGAAGTTCCGGATCGAGTACTGGGCGCTCGAGGAGGCCAAGCTCAAGCGCAAGCCCGCACCGAAGCCGCTGAGCTCCCGCGTCGCCTTGGTCACCGGGGCCGCCAGCGGCATCGGCAAGGCCATCGCCACCCGTCTGGCCGCGGAGGGCGCCTGCGTCGTCATCGCCGATCTCGACCGGGACAAGGCCCGGTCCGTGGCCGCAGAGCTCGGTTCGACCGATGTCGCGATCGGGGTCGCGGCCGATGTCTCCGACGAATCCGGTGTGCGGGCGGCGCTGACCGAGGCGGTGCTCGCCTTCGGCGGCCTCGACCTCGTCGTCAACAACGCCGGACTGTCCCTGTCGAAGTCCCTGTTCGAGACGACGGAGGCCGATTGGGACCTCCAGCACGACGTCATGGCCAAGGGCTCCTTCCTGGTGTCGAAGAACGCCGCGAGGATCCTCGTCGACCAGGGTCTCGGCGGAGACATCGTCTACATCTCCTCGAAGAACTCCGTCTTCGCGGGACCGAACAACATCGCCTATTCCGCGACCAAGGCCGATCAGGCCCACCAGGTCAGACTGCTCGCCGCCGAACTCGGTGAGCACGGCATCCGGGTCAACGGGATCAACCCCGACGGGGTCGTCCGGGGTTCGGGCATCTTCGCCGGAGGGTGGGGCGCCCAGCGGGCGAAGACCTACGGCATCGACGAGGAGGACCTCGGCAAGTTCTACGCCCAGCGCACCATCCTCGGCCGCGAAGTGGTGCCGGAGAACGTCGCGAACGCCGTCTATGCCCTGTGCACCGATGACTTCTCGCACACGACCGGCCTGCACGTGCCCGTCGACGCCGGCGTCGCAGCGGCGTTCCTCCGGTGACGGACGAAGAGCCGCAGCAGGAGGTCATGATGGACACGACGAAATCACCGCTGACCCTCGCCGCTGTCGATCTGGGAGCGACGAGCGGGAGGGTGATCCTCGGCGGAGTCGACGGCGGCGTGCTGAAGATGAAGCACATCGCCCGGTTCCCCAATGCTCCGCTCCACCTCACCGAGGCAGCGCCCACGGACCGCGACAGCGCGGCTGAGAGTGCTCCCGCCGAGGGATTGTACTGGAACATCACGGCGCTCTATGCCGCGCTCGAGGACGGACTGCGGGAGGCGGTGCGCAGCGCTGCCGAACTGCGCAGCATCGGCATCGACTCCTGGGCCGTCGACTACGGGATGCTGCGGGCCGGGCGGCTCATCGGACTGCCGCACCACTACCGTGACCGGCGGACCGCACGCGGGGTCGCTCTCGTCCACGAGCGCATCGACCCGGCCGAACTGTTCGCCCGCAACGGTCTGCAGCACCTCGACTTCAACACGGTGTTCCAGCTCGCCGCCGAGTCCGAGTCCGGTCTCCTCGACGCGGCCGACCGGATCCTGCTCGTCCCCGACCTCATCGCCTACTGGCTCACGGGCACCGCCCGCACCGAGGCGACCAATGCCTCGACCACCGGACTGCTCGGTCTGGACCGGAGAACATGGGATCGGCAGCTGCTCGAACTGGCCGGCACCGATCGCAGCCAGCTGGCAGAACTCGTCGAACCGGGCCAGACGATCGGTGAACTCACCGCCTCGGCGACTCAGCGTCTGGGAGCCGACAGGCCGGTGAAGGTCACGGCCGTCGGCAGCCATGACACCGCCTCGGCGGTGGTGGCCGTCCCCTTCGCTTCGAAGGACTCCGCGTTCATCTCGAGCGGAACCTGGTCCCTGGTCGGCCTCGAACTCGATGAACCGGTCGTCACCGACGCGGCCCGGGAGGCGAACTTCACCAATGAGGGCGGCGTCGACGGGACCGTCCGCTTCCTCAAGAACGTCTCCGGGCTGTGGCTGCTGAGCGAATCGATGCGCCACTGGCACCACAACGCCACCGATGCCCAGCGCAGCGCGGACCTACAGACTCTGCTCGTCGAGGCCGAGGCCGTCACCGGTCAGGTGCCGATCTTCGACCCCTCCGATGAGCGCTTCACCCCGCCCGGCGATATGCCCGGCCGCATCGCCGACTGGTGCCGCGAGCACGGTCTGCGCCCGCCGACGGCACAGGCGGAGGTCGTCCGCAGCATCCTCGAGTCCCTGGCCGAGGCCTACCGGCAGACCATCGACGCCGCCGAGGCGCTGACGGGGGTGAGCGTCGAGACCATCCACATCGTCGGCGGAGGTTCCCAGAACGCACTTCTATGTCGGCTGACGGCCCAGCGCACGGGCCGGACGGTCATCGCCGGACCCGTCGAGGCGACCGCCATCGGCAACCTCCTCATCCAAGCCCGCGCGGTCGGTGAGGTCTCCCCCGACGCGAGCCTGTCGGATCTGCGGACCATCGTGCGGAATTCGTTCCCCGTCGTCGAGTACTCTCCGCACTCGGCGGGCACGGGCGAGAGCCCTGCTCCGACGAATGCGGCCTTGATATGATCACGATATGCATCTGTTCTTCCTCTGAGGGCGACCACGAACCGCCGCCCCTCGTCGACTGCGCTTGACGAGGCTGCGGTGGTCACGTCGTCATGGCCTCACGGGCCACCGCTTCCGCGTGCTCACACCACCTCGCCGGTGGTGCGAACCGGCACGCCGCATCAGAGGAACACCACCGTGCCCATCACCCCACCTGCACTTCATGCGCGCTCTCGCGCACAGATCCTGGTCTCCGACGTCTCCGTCTCACTCGGTGCCGCCCGAGTGCTCACCGGCGTCGACCTGACCGTCACCCCCACCTCGCGGATCGCCGTCGTCGGCGAGAACGGCCGCGGCAAATCAACCCTTCTGCACATCCTGTCCGGGGCCCTGCCGCCCGATGAGGGGCAGGTGAGCAGAATCGGCACACTCGGCATCGCCGAACAGGAGATGTCGACGACCGATCGGCGGACCGTCGGTCAGGTCGTCGCAGACGCGATCGCCGATTCGCTGACCGCTCTGGACGAACTCGACGCCGCCGGCCTGGCCCTCGCCGAGGGCGAAGACGGGGCCGGGGCTCGTTTCGCACTCGCTCTCGAACAGGCAGAGGCCCTCGACGCCTGGGACGCTCGCCGCCGGGTCGACATCGCCCTCGAGGCCCTGGATGCCGAGTCCGATCATTCACGACCGCTCACGCAGATGTCCGTCGGACATCGGTATCGGGTCCGATTGGCCTGCCTCCTCGGCGGCGACGCCGATTTCCTGCTGCTCGACGAACCGACCAATCACCTCGATCGGGCGGGACTGGACTACATGACCGAGCGGCTGCGAGCACGCTCCGGCGGAGTCGTCATCGTCAGTCACGACCGCGCGCTGCTGGCAGACATCGCGGAGACGACGATCGATCTCGACCCGACACCGGATGGGCGCCCCCGCGTCCACGGCGGCGGCTACGCCGGATACCGCGCCGGCCGCCGGGCCGAACGGGAGCGCTGGGAGCAGGAGTACGCCCGCCAGCAGGAGCAGCGGTCGAAGCTCGAGGACGATCTCAGCGCCGCGCAGAATCGGCTCGTCTCGGGCTGGCGGCCGGACAAGGGGACGGGCAAACACCAGCGTGCCACTCGCGCCGGCGGACTCGTCACCAACGTCCACCGTCGGCGGGCCGCCCTCGAGGCCCACGCCGTGACCATGCCCGAACCGCCGCAGACGCTCCGGTTCCCCGACCTCAGCGTCCGACCGGGAGCGACTCTCGTCAGCGCCGCTGACATCACCGTCGACGGGAGACTGCCCGAGCCGGTCTCGCTGGAGGTCCTCGGGCGGACCAGGCAGCTCGTCACCGGCCCGAACGGGGCCGGCAAGTCCACTCTGCTCAGCGTCCTCGCCGGCGATCTCTGCCCGACGACCGGGCGGGTGCGGCGCTCGGCCGGGACTCGGATCGCGCATCTGCGACAGGAATCAGCTCTGCCGCTCGACCGCCGGGCCAGCGAACTCTTCGCCTCCCACCAGGATGCGCTCATCGCCACGGGCGTCTTCCCCTCCTCGCAGGCCGTTGGCCTCGCGTCCCTCGGGCTGCTCCGCTCGACGGAACTCGGCAGACGAATCGGAGAGCTGTCCATGGGACAGCGCAGACGCCTGGATCTGGCACTGGCGCTGTCCGCGCGGCCGCACCTGCTGCTACTCGACGAGCCGACGAACCATCTGTCGATCTCATTGGTCGACGAGCTCACCGAGGCGCTGCGGGCCACCTCGGCGGCGGTGGTGGCTTCGACTCACGACCGTCAGCTCCTGCGGGACCTCAGCGACTGGCCTCGACTGGGCCCGACTCCGAGTCTCGAGCCCGCGGGGAGCTGAGGGATCGCCGCCCCTCAGCCCTCCGCGCCGACGGCGACGACCATCTTGCCGAAGTTCCCGCCGGTGAGCAGGTCGTTGAAGTACTCGGGAGCCCTCTCCAGACCGGGGCGGATGTCCTCGCGGTAGCGGACCTTGCCCTCCTTGAGCCAGCCGCTCATATCGGTGAGGAACTGATCGGTGAGCCGGCCGGCGAATTCGGTCTGGATGAAACCTCTCACCAGCAGCGACTTCGTCAGTATGTGGCCCATGAGCGCACCCGAGCGGTCGGGACCCTCGGGCAGTTCGGTGAGGTTGTAGTTGGCCACGAGTCCGCACACGGGCACGCGAGCGAAGGTGTTCAGCCGCGGCAGCACGGCGTCGAAGACCTCCCCGCCGACGTTCTCGTAATAGACGTCGATGCCTTGGGGCACCGCCTCCTTCAGCTCCTGCCGCAGGTTGCCCGTCCGGTGGTCCAGGGCGACGTCGAAGCCGAGTTCACGCAGGTGGGCGACCTTGTCCGGGCCGCCGGCGATGCCGACGGCGGTCGCTCCCTTGATCTTCGCGATCTGACCGACGACGGAGCCGACGGGACCGGTGGCGGCGGCCACGGCCACGGTCTCGCCCTCCTGCGGCTGCCCGATCTCGAGCAGTCCCGCATAGGCGGTGAATCCGGGCATACCGAGCACGCCGAGGTGGGTGGAGATCGGTGCGAGCTCGGGATCGATCCTGCGCAGGTGCCCGGTCGACTCCACCGAATACTCCTGCCAACCGCCGTAGCCGAGGACGATGTCGCCGGTGGAGAAGTCGTGCGCATTCGATTCGACGACTTCGGACACGGTGGCTCCGACCATGACATCGCCGACCTCGACGGGTGCGGCATAGGACTTCGCATCCGACATCCGCCCGCGCATGTACGGATCGAGCGAGAGGTAGAGGGTGCGCAGCAGCACCTCGCCCTCGCCCGGGCTCGGCACGGGCACCTCGTCGAGCAGGTAGTTCTCCTCGGTGGGCGTGCCCACGGGACGGGAATTCAGGCGGATCCTGTGGTTGGTCGTCATGACACGGTTCCTTTCATCAGCGCGTCTGTGTTCGATGTCGGGCCGGCCTCGCCGGACCGGGTCTTCGGATCATCGAAGCTCTCTGTCATAGCAACCGCTCGGGATCGAACGATGTTCCTGAGCGAACGATTTTTCTCTCGCCGAGGCGGCCCCGAGTTCCGCTCTCACCGGCCCGTCCGCGCCGGGCGCACCCTCCGATTCGCCCGCCAGTCTGCGGGCGATGGCCTCCCACTCGGGGTCGAAGGCCCAGGAGAAGTCGCCGAGGTGGTCGAGCACATGGGAGCCGTTCGCGCGGATGGTCTGCGACCACTCGGGCGGCCACGCTCCGAAGTTCGCGGCCGCGGCGAGTTCGTCGACGTCTTTGAACACCGCACCGCGTGCGTCGAGGGTGCCGTCCTCGGCGTGGAGTGGAATCGACGCGACGGGGAACGTGATGTCGAGGACGTGGTCGCTGGTGAACAGCGCATCATCACTGCGTCGGTGCGTGGTCTCGAGATTGACGTACCACTCGGCGCGCACCCCGGCACCTGCGTCCTTGAGCAGCACCCACACCGAGAACGGAACCTCGGGCGGGACGATCTTGAGGACTCCGCGGCCCCGCCAGGTGCCGTCGACCTGGATCCGGGTGGGCGCCTCGGCGAGGGGGCGGAACCTGGCCCGCAGCGGAACGTCGTGCGGATTGGCATCCTCCCACCCGACGATCCGGGTCTCCCCGGTCGGAGTCCCTCCCGGCAGCCACAGGACGGCACCATCGGGGCCGTCGGCGATGACACGCATCGGTCGGGTCACCTCGGCGAGATCACGGTCGAAGTCGAACCGACGGAACGTCCAGGTCACGGTGTCTCCGGGGGTCCAGTACGGGCTCTGCCCGACGGGCCGCAGTCCGGACGGGACGATGATCGGGTACGGGTCGATCAGACTCATGCGGGCAGTCTATGGTGCGGTCATGGACGCCCGCTGAGGACGGCGGTGGGCTCGACGAGGCTGGGCCCTTCCTTCCGGGCCCCTTTTCCGGACCCTGTGCCGCGAGGTCATAGAGTGGGTTCATGGACGACTCCAATGACGCAGCCTCTCAGCCGGGCCCGGGCACGGACACCGAGACGACGATCGGTCGCACCGTCGATGTCCCCGACTCCATGACCGCTCCCCCGCGTTCGGACGCGCAGATCCCCGCCTACCTGGAGGCCCTCGGTCTGCCGGGGCTGGCCGACATCCACGTGCACTTCCTCCCGCAGAACGTGCTCGACAAGGTCTGGGAGTACTTCGACGATGCCGCGAAGAACTACGGCCGGGACTGGCCGATCACCTATCGGTTCGACACGGACACGCGGCTGCGCATCGTCCGCGAGCTCGGCATCCGTGCGATCCCGGCGCTGACCTACCCGCACAAACCCGGCATGGCCGCATGGCTGAACGACTGGAACGCCGAGTTCGCCGCCGCCCACGACGATGTCATCCACTGCGGAACCCTCTACGCCGAACCCGAATCCGCCGACTACGTGCCCGCCGCCCTGGCCGCCGGAGCGAAGCTGTTCAAGGTCCACGTCCAGGTCGGGGCCTTCTCTCCCGATGATCGGGTGCTCGACCCCGCCTGGGAGGCGCTCGAAGAGGCGGGGGCGCCCATCGTCATCCACGCCGGATCCGCGCCTCTGCCGGGCAAGCACACCGGCCCGCAGGCGGTGGCGAACGTCCTCGAGCGCTTCCCCGACCTCAGGTTCGTCATCGCCCATATGGGCATGCCCGAATACGATGCCTTCGCCGATCTCGTCGAGGCCTACGACCACGTCCACCTCGACACGACCATGTTCGCCTCCGGGTACTTCAGCTCCCCCGCCGAGGTGGGGCCGGCCTACCGCGAACGCTTGGCCCGGCTCGAGGATCGGATCGTCCTCGGCTCCGACTTCCCGAACATCCCCTACCCCTATGTCGATCAGATCTCGGGTCTGGCCGGTCTGGGCCTCGGCGACGACTGGATGCGTTCGGTGCTGTGGACCAATGGGGCGAAGCTGCTCGGCCTCGACTGAATCACGGTCGGAGCTCAGCCCTCGCGGGGGACCCGCTCGGCTCCGATGACCCCGGTCAGCATCTCCTCGGCGATGGGCGCACCACGCCGGATGACGCTGATCTGACCCGTCGATTCGAGGATCACGCAGGCGACCTCGTCGCGGTTGCGGATCCCGGCCGAGCGCAGCTTCGCGATCACCTCGGCGTGGTCGACGTGGGTCCGCGACAGGTTGTCGGACAGGATCTCCCGACCGGCCATGAGCACGACGGCCGGGGAGTTGACGACGGCGCGGATCACTCCGAAGCGACGACCGACCCCGCTCAGCGCCTGCAGGATGAGCAGGGTCGCCAGGCCGAGAGTCCCCGCACCGAGGGTCGGTGTGTCACCGAGGATGGCGCGGCCGATGATCGCCCCCATGGCGATGATCGCGGCCAGATCGAAGCTCGAGAGGCTCGCCAGGGTGCGCTGGCCGAAGATGCGCAGCAGCAGGATGATCCCGAAGTAGAAGGCGATGCAGGAGATGACGACTCTGATCGCGTCGGCTCCGTTGAAACCGTATTCCATCCAATCCATGTCCACCTCCGTATTGGAGGATACCGCGTAGAGTTCGACCGGGCTCAGGGGGTGCGCAGCCAATCGTCGAGGCCGACCTCGGACAGTCGCGGTGAGTCGGGGATCAGCCCGTCTCCGGAGGCCGGTCCGGGCAGCGGCATGCCGATGACCTTCGGGGCCTTCGCGATCCCCGCGGCCCTGGTCCGTTCCTCGGCGATTCGTGCGGCGATCTCGGCGAAGTCGCTGATCTCGGGACCGGCCGCCTCGATGGTGCCGTGTTCGCCGGCGTCGATGGCCTCGGCCATCATCCGGGCCGCCTCGGCCGCCGCCAGCGCCTGGACGCGCATCTTCGGCACGAAGCGCAGCGGACCGACCGCGAACGTCATCGAGTCGACGAGTTCGAACCATTGGGCGGAGCGGAACATCAGCAGCTGATCGGCCGGGACGAGGCGACGGTAGATGCGCTCCTGCATGGCCTTGGCCCGGTAGTAGCCGAGCAGCTTCGCCTCACCGACCTCGGGGCGGAAGGCGATCGACAGGCAGGCCAGAGAGGCCTCCGGCCGATCGGCCGCGGCCAGGGCGATCGATCGCGAACTGCGGGAGAAGAAATCGATGGCACGGTCCGCTCTCATCGTCATCCGGTTGACGCAGTCGACGAGGACATCGCTGCCTTCGGCCGCCTCGGCGACGCCCTCGCCGGTCACGGTGTCGACCCCGCTGCCGCGATGTGCGGCGATGGTCGTGTGCCCGCGCTCGTGCAGCTGGGACACGAGTCGGCGGCCGAAGGTTCCGGTGGCTCCGTAGACGGTGATCTGCATGGCGAACGTCCTCTCACACGCCGCACGGGTGGACTCGTCGTCGAGCCCGCCCGTGCGCCGGTCGCAGCTCAGTTCTGGTTGATCGTGACCATACCAGTGTCGGCTGTGGCCGAGACCGGAACCAGCGTCTTGCCCTCGGCCTCCTGCGGGTTCTTCGCCGCATCGTATCTGTCGAGGTCGGAGGCCAGATCGACGCTGCCGTCATTCGACTTCGCGTTGATCCGGTAGAAGAAGTCCTCGACCTCGTCCGTCTCTCCGTCGCCTTCCTTCGCCTCGGCCGTCATGTTCTCCTGCGCGATTTCGAGGTTCGGCAGGCTCAGCTCGATCGGGCCCTCCTCGGTCTTGGCGACGATGCCGCCGGAGGGGATCGTGTCATTGGTGAAGTCGAGTTCGAGTGTCCCGGTCGTGGTCACCGCATCGATGCGGTCGTCGATGGTGAGTTCCTCGCCCTCGAGCGCACCGACCTCGGTCGTCGACTCCACGGTTCCGAAGGTGCCCCGGAGGTAGGTTGCGCCCCAGTCGGTCGAGGTCCGCACCTGTTCGGCCGAGCCGTCGATATTCAGGGTCCCTCCGTCGGTGTCGGCGGTGATCCCGGCGAAGTCGCCGTCGACGTCGAATGTGCCGTAGTCGCCGGCGAAGTCGAGCGTGAGGTCCTTCGAGTCAGCCGCGGGCACGGTGACGGTGATCCGGGTGTTCTCGCGCTTCGTCCGATCGTCCACTGTCACCTCGGCGGTCTCGCCCCTGCCGCCGACCTTGAGGCCGGGGGAGCTGTGGCGCGGACCGGTGGCGGTGAGCTTCACGGCGGGCTCGTCGACATCGGCGGCCTTGATATCGACGGCGGCGCCCCCGTCGAGCTTCATCTTCAGTTCCTTCATCGCCTTCGGCAGTGCCTCGTTCGCCTCGATCCTGCCGTAGTCGAGGCGGGAGGCCCCGTGGGCGGTGGTGACGATGATGGGCACGAGGAGGACGACGGCGGCGAGGATGATCAGGACCGAGCGCAGACCGAGTCGAGCGGTTTCGCTGATGCGAACTGTGGCAGGCATTCTAGGCTCCGAGGAATGTGAGGACGGCGAGGACTCGGCGGTTGTCCGAGGTGTCGGCGGTGAGGCCGAACTTCGTGAACACCGAGCTGATGTGCTTCTCAACGGCTCCGGCGCTGAGGTAGAGGATTCTGGCGATCGCGGCGTTGGACTTGCCCTCGGCCATGAGCTGGAGGACTTCGAGCTCACGTGGGCTCAGGGTCGACAGCCCGTCCTTCTTCCGGGTCCGGACGAGGATCTGGGACACGACCTCGGGGTCGAGCACGGTGCCGCCGCCTGCGACCTCGTCGACGGCGTCGAGGAAGTCCTCGACATCGGCGACTCGGTCCTTGAGCAGGTAGCCGAATCCGCCGGTGTTCTCGGCGATGAGTTCGGAGGCGTACTGCTCTTCCACGTATTGGCTGAACACGAGGACCTTGACGTCGGGGTTCTGTTTGCGGATGAGGACCGCTGCGCGGATGCCCTCGTCGGTGAACGTCGGGGGCATGCGCACGTCGATGACCGCGAGATCCGGAGGATCGTTGTGCACCGTGGCCAGCAGTTCGTTGGCGTCGGGAACGGCGGCGATGATCTCGTGCCCGGCATCGGTCAGGAGCCGTTCGAGTCCGGCACGCAGAACGGCAGAGTCTTCAGCGATTACGATGCGCATGGCACCTCCACAACTACGGTCGTCGGCCCACCTGCGGGGCTGGTCAGGTTCAGTGTGCCACGGGCGGCCTCGACGCGGTCGATGAGCCCGGCGATGCCGGTGTGCCGACCGGTCCGGTCCACGCGTGCCCCGCCCTGGCCGTTGTCGGTGACGACGATCTGGACGCCGGTCTCGATCGGGGCGATGAAGACGCTGGCGCGGGTGGCTCCGGAGTGCTTGGCGATGTTCGTCAGGCACTCGGCGACGACGAAGTAGGACACGGCTTCGGCCTCCCGCCCGATCCGTCCCTCGAGCCGGACGTCGACGTCGATGGGAATGGTCGACCGGCCGGCCAGGGCGGAGACGGCGGCGTCGAGTCCGCGGTCGGTGAGCACGGCCGGGTGGATGCCACGGGCGAGCTGACGCAGTTCGGTGACGATGCCCTTGGCCTCGGCGTGGGCCTCGGAGACGAGTTCCTTGGCGCGTTCGGGGTCGGAGTCGACCTTCGACTTCGCCATCCCCAAGGTCATCGTCAGGGCCACGAGGCGGGGCTGGGCTCCGTCGTGGAGGTCGCGTTCGATGCGCAGCCGTTCGGCGGCCGCGGCCTCGATGCCGGCCATCCGAGCCCGATCGAGCTCGGTCACCTCGGCCTGGAGGGCGACGGTGCGCGCCGGCGACAGGAGCGCACGGTCCAGGGCTCGATCGAGGATCGGGGCGAACCAGAGGATGGCCACGGAGCTGGCCAGGACGATGACCGAGCCGATGGCCACGCCGAGTCGGGCGGATTCGGCGATGTTGTCGCCGATGAAGAAGGTGTTGACGCCGTGCGGGTTGACGGCGGCGAAGATGCCGAGGATCGATCCGCAGATGCCTGCCAGTGTCCCGCCGACGATGATCGCGGCGAAGGCCATCTTGATGTAGTGATGGGCCGTCGACCTCCAGAAGGCCCCGGACTTCACCTGCAGCCAGCGGTTGTGGAGGAACCGGCCGAACCCGGGTTCGCGGTTGCTGCTCTCGATCTTCGGCACAGGGATCCTGTCCGCGTAGACGAGTTCGGATCGGTAGCGTTCGACGATGTTCGCGCCCTGCTGGACGAGGACCCAGACGAGAAGGGCGAGCACTCCGAGGCCGAGGGCGAAGATTCCGCCGATGCCGGTGAACAGCAGGCTCAGCGGGATCCACGCCCAGATCACGGCGAGCACGGCCGAGGCCACGAGGTTCGCGACCCCGATGATGCCGGTGGAGCGCTTGGACCAGGTGATGGGACCGTCGGCCGGGATCTCGGTGACGTCATCCCGGCTCAGCGGCAGCGACCCGGTGACCGGAGCGTAGGCGACCGGTTCGGTGCGTGGCTTCTTCCGCCGAGGCGGCTGTGGATTCGGCGTCGCCATCCCAGGCTGAGGTCCGGGGCCGGCGGCCGGGTGCCTGGGGGCAGAGTATCCGGCGCTGGGGTGCCCGGGATTGGGGTGTCTGGGATTGGGGGGTCCGGGGCTGTTCGCTTGGGGGCCGGGGTTCGCGTGGGGGCCGGGAGCGGGCTGGCCGGCGTGGGGCGGTTGGGGGCCAGGGCTGCTTGCGGGATGTCCGGGCGCGGGCTGGGGCGCGTATGCCGGCTGGGCTCCCGTCGTGGGGTAGGCACCGGGGGCGCGATTGGTGGCCGGTCCGGAGCCGGTCGCGGCGACGGGCGCATCGGGGTTGTGCTCAGGGGCAGCGGGGATGTCCTGCCCGGGCTGGGGACCGGATGCAGCGGGGATGTCCTGCCCGGCTGGGGATGCGGAGGCACTCGAGGCGGGCGGCTGCCCGTAGGCACGCGTCGGCGACTGCGCCTCGTCCGGCGGTGTCTGTGACGACGGGTGGTGTGTCGGTCGGTCCGAACCGGCTTCTGTCTCGTCGATCTCGGTGGTCGGCGGGGCGTTGACGATCGCTGCGGCGCTGAAGGACTCTTCGCGGTCCGCGGGCTCGGCAGCCGCCTCGGGCGTCTGAGCCTCCAGCGGATCGGCGCCGTGCGGCTGCTGATCCTGCGGGTTCTCGGGGGTGTTCTCACTCATAGCAATTACGCTACGGGAGTCGCGCTCGCGCTGACAGCACGAAGACCTCCG
>DWZN01000104.1 GCA_019117545.1 Candidatus Brevibacterium intestinavium
GCCACTTCGTCGAAGCCCAGATCCTCGAGACCCTCGGTGTCGACTACATCGACGAATCCGAGGTCCTCTCCCCCGCCGACTACGTCAACCACATCGACAAGTCCGTCTTCCAGGTTCCCTTCGTCTGCGGAGCGACGAACCTCGGTGAGGCCCTGCGCCGCATCACCGAGGGGGCTTCGATGATCCGGTCGAAAGGCGAGGCCGGCACCGGCGACGTCTCCGAGGCGATGCGCCATCTGCGGACCATCAACTCCGAGATCCGCGCACTGACAGCCAAGAGCGAAGACGAGCTCTATGTCGCGGCCAAGGAGATCGCCGCGCCGTACCACCTGGTCAAGCAGGTGGCGAGCCTCGGCCGTCTGCCGGTGGTGACCTTCGTCGCCGGCGGTATCGCAACCCCGGCCGATGCGGCGATGATGATGCAGCTCGGCGCCGACGGAGTGTTCGTCGGTTCCGGCATCTTCAAGTCCGGCACCCCGGAGGCCCGGGCGAAGGCCATCGTCGAGGCCACCACCCACTTCGATGACCCGACGGCTGTGGCCAAGGCCTCGCGCGGCCTCGGTGACGCCATGGTCGGCATCAACGTCGCCGATGTGCCCGCGCCCCACCGCCTGGCCGAACGCGGATGGTGAGAGTCGGCGTCCTCGCCCTCCAGGGAGCCTTCCGTGAGCACCTGCTCATGCTCGGCTCCTTGGGGGTCGATTCCCGCAAGGTGACTCGGTCCGAGCACTTGAGCGGCCTCGACGCGATCATCCTGCCCGGCGGCGAGTCGACGGCCATGGTCCGCGTCGCCGCCGGCACCGATCTCTTCTGCCGACTGCGGGAGAGCATCGCTGCCGGACTGCCGGTGTTCGGCACCTGCGCCGGCCTCATCCTTCTGGCCGATCGGCTCAGCGATGATTCGCTGGGCGGTTATGAGCGCCTCGGCGGTCTCGACATCACCGTTGCCCGCAATGCCTACGGCCGGCAGCGTGAGTCCTTCACCGCGGCGTTGAGCATCGAGGGCTTCGCGCGGACCTTCGACGGCACCTTCATCCGGGCCCCGCAGATCCTCGACATCTCCCCCACCACTGAGGTGCTCGCCCGGTGCGAGGGCAGGCCGGTGCTGGTGAGGCAGGGCAATGTGTGGGCCGGCAGCTTCCACCCGGAGCTGGGCGGGGACCTGCGGCTCCACGCCGCGTTCCTCCAGCACGTCGGCGCTCGGGCTCACTCGATGTGATCGTGGGCTCTCATGGCCGCGGAGCGGACACGAGCAGTCGCTGCCGGCCCGCGCTCAGCCGCAGCTCGAGGCAGTCGCCGATGAGGTCTCCGTCCAGTTGGGCCGGTGCCGGGGCGTCGAGGCGGATCGTGACCGCGGTGGTGCTGCGATAGTGCATCAGCGGATGCGATTCCGGTCTGCCCTTCAGGCAGGCGGCGGCGATGCCCGCCCAGGCGCGAACGGCTCGGGCGCTCCCGCGCGGCAGCGGGCCGACGGTGAGGGCGGAGAATTGCTCATCGTCGACTCGCGCGGAGGGAAAGACAGAGATCGGTCCGGCGGGACGGGCCACTTTCGAGGCCATGACCGACCACACCGGCTCGCCGGAGGTGACAGCGTCGCCGGTGACGGTCAATCCCTGCGCGAACAGCGCCCTGGCCGCACCCCAGGCGTAGCCGGCCAGCCCCGGCAGACCGTGATGGCGGGCCACGGCGCGTGCGTCTCCGCCGATCCCGGCCAAGCAGAGGAAAGCGGTCTGCTCCCATCGTCCGTCGGCTCGCCGGACCTTCGCGGTATTGATCGGGATGCGGCGAATGCTCGCATCGGCTTCGTCGCCCGCAGATCGCAGGATGCTCAGGCAGTGCGCGATCGCCTGCCGTGTCGAGCCGAGTCCCACATGTCGGCTGAGGACGTTCGCGGTGCCCGTCGGCACCAGGGCCGCGGGGATTCCGGCTTCGGCGAGGACCGGTGCTGCCGCGCGGATGGTGCCGTCCCCGCCGAGGACGATGATGACCTCGGCGCCCCAGTCCACCAGCTGTTCGGCCTGCCATCGTCCGTCTCGAACCGCCGTCGTCGTCATCGTCCGATAGGCCGCTGCCCGGTTCCGCAGCGCCTCTGACAGTTCGGTGTACGCGCGTCGGGTGGCGACGTGTTTGGGGTTGACGATGATGCCGACGCCGGCCGTCGCTGACCGCTGATCCGATCTGTCGTTGACGATCACGTGAACGCCGGATGGTCCGTGGCGGCCGCCTCGACGGCGTCGGAGTCGACCGTCTGGCCGGGGAAGGCCTCGACGATGACGCGCGGACCGGTCTTGCGCGGCGAGCGCTTCCACGTTCCGCGGGCACGGCTTCCGGAGATGACGGTGTTCTTGAACATTCCGTTGCCGCCGGGAACGACGGACTTCTCATGGTCGGGGTCGAGTGTCGCGCTGCGATCCTTGTAGCCGAGGATGATCTCGTCGAATCCCGGCACCAGCAGCGTCTTCGCGGCTTCGGATCCCCATTCGCTCAGACGATCATCGAGGTCTGGCGCGTGGAAGCAGTTGATTTCGCCGATCTTCGCGTTCATGATCTCTCCGGAGTCGACGCAGTCCTGTACGGCCCTCCTGATCGCGGTCTTCGGCAGTCCGGTCCACCGTGTCGCATCGTCGATGGTCACCGGTCCGTGGCTGAGGACATAGCGTCTCATCCATTCGCGCAGCCCCGCCTCGGCGTCGAGTTCTGTGGGCAGAGGCACCCAGTCGGCGGTGAGGACGTACTTCATGTCGTCCTTGCCCGCGATCATGGGGGCCTGGACGATGAGGTTGTTCAACGCCAAGGAGGTGATGAGGTGCCGGGAGTGTCCGTATTCGTCGCCGGCGCCCAGGGGTGCGAAGGCGTCGAGGAGTTCCTCTCGGGTCAGGGCGCCGCGCTGTCGGAGGGCGTTGGTGGCCAGCTGCGCTGCGGAGTTGAGCATGTCATCGGTGATGCCGAAGTGCTCACGGCGCTTGGCGGTGGACTTCATCGTCCGGGCCCCTGTCAGGCCGAGGATCCAGCCGATGTCCTTGGCCGTGGTCAGATGGATCGTCCCGCGCTGGGTCCAGGTGCGCACGATCTCTCCGGAGTCGATGGCGGCCCGCACGGCTGCGATGCCCGCGGACTCATCGGTCCCGAGTCGCAAGGCGATCGAGGCGAGGGCTCCCGGGAGGTTCTGCGCTTGGACGCAGCCGAGGTGCTCGACGACCGAACCGGCCGGCGACAGCTTCGTCCCGGTCGGTGATACGGGTGGGGGCCCGACCAGACCCTGTGAGATCAGACGCGCCGCGGAGACCTGATGAGTGTCCATGGTCCAACGGTAGCCGACGGCGGTGACACGGCGATTGCAAGAACCCGTCAGCTGCAGGTTCCCGACGCCCCGGGGCCTCGAGTGTTCGACTGTTCTGGCCCCCGAGGGCTCAGCCCATGATGTCGATGAGGCCGGGGACGGGCACTCTGGGCAGTGCCCCGGAGGTGGCGAAGCGGCCCCAGATCCGTCGCAGCTCGGGGCCGGCGATGGCCGTGGTCTCCCCGTAGTCGAGGAAGGAGTCGTGCCAGATCTCGCCGGGGAAGATCAGCGGCAGATCTCCCGAATGGGCGGCGTCGAAGAAGCTGCCGTCGCCGCGGGAGACGATGAGCAGGCGGGCTCCCTGCCCTCCGGACATGCGGTGCCGGTCGTAGAATTCCCGCCCGGCTCGGGTGTAGACCGCCGAGGTGATCCCGGAGATGAGGGATTCGAGCATGGGCGAGGTCAGGCTGCGGTCGTGGAGGCGACGCAGGGCTGGAACGAATCCCGCGAAGAAGGCGATCTCGCGCTCGGTGCGGGTCATGAGCACATCGTATTTCGGCGCGACCTCGGCCCAGGCGTGAGCCGCATCCGACCGTGTCGGCAGGGGCCTGTGCCCATAGTGGACTCCGAAGCACATGCCGGCGTGCAATCCTCCGACTAGGGCGGCCTTGTGGACTTCCTCCTGGGCTGCGAGGATCTCATCGACGCTCGCGGCCGGGTCGATCTTCTGGGCGACCCTGGCCATCGCCCAGTTCATCGCATCCGTGCCGCCGGCCAGCCCGAAGGGGGTCGAGGCCAGCAGAACACGGTGGAAGAGGCCTTCGGTGCCTTCAGCGATCATGAGGTGGGCGCAGGCGTCCGCCCCGGCGCTCTGACCGGCGATCGTGATGTTGTCGGGGTCTCCGCCGAAGGAGGAGATATTCGCCTGCACCCAGCGCAGCGCGGAGATCTGGTCGAGCACACCGAGGTTCGAATGCTCGGGTCTGCCCGTGCCCAGGTAGCCGAGCACCCCGAGGCGGTAGGTGACCGAGACGACGATGATGCCCTGTTCGGCCGACAGGGTGTGCGGATCGTAGATCTCCGCGTCTCCGGCGCCGGCCACATAGGCGCCACCGTGGATCCACACGAGAACCGGCAGACCCGCCTCGGCGACGGCGGCCTTCGGCATCGTCACGCTCAGTCGCAGGCAGTCCTCGCTGATGGGCAGGCCGCCGAGCTGGTCGAAGGTCATTCCTGCGTTCGGGTCGCGACGCAGCTGCGGGCTCGCCGGTCCCGGAGTGGATCCGTCGATGAAGTCCACGGGAGGTTCGTCCAGCGGCGGGCAGAAGCGTTCGGCTCGGGCATAGCGGATCCCCCGTGCACGGATCACATCGTCGTCCTCATAGGCACGGACCCGTCCGCACGGCGCGAGGATGTCGTGCGAGTCCTTCTCCATGCAGTCAGCTTACTTGCTGGGCTCCACCGGAGGTTCGGCCGACCACGGGAAGACGATCCACTGATCGGTGCGCTTCCACACGAAGTCGGGATCGATGATGGATGCCGACTTCGAGTAGATGACTGCCGACTGCGCCTCGGCGCCGTGCTTGCGCAGCAGTTCGAGGACGAGGGCCAGGGTCCTGCCGGAATCGGCGACGTCGTCGACGACCAGCAGCTTCTTGCCCTTGATCGCGTCGATGTCGAGCATCGGTGCCAGCAGGATGGGGTCGGGCAGGGTCTCATGGACATCGGTGTAGAACTCGACGTTGATCGCGTCGGAGAGCTTCAGGCCGAGGGCGTAGGCCAAGGCGCCTGCCGGCAGCAGGCCTCCCCGGGCGACGGCGATGACGATCTCGGGGTCGTAGTCGGAGTCTGCGATCGTCTGCGCCAGCTCACGCGCCGACTGGCCGAACAGGTCCCATGTGAGGATCTCCTTCTCATCGAGATCGCTCGAATCGGCGTGATATGCCATGAATGCTCCTTCTGTTTGCCCCGTGTTGGCTCGAGCTCCAAGGATACGCCGTCGCGGAGTCAGCGCAGAAACACCGCGAGCCCGGCCATCTCCTGTGCCTGGGAACCGGTGGGAGTCGGTGGGTTCGGGTTCACCCAGTACCGGCCCGTGTGGGAGTCGCGGTCGAGCAGCCGGTAGTCGATCAGTTCGCGTCGCAGGCGCGCGAAGTCCGGGTGGAAGCCGGCCAGGATGCCGTTGACCTGCTTCTCGCTGTAGATCCGGTCCGCCTCGAAGGCCGCCAGGACCTCGATGAGGAGGACGACGAGGGCCCTGCGCTTGGTCGGGATGGAGATGATTCGACCCGCAGGCATGAAGGTCGCAAGTGTCCTGGTGCGGAATCGTTCGATGTGGGGATCGATTCCTGCCGTGTGGGGCTCCGGCGCTGTCTCGACCGGGCTCGATTCGAGCAGGGCCGCACGCGCGGCAGTGAAGTTCTCACCGGTTGCAGTCATCCGCGACCGCACGAGCTTCTTGAAGTCCTTGTCCTTGGTCATGGTGTCTCTTCCTCATGCGACCAAGTCTCCCCCAGCACGAAACCCGGTCAGGAAAGCACCGTGTCGGTTTCGTCCGAGGATTCTCTCCCCTTCGCCATCCGGTCGATGTGCTGGGACCACGACCTCGGCTGGGCGTTGGATGCGCCGAGGACCAGTATAGGTCGAGTCGCTCTCAGCTCTCGAGCGCTTCGAGGTACATCCAGTGTCCGGCCCGACGAACGAATGCGGAATTCTCCTCCAACACATGCTCGCCGAGGTGGTCCTTGAATCGCGCGCGAAAGTGCACTGTACCGGTCGACTCCTCCTCTCCTCCGCCGGTGGTGTCGAAGATCGTCAGGCCCAGCCACTCGGTCCGAGTGTCCGTGCCGGGGTCAGCGGGGCGGGTTCTGGGATGCCAGGTGCGGAAGAGATGGTTGTCGTCTCTTCGGACGAAAGCGGTGTACCGCGATCGCATGAGCGCCTCCGCGGTGGTCGGCCAGACCTCGCCGTCGAGGGCGGGGCGGCAGCAGTGGTCGAAATCAGTGCCCGGCGGCATTCCGGAACAGGGACAGATCATCCACCGATGATAACCGGAGATGAACGATCGGAGATTGCGTGCGAGGATGGGGCTATGAGTTCAGTGTTCCTCTCCGGAGATCCGCAGGCCGACGCACTGCTGGCAGAAGACCGTTTCGCTCTGCTCATCGGGATGCTTCTCGATCAGCAGGTGACCATGGAGAGCGCGTTCGCGGGACCGGCGAAGTTGGCCGAGCGACTGGGCCGGCTCGATGTCGACGAGATCGCCGAGATGAATCCCGATGATTTCCTCGACGCCTTCGCCGCCAGCCCGGCCGTCCACCGTTTCCCGAAGTCGATGGCAGCACGGGTGCAGAAGTTGGCCGCGGCCATCGTCGACGACTACGACGGTCAGCCCGAAGCGATCTGGACCAGGGACGACCCCAGTGGCGCCGAAGTGCTCAAGCGGTTGAAGAAGCTTCCGGGATTCGGTGATCAGAAGGCGAAGATCTTCCTCGCGCTGCTGGGCAAGCAGTTCGGGCTCAAGGCCGAGGGATGGCGGGAAGCCGCCGGGGACTACGGTGCCGAGGGCAGCCGTCGCTCCATCGCCGATGTCGTCGATGACTTCACCCTGCAAGAGGTTCGCGAGTTCAAGAAGCAGCAGAAGGCCGCCGCCAAAGCCGCCAAAGCAGCGAAGAAGTAGTCACCTCACTTCCGCGTAAGTTATCCACAGATTCGACTTCGCCTGTTCTAAAACGCCTTCCGGTCGAATAATGTAGGGACTCCGGGTGCCGGCCGAGGCTCGCAC
>DWZN01000105.1 GCA_019117545.1 Candidatus Brevibacterium intestinavium
ACGAGGATGACGACGAAGGCGAATGGCAGCCCCATGATCACCGTCGCGTTCTGCAGTGCGCCGATGCCGCCGACGAGGAGCATCGCGATCGTCAGGGCGCCGGTCGCCAGGGCCCAGAAGATGCGCAGCCCGGCGCGACCGTCCTCCTGCGGATTCCGCAGGTTCGAGGACAGGTTGGCCATGACGAGTGCGGCGGAGTCGGCCGTGGTCACATAGAACAGCAGTGCCGTGAGCGTGGCCAGTCCGGCGATGAAGGCGAATGCCGGGTAGCTCGACAGCAGTTCGTAGAATCCGCCCTCGGGGTTGAGCACGGTCTGCTCGCCGAATTCCTTGTCACCGCTGCGGATGAGGTCGAGCGCCGAGTTCCCGTAGATCGAGATCCACATGAAGATGTAGATGAACGGGATGGTCAGGGTGCCCATCACGAACTGGCGGATGGTCCGACCGCGGGAGATGCGGGCGAGGAAGAGTCCGACGAACGAGGCGAAGGCGATCCACCAGGCCCAGAAGAACAGGGTCCAGTCGGTCATCCATGTTCCGGTGTCCTCGAAGGCGAAGGTCTGCCCGGCCATGTTCGGGAACAGACGGATGAAGTCCGCGACGTTGAGTGCGAGCGCGTTGAGCAGGAACTTCGTGTTCCCGGCCACGAGCACCCACAGGCTCAGTCCGATCGCGAGCACCACGTTGAGGATCGACAGGAACTTGATGCCCTTGTCCACTCCCGAAACCGCTGAGAGCGTGGCGACACCGACGCCGATGACGACGATGCCGACCTGAGTGGCCGTGCCGATCGGCAGGCCGAAGACCGTGTTGAGGCCGACGTTGACCATGACCACACCGATGCCCAGCGAGGTGGCCACACCGAAGATCGTGCCCAGCAGAGCGGCCAGGTCGACGGTTTCGCCCAGAGTGCCCTGGACGCGTTTGCCGAAGATGGGCGCGAGAGCCGAACGGATCGCCAGCGGCATGTTCATCCGGTAGGCGAAGTAGGCCAGCGCCATGCCCATGAGGGCGTAGAGGCCCCAACCGTTGAGGCCGTAGTGGAACAGCGCCCACACCGTTGATTCGCGGGCGGCGTCGACGGTCTCGGCCTCGGTCGAGGGCGGCTGCAGGTACATCGTGACCGGTTCGGACACGGCGAAGAACATGAGGTCGGTGCTGATGCCGGCGGCGAAGAGCATCGACGCCCAGGCGACGAGCCCGAATTCGGGTTTCGAGTGCTCGGGACCGAGCTTCGTGTTGCCGTATCGGGAGGCGGCGAGGTAGATGACGAAGACGAGCACGGCCAGGACGAGGAGGACGTAGAACCATCCGAACCAGTCCGAGGTCCATCCGACCACGGCACCGAGCACCGCCTCGGCGTTGGATGGGGAGATGAGGGCCCAGATGGTGATGGCCAGGGTGCCGATCGCTGCGGCGATGAACACCCGCTTATTCACCGGCGGGCGTGAGGTCTGAGCATCTCCCTTCGGCTCACTGGGAGAGCTGTCGACTGATGCTGACATGTGTGAACTCCTTATCCGGACGCGATGGCGTCGTGGCATCGTTCCCGGTCGAACAGTGTGCGATACCGGGCATGAACAACGGTTGTTGCGTGATGAGGGTTCCGTCCTCGTCGGCCGTCCTCACCCAGGAGGCGGCCAACAGTGGAGGTTACCACAGAGACACTTACGGTCATTTTCCGGACAGGGTGCCTCAGCGTCGAAGGCGATGGCGCTGGCGCCGGTCCCGGAGGGTCCGTTCCGGCAGGCCCCGCTGTCAGATTGGCGGGTCTGATGCGACAGGTCTCACAGGCAGACGGGCGAGCCCCCTCCCAGGCAGACGCGCGAGTTCCCTCCCACGCAGATGGGCGGGCTGCTTCACAGGGAGACGAAGAAGAGTGCCAGCGCCATCACCACCCCTGCGCCGAGGAAGGTGATGACCGTGTAGCCGAGGATGTCGCGCATCTTCAAACCGGCGATGGCCAGCACCGGCAGAGCCCAGAACGGCTGCAGCATGTTCGTCCACTGGTCACCGTAGGACACGGCCATGATCGCCACCGAGGGGTCGACGCCGAGCTGGTTGGCGGCGTCGAGCATGATCGGCCCCTGCACGGCGAACTGGCCGCCGCCGGAGGGGACGAAGAAGTTGACCAGACCGGCCGAGAGCAGAGCGAGCACGCCGAACGAGGTGGGGTTGGCGATCGAGACAAAGGCATCGGAGAACACGGCGATGAGGCCGGTGGCCGACATCATGCCGAGGATGCCGGCGTAGAGCGGGAACTGCAGGAGGATCTCACCGACGTTGGAGGCGGCCCCCTTCGTCAGGTGGATGAGCTCGAAGGGGCTGCGCACGAGCAGCATGATGAGTGCGAGGAACGACCAGTTGACGATGTCCAGGGTCAGTCCCCCGCCCTGGGCGAAGTGGATGATCAGGTAGACGACGAGGGCGAGGCCGACGATGAGCGTGAGGATGCGCGAGGCATCGATGCGATCGGCGGGGGTGACGACCTCCTCGTCGATCTGATCCTGCTTCTCCGAGGTCACCGAGGCGGGCAGTTCGTAGACCGGTGCTCCGGGCTTGGGTGCCATGAGGAGGAAGAGCAGACCGCAGACGACGATGACGCCGAGGATGGCCAGCAGGTTCCAGCCGGCGAAGATCGTCTCGGTCACAGGCACTGTCGTACCGCCCAGGGACTCGGAGAGGAAGGAGTCCGGGGTCGCCGCGGTCAGCGGTCCCGAGCCGGAGTAGCCCATGTGCCAGACGACGAATCCGGAGTACCCGGCGGCGACCAGCAGCGGGAAGTGGACCTTGATGCCGCGTTCGCGTGACTGCACCGCGATCTCACGGGCCAGCAGGGCCCCGACGACGAGGCCGAGGCCCCAGGTGATGAGGCTGGCGACGGCGGCGACGAGGAACACGAAGACATAGGTGAAGGTCGCATTTCCCGGCACCCGGGCGAGCCCGGCCAGCAGGCTGCGGACCGGTCCGGTGTTGGCGAGGATGTGGCCGAGCAGCAGGATGAGACACATCTGGGTCATGAATTCCAGCAGCCCGGCCAGTCCCTCGCCCCAGCCGATGACGACTTCGCCGGGTCCGGCGTCGGTGAAGATGAGTGCGAGGACCGCGACGATGAGGGTGAGAACGATCGCGAAGGTCAGTGCCGACGGGATCCATTGTTCGAGGAATCGGTTGATCGGCCGCATGATCCCTTTTGAGGCTGCGACGTTGACCTGGGTCGACGGCTTCTGTGCCGACATGGGGGCCTCCCGCTGAGAACTCGCTGTGTACAGTCTCAGCATACAATCAGGGCGCTGTCCTCGGTAGAGAACAGCGCCCTGAGCGGCCGGTGCCGGTCAGTGGTGGTCGGCCTCGGTCAGTGGTGATTGCCCCGATCAGTGCCGACCGGTTCGGATCAGTGCTGTTTGTACACCATCTGCTTGTTGACGAACTCGTCCATCGCCAGCGGTCCCAGCTCGCGTCCGACGCCGGAGCGCTTGACGCCGCCGAAGGGCAGGTATTCGCGGGTGCCCTCGGGAGAGTTGAGGAAGACCATGCCCGCATCGATCTGGGACCCGACACGTTCGGCTCGCTCGATGTCGCTGGAGAACACAGCCGCACCGAGGCCGAACGGGGTGTCATTGGCCATCTCGACGGCTTCCTCCTCGCTGCTGACCCGGTGGACGATGACGGCGGGGCCGAAGAGCTCTTCGTAGTAGCCGCGCATCCCCTTCTTCACATCGGTGAGCACGACGGGCTCGACATAAGCTCCGCCTCCGTCGTACCTCTTCCCTCCGGCCAGCAGGGTCGCACCCTGGCTGACGGTGTCGTGGACCTGCTCGACGAAGCGGTCGGCGGCGGCCACCGATGACAGCGGTGAGAGGCGGGACCCCTCCTCCCCCGGTGCTGCGGGGGTCTGCTTCTTGGCCTCCTCGGTGATGGAGGAGACGAAGTCGTCGTAGAGATCATCCATGACGATCATGCGCTTGGGTGAGTTGCAGGCCTGACCGGTGTTGCCCATCCGGGTCTTGAAGAAGGTCTTCGCAGATTCCTTCACATCCTCGGAGTCGAGCAGGATGTAGGGATCGGATCCGCCGAGTTCGAGCACGACCTTCTTGAGGTTCTTGCCCGCCTCGGCGGCCACAGCGGCACCGGCGCGTTCGGAACCGGTCAGGGACACACCGTGGTTGCGCGGATCGGGCAGGATGATGTCGGCGACCTGCTCGTTGCTGGCGTAGATGTTGATGTAGGCGCCTTCGGGCAGGCCCGCCTCGACGAAGATCTCTTCCATGATCTTCGCCGAGCGCGGGCACTGCGGGGCGTGCTTGAGCAGGATCGTGTTGCCCAGGGCCAGGTTGGGCGCGGCGAAGCGGGCGACCTGATAGTAGGGGAAGTTCCAGGGCATGATGCCCAGCAGCGAGCCCACGGGCTTGCGGCGGATCATCGCGGTGGCGTCCTTCGGCCCGCGCAGGGGCTCATCGGCCATGAACGCCTCGGCGTTGTCGGCGAAGTACTTGTAGATGCGGCTGCACAGGCCGACCTCGCCCTTGCCCTCAGGCACGGCCTTGCCCATTTCGAGCCTGATCACCTCGGCGAGCTCCTCAGCGCGCTCGGAGTAGATCTCGGCGACGCGGGTGAGGATCGCGGCGCGTTCGGCCACCGGAGTCCGGCTCCATTCGGTGAAGGCCGTCGCCGAACGGTCGAGAGCGGCGAGGA
>DWZN01000013.1 GCA_019117545.1 Candidatus Brevibacterium intestinavium
GCCCGGGCCCTCGGTGCGGCCCTGGGCGGCATCGCCAACCTCGTCTCCCCCGAGATCATCGTCATCGGCGGCGGACTGGCAGAGACGGACGAGACGTGGTGGGCGCCCCTGCGCGAGGCCTTCGCCGCCGAACTCATCCCCGCCACCGCCGGAACCCCGCTGCGGAAGGCAGAATTGGGTCAGGACGCCGCACTCCTCGGCGCGGCCTGCCTGTGGACCGCAGAGGTCGGCCCCTGGAGCCATCAGAACCGCGAGACCTGCGAAAAGGAAGAGACTCACTGATGCTGTCGAAGACCGAGATCCTTGACCGCCTGCGCGCACGGCTCATCGTCTCAGTGCAGGCCTATCCGGGTGAGCCCATGCGCGATCCGAGAACGATGGCGCAGGTCGCAGCCTCGGCCGTGACCGGTGGTGCGGGTGCCGTGCGCGTGCAGGGGCTCGGAGACATCCAGGCCACCCGTTCGGCCGTCGAGGTGCCCGTCATCGGGCTGTGGAAGGACGGCACCGACGGGGTCGTCATCACCCCGACGTTCCAGCACGCCTTTGCGGTGGCTCTGGCCGGTGCCCACATCGTCGCACTCGACGGGACCCGCCGCGAACGGCCCGACGGGCTGAGCCTGACCGAGACCGTCGGACGCCTCCACGAACAGACGAACGCCCTGGTCATGGCCGATTGCGGCAGCCTCGGCGATGCTCGAGCCGCGGCCGAGGCCGGTGCCGACATCATCGGCACCACCCTGGCCGGCTACACCGGCGAGCGCGCACCGGTCGCCGGCCCCGATCTCGAACTCATCAGCGCCATCGGCGATGCCGGTCTGGCCCCGATGCTCATCGCCGAAGGCCGCATCCACACGCCCGATCAGGCCGCTGCCGCCCGTCGGGCCGGCGCCGAGGCGGTCGTCGTGGGCACCGCGATCACCCACCCGGCCACGATCTCGTCCTGGTTCGCCGAGGCGGTTGAGAGCCAGATGCACTGACCGGGAATGCTGATCGAGCAAGCGCGTTGACCTTGTCGTTGGGTCAACGTTTAGAGTCCGAGCCATGAGCATTTCAGTGATTGACAGCGCGGCCGGGATGCGCCGTGTCCTGGGCCAGCCCCCGCAGGGGCGTGCTGATGCGGTGCGCGATCTGTGGGCCCCGATAGCGGGCATGTACCACTTCATCCCTGACATCGACCTGCTGAGCGTCCACGCCCAGAACTTCGGCTTCCCCCTCGACTCGACACCCCAGTGCGAGCGGCAAGTCCGCGAGGCGATCACGGCCCTCGAAGCGGCCGACGCGTGGTCCCGCGTGCGAACTGCCCTTCAGGACGGTGCTGCGGCGCTGGCCGAGGGGGATCCCGGCATGCCGGTTCCCGACCTGCAGCTCCTTCTGCTCGCCGGCGACCCGACTAACCACCATTTCCTGGACGAGATCCAGGGCCTGTCGGCGTTCGGCGGGATCAGCGGGTACATCTCCGTGACGGTGTGGCCGACCGAGCTGGTCCTGGACCGGCTGGAAGCCATCGCCGTCCATGAGCTGCACCACAACGTGCGGTACTCCCCTGGCGGGGTCGTCTGGGACCCGGACACCGTCACCGTCGGCGAGCATGTCGTCGCCGAAGGGCTGGCTGATCTGTTCGCGGCCGAGCTGTACGGCGACCGCGGGTACACCCACTTCGCCAGTGAGCGCACCCGCACCGACGACGCCGTCCTGGCCAAGGTGGCCTCCGGCCTCAACGTCACCGGTATGGCGGACTTCGCGTCCTGGGTCCTGGGGGATGCTTCTGCCCGCTTGTTCGGCGGTCAGCCGGTCGGCCTGCCGACCGGTGCCGGCTACGCAGCGGGGGCACGCATCGTCCAGGCGTACCTGAGCGCGACGGGGACGACTGCGGCTCAGAACGTCCGCACTCCAACGCCCGACATCCTGCGCGTGGCTCTGCCTGCGCTCGGCCTCAGCGATGCCGCAGCACGCTGAGCGGCACACGTGGCCGACGGTGAAGCGTTGGGTCGACCGGCACCTGGCCGGCGAGTCGATGCAGAACCGCTCGTCACGCCCGAGTGCGTCGCCGAACAAGACCCCGGAGGCGGTGGCGAAGCGGTGCGTGAGCCTGCGCATGCGCTTGTGTGAAGGGCCCGTTCATCTCGCCGCTCGGCTCGACATCACCTCGTCTACGGTGCACCGCAGCCTCACGACGCCCCGCCTCAAGGATCACCCTGCTCAGAGGTGCTGCCAGTCGGGTTTGTTCTCGAAGGCGTGACGGTAGTAGTCGCCCAGCTGGAGCCTGGAGGCGGCCGCATCGTCGACGAGCACGGTCACGTGCGGATGCATCTGCAGCACCGTCGCCGGCCACATCGCCGACACCGGCCCTTCGATCATCTGATGCACCGCTTCGGCCTTGCCTCCTCCGGTGGCCACGAGCACGAGGTGCCTGGCCTCCATGATCGTGCCCAGCCCCTGCGTCAGGCACAGGCTGGGCACCTGGTCGACGTCGCCGTCGAAGAAGCGCGCATTGTCGACCCTCGTCTGGTACGTCAGGGACTTCACCCGGGTGCGTGAGGCCAGGGACGACCCCGGTTCGTTGAACGCGATGTGCCCATCGGTGCCGATGCCCAGGATCTGCAGGTCGATCCCGCCCGCCTCGGCGATCTTCTGCTCGTACCCCGCCGAGGCGGCCGCCAGGTCCTCGGCGGAACCGTCGGGACCGTGGACGGCCGCCTCGGCGAAGTCCACGCGAGTCGCGATCTCCGTGTCGATGACGTTGCGGTAGCGTTCCGGATGGTCGGCGGCGATGCCGACGTATTCGTCGAGCATGAACGCCTGCGCGTGGGCGAAGGACAGGCCCTGCCTCTCGTGGCGGGCGGCGAGCTCATCGTAGATGCGCAGCGGACTCGAACCGGTCGCCAGCCCGAGGACCGGGGCGGTCTCGGTGCGCAGCAGACGCTCGATCGCATCGGCGGCCAGCTGCGCCAGCTTGTGTTCGTCGGCGATGACAACTTCCATCGGGTCTCCGTCCTCTTCCTGTTCGACGCCGTCAGTGGTCCGCGGAGCTTCTCTGGTCGAGCGCGCGCATGATCGGCTCGTAGTGCGCGGCGATCGCGGTCCGGAAGGCCTCGGCGTCGCCGGACTCCGCGGCCTCGAGCATGAGCCCATGGGCTCGTGCGGTCTGTTCCAGGTCGGCGGCCACGGCGACGTTGAGCTTCGGCAGCACCGCCGTGTGCACGTCCCAGAAGGCCGCGACCAGCTGGCCGACGAGCGAATTGTCCAGCCGGGCCAGCAGACCTGTGTGGAAGGCTCGATCCTGCTGTGGGAAGGATCTGCCGTCGGCGGCCATGGCGACCATCTCGTCGACGAGCGCCGACAGTTCGGGGTTCGAGGTGCCCTCCAGGGCGTCGACGATCTGCTGGGACATTCCGTGGTCGAGCGCCTGACGGACCTCGACGACGTCGCGCAGCGCGCAGACATCGTCACCGGGGCTCAGGACGCCGCGGAAGACGAGGGCCTCGACCAGGGCGTCCAAGGACATCTGGCCCACATAGGTTCCGTGACCGTGACGGACGTCGACGATGTCGAGTGTCGTAAGCTTGCGAATGGCTTCTCTCACGTTCGACCGCGACACTCCGAGGCGGGCGCACAGCTCACCCTCGGTGGGCAGCAGGTCGCCGGGGCGCAGCCCGTCGGCGAGGATGAGATCCTTGATCCGGTCGGAGGTCGTGACCTTCCGACCGGTCGCTGCCGCCTCCGTCATGAGCACCTTCCACCGATCGTTCCGGGATGAGACACCAGTATACGTCTGACATCAGATGATCGCCTCGGCGCAGACCAGATGCGAGACGGTCGAACCGGCCACCAGCGTCCTTGCCATATGCTCAGGCGGCGACCGCCATTAGGGTGGGAGGCATCAGCGGTCGCATCGCGGCCGACAGACACGACGCATAGGAGCAACCATGACTGGATTCGCGGTCACCATCACCGTAGTCATCGTCATCCTCGTCATCGCCATTCTGCTGTTCGGCAAGCTGCGCACGAGCCTGTTCTTCACGGTGAAGACGCAGGAGAACGTCATCGTCGAACGGTTCGGGAAGTTCAAGAAGGTCGCGAAGCCGGGACTGAACTTCAAGATGCCCCTTGTCGAGACGACGAGCAAGCCGATCTCCCTGCGCGTCCAGCAGCTCGAGGTCAACATCGAGTCGAAGACGAAGGACAACGTCTTCGTCACCGTGCCGGTCGCCGTCCAGTACGTCGTCGAAGAGGACAACGTCGCCGACGCCTACTACCGACTGGCGAACTCCGAGGAGCAGATCCGCTCCTATGTCTTCGACACCGTCCGCTCCGCGCTGTCGGGTCTGACGCTGGATACGGCATTCGAGTCGAAGGACGACATCGCGGAGAACGTCGAGCGCAGGCTCTCGGAGTCGATGCGACGCTACGGGTTCAAGATCGTGAGCACGCTCGTCACGGACATCACTCCCGATCCGAAGGTGCGCGACTCGATGAACTCGATCAACGCCGCCCAGCGCGACCGGGTCGCCGCGCAGTCGCTGGCCGAGGCCGACAAGATCAAACGCGTCACCCAGGCGGAGGCCGAGTCCGAGGCGATGCGCCTGCACGGCGAAGGTGTGGCCTCGCAGCGCAAGGCGATCGCCAACGGCATCGCCGAGCAGTATGCCAAGCTCAAGGAGGTCGGCATCGACAAGACCGCCGAGCAGCTGCTGATGATGACCCAGTACTTCGACACCATGCAGAACGTGGCCCAGGAGGGCCGGTCGAACGTGCTGTTCATGCCCTCGAACCCCGGCGGACAGGGCGAGATGGGCCAGGAGATCCGCAACGCCCTGTTCGCCGCCAACGCCGCCGAGGACGGTGCCACGCTCAATGCGCCGGAGTCCCGGTACACCTCGAGCCACCGCTCGGATCGCGAGGATGTCCCGCCGCAGCCGACGACGCCGCCGAGCTCGGGCGGATCCGATCAGCCGAACGCGCAGTCACTGAAGTCGAGAGCAAAGTCGATCGCCCAGCAGTGGACGAACTCACAGCAGCCTCCGCAGGACCCACAGCAATGATCCACCGCTGACCCGCATCGCGGGACCGGGCCCGGCCACGGACCGGCCCCGCAGCGCACCACCGACGAAAGGACGAATCATGAGGGCCCTCTACACCGCAGAAGCACTGGCCACCGGCGAAGGCCGCGACGGCCACGGCCGCACGAGCGACGGACGGGTCGATGTCGATCTCGCCACCCCCACGGACATGGGCGGCAGCGGCAACGGCACGAATCCCGAGCAGCTCTTCGCGGTCGGCTACGCGGCCTGCTTTCACTCGGCGCTGCGTCTCGTGGCGGGTCAGACCAAGGCGAATATCGAGGACTCCTCGGTCGGCTCCCGCGTGAGCATCGGCAAGGACAATGAGGGCGGCTTCCAGCTCGCCGTCGAACTCGAGGTCACCCTCCCACACCTCGTCAAGGCCGAGGCTCAGGCGTTGGCCGACAAGGCTCACAGGGTATGCCCGTACTCCAACGCCACCCGCGGCAACATCGACGTCACGATCACCGTCACCGACGACTGACCGGCGCACGTGCCTGACCGTCGCACATGCCTGACCGTCGCCCACGCCTGAGGGGCGGGTGAAGATCTCTCTTCACCCGCCCCTCAGTCGTGTTCGGACCGGCTGAGCCTCAGCGCTGGGCCATCGCCTCGAGCGCGGACTTCTCGACCGCCTCGGCGACGGCCGGCGCCACACGGGAGTCGAGCGCACCGGGAACCACATAACCGGGCTCCAGGTCTTCGCCGACGAGATCGGCGATCGCCCGCGCGGCCGCGAGCTTCATATCATCGGTGATCTCGTGGGCATCGGCGTCGAGCGCCCCGCGGAAGATCCCGGGGAACGCGAGCACGTTGTTGATCTGGTTCGGGAAGTCGCTGCGGCCGGTGGCCACCACGGTGGCGTACTTCGTCGCGACGTCGGGGGCCACCTCGGGGGTGGGGTTCGACAGGGCGAAGATGATCGCGTCGTCGGCCATCCTGGCCAGATGAGCCTCGTCGATGGTGCCGCCGGAGACGCCGATGAAGGCATCGGCACCGTCGAGGGCCTCGCCGATCCCGCCGGAGACACCGCGCGGGTTCGTCGCCGAGGCGATGGCCTGCTTCGTCTCGGACAGGTCGGAGCGGCCGGATTCGATGACGCCCTTGGAATCGAGGACGACGACATCGGTGACACCGGCGTCGGCGAGGATCTTCGCCACGGCCACGCCTGCCGCCCCTGCCCCGGAGACGACGACCCGGATCGCGTCGAAGGGCTTGTCGACCACGCGCAGCGCGTTCGTCAGCGCCGCGAGGACGACGACGGCGGTGCCGTGCTGGTCATCGTGCATGACCGGGATGTCGAGGGCTTCCTTGACGCGGTCCTCGATCTCGAAGCAGCGCGGCGCCGAGATGTCTTCGAGGTTGACCGCGCCGAAGGTCGGGGCCATGCGGACGATGGTCTCGACGATCTCGTCGGTGTCGTTGGTGTCGAGCACGATCGGGATGGCATTGATGCCGGAGAAGCTCTTGAACAGGGCGCACTTGCCCTCCATCACCGGCAGCGAGGCGGCCGGGCCGATATCGCCGAGGCCGAGCACGGCCGAACCGTCGGAGACGACCGCGACGAGGCGGCCGGTCCAGGTGTGCGTGCGCGCCATCTGCGGTTCGTCCTTGATCGCAGTGCAGACCTTGGCCACGCCCGGTGTGTAGGCGATCGAGAGATCCCGCTGAGTCTCCAGCGGACTCGTGAGCTCGGCGGACAGCTTGCCACCTTCGTGCGCGGCGAAGATCTCTTCATCGGTGATCGGAGCCTGCGAGTTCTGGTCGGATGAGGTGGTGTTCTGGGCGGTGGTCGTCATGGTGGATCCTCGTGGTCGTGCGACGGCAGGGTCGAGCCGATGCCGTCGGCTGTGATCGTCGAACCGCCGGGGCCCGAAAGGTGTCTCGACCCGCTTGGGCCTCTCGACCCGCAGTGGGCGTCGACCCGTTGGGGGCGTTCCAGCCGGCAGGGGCGTCTCAGCCCCGAACGGAGCGTCTCAGCCTGCATGGGCGTGAGACCGGCGGTCGTAACGAAGAACTCGTCACCAGTGAAGGTTGAGCGGTGACGTCCGCGCGACCCGTGATGCTGACCCTAGGTGAAGGGCGACACGGTTGCGCGCTGTGCGGATACGGCTCGCATGAGGCGAGTACCGACCTCGTGGGTCGCATCCGGCAACCCGAACAGCATAACCGATGCCTGCATCCTTTTCACGCAAAAATTCGTCAATACCCGCGTCTGCGGACCGTCTGGATGGCATATTCTCCAGACCTTTGGACGGTCTCGGCGGTGACGTCGAGCCTGCACGAGGGCGCGAGGAAGGCTGGTCACGCCCGTGGGGATCGTCCGGAATCGGTTGGCCTCGTCCCCTGGGTACGGGGTCGGATGACTGCAGCCCGATATTCGCCGAGGCGGCTCCGTGGTCTTCATGTCAGTGCCGTGTGCAACGATGGACAGACAACGAAATCACATAGCCGACGAACTCGAGAACTATTCGAAGATATTCTCTTTTTACTATAGTAATTCGAACTTTGATGATCTAACATAGAGTTAGAAGCTTTTCAAATCAGCTCCACCCCCGACAACGAAGTCCGAGGCAGGTGAAAACGCCATGAAGAGCACCACTGACCAACCAGGCCCGTCGCACGAGGCCGAGCCGACCCAGCCGTCACCCCGTTATGCCATCCGCTTCGAATCGAGCATGACCCGGTTCGCGGAGCTCACCGCCGCCTCGGACCGCGCACATTTCGCGGTCCTCGAATCAGCCGCCGGAGTGGTGCTCGAGCAGATCCTGCTCAACCTCGACTTCGCCGTGCCGGACGGTTCCGGCCCCTTCCGCTGCGAGACGATCGCGGGAACACTGGCCCGCCACAACGCAGGTGCCGAAGGCGAGGACGCTCCCCGCGTCCGAACCGCCGACGCACCTTCGACGGCGGTCGTCGTCTACGACGGCGCATTCGCCCGCGCACAGAAGGCCGCGGCCGAAGAGGCCGCCCGACAGGCGCTTCCGGAGTTTCCCGAGTTCGATTCCCGCACGTGCTTCGCGACGTGGGTCTACGAGAACGTGGCGTCCGAGGACCTGCTCGAGATCTCGACGGCGCTCGGCACCAACACGCCCCGCACCTACCGCCAGCTGTCGGAGGCGATGACGATCCTCTATGGTCTCCCCCGCTTCGCCGACAGGGTCCGCTCGGGCGAATTCACCCACGCCCACATCACTGTCGTGTCCCAGCTGTGCCGCAACCTCGCCTTCGCCCACCTGCCGGAAGTCGATTCCTTCCTGGCCACCAAGCGGGCCGACACCACGTGCGAGACGCTGCGTCGGGCGCTGAGCAAGAAGATCAGCCTCCTCGTGCCGCCGATCGACTTGACCGAGATGGCCACGACGCGCCGTCGCGTCGATGTCGAAGGAAGCAAGGACGGCTCGGCCAGCCTCATCGTGAGCGGACCCTCGGCCGAGATCTACTCCTGCTACAACCGCATCCGGGCCATGGCGCGTGCCGTCCACGGAAAGAACAAGACGACGTTCAATCTGCCTGCGGGGATGGAACTCAACGACGACCGGACCATCGACCAGCTCCAGTACGACCTGCTGATCAGGCCGGTCCCCGAACTCAGCGTCAAGGTCGTCTCCGTCGACCCGGTCACCGGTATACAGACCACGAGCGAGGCTCCGCTGCTCGATGACGACGGCGAGATCGCGCCCGGGGTGGACTCAGACGCCGGGCTCGCGGACTTCGCCGAAACGGTGGCACGGACAGCACCCACGCACTCCGGCTCGGCCGGGCCTTCGTCCGCGAGCTCGGGCACGACAGCGCAGACGCATGCGAACGCCGAGCAGTCCGACGACCGCGCAATCGGCTCGGCTTTCCGCCCCGACTCCGGGGACGGCTTCGGCCCCGTCGAGTATTGGGTGAAGCTGCGCATGCCCACCAGCCAGTGGTGGCTGTCGCAGCAGGCCGCCACCGTCGCAACCGTCCCCTTCCTCACCCTGACCGGTGATTCGGACCTGCCCGGCACTCTGGACGACGGCTCACCGATTCCCGCCGAGGTGGCTCGCACGATCGCCGGTCGGTCGAAGACCATCCAGCGGATCCTCACCGATCCGGCCACCGGCACCCCGCTCGACGCGAAGGCCACGAGCTATCCGGTGCCGAAGGACCTGCGGAAGACCTTGATCGAGCAGTGGAACTGCTGCGCAGCGCCCGGCTGCACGCGGACAGCGGAGAAGTCTGAGATGGACCACGTCATCCCGTTCTTCCACCTCGATCCCCTCAAGGGTGGACTGACACGATTCGGCAACATCCAGCCTGTATGCGCCAAGCACCACGCGCTCAAGACCGCCGGTCTCCTGAGGGTCACTATGCCCAATTCCTGGGAGCTCGACTACGAGTTCAGGCACGGGCTCTCCACCAAGGTCACGCCTCCCGACCAGCCGGTCAACATTGCCCAGGCTCTCGAGTTCGCGGCCTTGGCCGACATGCGCCCGGAACGTTGGCGGGTCCCCCGACAGATGGTTCCACCAGCACCGACGGTGTTGGAGCTGATGCCCGGCGAATCGACGATTCGCCAACGTGACGAGGCCAAACGCCTCGCGGAGGAGAAGTCTGCCAAGAACCGGCGACTGTCGAAAGCCTTTCGGCAGCAGCGGGCAGCGCGACAGCGGTTGATGGTGCAGCGCTGCCTCGATTGGGACAGCGCTGTCTTCCAGCCCTGCCTCCTGCCCGGTTCCAAGGCGTCATCGATGAAGCAGCTGACCGGGAACCGCTATGTCGCGGAATTCGCAGAACGCGCACGCCGTCGAAGCAGGGCCGCGTCCGGCGCAAAAGGAGCGACCGGCACAAAAGGGACGGCTGGCGCAAAAGGAGCGGCTGGCGCAAAAGGAGCGACCGAGCGCGCGGACGGGAGCAGCGCCGCCGGGAAACCCGAGGCCAGCCGGCGGGTCCGCTCGGGACCCACCGATCCCTGGGATGCCCGGTACACCGGCAGCCAGGTGAACTGGGACCACGACTTCGAAGTCGATCCCCCACCGTTCTGACCGCGCACCTGCCCAGACGGAACGCGGAGCCCGACCCGGCCAGATTGCGGAGCCCCACCCTGACAGGGACGGAATCCCACTCAGACGATCCACGGCGGATCGCCTCGGCGGGTTAGGCTCGGTGACAGAGCAGGTCGGCCTGCTCTGTCACTGGTTTTGTCTCAGCAGGAGTGGAATATGGGTGTGCTCTATCTGATCCGACACGGACAGGCCTCGTTCGGCACCGACGACTACGACCGACTGTCCGACCTCGGCCACGAACAGAGCCGTCTCGCCGGCCGACACCTCGGCGGGCAGGGTGTGCACCCCATTCGCATCGTCCACGGGCAGATGCTGCGTCAAAAGCAGACCGCCGAAGGCATCCTCAACGGGCTCGCTCCCAAACCGGAAGCGGAAATCGACCCGGGATGGAACGAGTTCAACGCCTGGGAGCTCACCGGTGCGTTGGGAGAGATCGATCCGCGGGCGAAGCACGATTCGACCGTCTTCCAAGCCGAGCTGGAACGCGGCTGCGCCCGCTGGGCCGGCGGTGACTTCGACACCGACTACGCAGAGACGTTCTCAGAATTCACGGACAGAGTCGACGGCGCCCTCGACGCCGTGTTCCAAGCGATGGGCTCGGGTGAGTCAACGCTCGTCGTCTCCAGCGCGGGAGCCATCTCCTGGACAGCGACCCGGCTGCTCGGCGGAGACTTCGATCAGTGGATGGCGTTCAACCGAGTGACCATCAACACCGGAATCACGAAGATCATCTCCGGGCGCAACGGCACCAGTCTCATCTCCTTCAACGACCACGGTCATCTGCCGCCGGCTGACGTCACCTACCGGTGAGAGCGGAGCATTTTGATCTCCGCCGGTGACCACAGACGCTACGCCAGCAGCCCGTGGGAAGCACGGCATCGCGGACCCTCAGCGCGTGCTGGCCTGGTGCAGGGCCACACATGCAGGGGCGGAACCGTTAGGGAATCGGCTCCGCCCCTGCATGTCTCAGAATCGCCTCTGCATCAGACTAGGTCGGATTTCCTGCGCCTCGTCACGAGGAGAGCAATGATTCCGCCCCCGATGAGAATTGCGCCGAGAAGTCCGAACGTCATCGCTCCAGCGGCACCTGTTCTGGGCAGATGAGCACCGTCACTGCCGCTGTCGCTTCCTTCCGTGCTACCGGTCGCGCCGTCGGCTGAGGTGGTGCCGTCAGCCGATGTGCTCGACGCACTGGTCCGCGCATCGGAGTTCTTCGCGTCCGAATCGTCCGCGTCCGGATCCGTGGAGGCGGAGTCGTTACCGCTTGGATCTGCCGAGGCAGAGCGGTCGGAGTCCGAACCCGTTGCGGCGCCGTCGGCACCGTCCGGATCGGCTGTCGCCCCGCTGTCCGGATCGGTCGCGGCATCAGCCGCTCCATTGGGGTCCGTTGTTGCGTCTTCCTGACCGACAGGATCGCTCGAAGTACCCCCGTCGTCGCCCGGATCCGTCGCGGCGTCTTCGCTGCCGCTGCTGTCTGGGTCGGTCGCAGCCTCCTCTTCACCGGCCGGATCCGTCGACCCGTCTTCGCCACCTGCCGGGTCCGTCGCGGCATCCGCCGCACCGTCGGGATCTGCTGAAGCATCCCCGTCAGGATCGGCACCGGCTTCCTTCTCATTGACGATGTCGGAGAAGGCTGCCTCACGCTTCTCACCGCTGATCGTCACGGTCTGGGTCTCATCCGCAAGTACGTATCCCTCGGGAGCGCTGGTCTCCTTGATCGTGTAATCGCCCCAAGCCAGGTCGGTCACTTCGAACTGTCCGGCCGCCTCATCGGCGTCGAGCTCTCCGTTGTCGGCCACGACGAAGTCTCTTCCGTCGGGCCCGGTGAGTGTGAATTCCGCGCCGGCGAGGGCCTTACCGTCCTCGTCGACCTTCTTCCAGCTCAGTGCACCGGGGATCTGCTCATTGATGATCTGGCAGGCGACGATCGCGTCCGTGTCGACTGTCTCAGTCAGTTCGAAACCGTCTGCGATGTTCTTCGTGCCGATTTCACGCCCGTCTGCGGTGCAGACTGCGTTCGCCCCAGACTGCGGCTGCAGCCGGTACCCCTCTTGCTGTTCTTCAGAGGCTTGCACCCCCTCGGCCGGGGTCTTGAGCTTGAAGCTCACCGTTCCGTCAGCATTGGTGGTCTTCTCAACTCCATCGACCGAGTCCGGAGACGAAATCGCCCAGCCCTCACCTCGATATACGTCGGTATTTTCGCCGTGCTCGCCGGCGCCTGGATCGATCAGCTTGGTGACGTTGAGAGACCCACGGCAGCTCTTCGTGGCGATTTCGCGAAGCTGTTCGGTCAGCCCCGAGTAGTCGGAGATCACGTAGTAGTCGTCGCCCGCTGTCTGGCCGGAGACCAACTTGATATTGTCCTCGTTGATCCCGCTGCCCACACCCAGTCCGACGATCTTGGTTCCCTGCGACTTCAGCTCGTTCGCTGATTCGATGGCCTTGTCGATGTCGATCTGATCGGTCCGCGTGCCGCGATCGGTGTTGCCTCTCTCGGATCCCGGTACCCCGTATGCCGTGGGTTTGCCGTCAGTGACGAACAGAACCAGATCGTGATGCGCGGCATTGAGCTGCCCGAGACTGCGGTCCCAGTTCGTGCCTCCCGAGTCCTGGGGAACTCGGCGGAGGGCATCGATCTGTTCGTTCAACTCACTCACGGAATCCGCAGTCGACACGGAGGTGGCGGCGATCGGATCGTTGGTTCCGTCGGGACCGAAGGTTGCGAAGGAATTGACCGATACTCTGCTGGGAGTTCCGGTGAGACCGCTGGCCACAGCTTTGGCGGCCTTCTTCGAATCATCGACGTCACGATCGGACAGAGAGTTCGACAGGTCGAGGACCACTCCGATGTCGAGCCCGCACCTATCTGCCAATGAGGGGTTCGGCTGGGGCTCGGGCGCTGCCTGCGCAGGTGCGACGGCAGCGCCGAGGAACGCGAACGTGGCAAGGACGGACGAGGCGAGGACCGCCGCTCCGTGCTTCGCCAGGGGATGTCGCCGTAGGGACAAGGGAACTCCTTCGGAAAGGGCCCCTGCCTGCATGTTCGCTCGTCGAAACACAGGCGAGGGGAGGTGCTGAATATGGTCGGTGAAGTGGCCCTGCAGCCACGTGGTTCTGCAGGGCCGCCTCGGATGAGTCCGGGGACTCGGAGGGGCCCGAATCGGCCGTCGTGAAACCGCCGGT
>DWZN01000106.1 GCA_019117545.1 Candidatus Brevibacterium intestinavium
GTGCCGTCGTCTGCGCCGAACGCATCGCAGAGGTGCTCGACTCCCGCACCAGTATGAGAATCCCAGCAGGCGTCGACGAGATCCCCCGCCGAGGCGAACTCGAGTTCCGCAACGTCACCTTCGGATACCCCGGCGCCGAGGTCCCCGTCCTCGAAGATCTGAACTTCACCGCCCGACCGGGCACGACGACCGCGATCATCGGTTCCACCGGTTCCGGCAAGTCGACGATCGTCAACCTCATCCCCAGGCTCATCGACCCACAGCAGGGACAGGTCCTCATCGACGGCGTGCCCGTCACCGACTTCAGCCGCCACCAGTTGGCCCAGCTGATCGGTCTCGTCCCGCAGAAGCCCTACCTGTTCTCCGGGACGATCGCTTCGAACCTGCGCTTCGGCAATGACAACGCCGGCGACGACGAGCTCTGGGAGGCCCTGCGCATCGCCCAAGCCGATGACTTCGTCGCGGAGAAGGAGCACCGGCTCGAGGAACGCGTCGCCCAGGGAGGCACGAACTACTCGGGCGGGCAGCGACAGCGCCTGTGCATCGCCAGAGCGCTGACCGTCAAACCGCAGATCTACGTCTTCGACGATTCGTTCTCCGCCCTCGACGTCGCCACCGACTCGCGGCTGCGGGCCGCCCTCGACGAATCGACCGGTCAGGCCACGGTCATCGTCGTCGCCCAACGCGTGTCGACCATCCGCGGGGCCGACCAGATCATCGTCCTCGACGCGGGACGGATCGTCGGCCGCGGCACCCACGAGGAACTCGCCGAGACGAACCCGACCTACCGCGAGATCGTCGAATCCCAGCTGACGACGGAAGAGGTGAACTGACATGGCCGATGACACCTCAGCGGACACCGTCGTGTCCACGGACGACGACTACATCCCCAGCGGCGAAGAGCTCGAAATGAGCGGAGGCGCACCGCCGCGGAAGGCCAAGCACTTCTGGCCGTCGGTCAGACGCCTGTTCGGACTCATGACCACCGAGAAGCGGGGACTGATCAACGTCGTCGCCCTCGTCGTCGGTTCCGTCGTCCTCACCGTCATCGCCCCCAAGGTCCTCGGCAAGGCCATGGACGTCGTCTACTCCGGAGTCATCGGCGCCCAGCTGCCGACCGGAGCGGATATCGATGACATCATCGCCGGTGCCCGCGCCCAGGGACGCGACGACTTCGCCGATATGCTCGCCACCGCCGAGGTGGTGCCCGGGCAAGGCATCGACTTCACATTGCTCGGGCAGATCATCATCGTAGTCCTGCTCATGTACCTCGTGGCCTCGATGCTCATGTGGGCGCAGGGCTACATCCTCAACGCCCTCGTCATGCGTGTGGTCTACCGTCTCCGTGAGGACATCGAACGCAAGATCAACCGCCTGCCGCTGCGCTACTTCGACACCCGGCAGCGCGGTGACGTCATGTCGCGGGTGACCAACGACGTCGACAACATCCAGCAGGCCCTGCAGCAGGCGTTCTCCCAACTCATCCAATCGGCGCTGACGATCATCGGCATCGGCGTGATGATGTTCATCGTCTCCTGGCAGCTCGCCCTGCTGGCCCTGATCGCACTGCCCCTGTCGGGCCTCATCGCCGGTGTCATCGGCACCCGATCCCAGAAGCTGTTCAAGGCTCAGTGGAAGCACACCGGCGATGTCAACGGCCATGTCGAGGAGTCCTTCTCCGGACTCGACATCGTCCGCGCCTTCGGTCGCGACGAAGTGATGCTCGAGGAGTTCGACCGCCGCAACGAATCGCTGTACCGGGCCTCGGCCGGAGCCCAGTTCGTCTCGGGCATGATCATGCCCGCGATGCAGTTCGTGTCCTACCTCAGCTATGTGCTCATCGCCGTCGCCGGTGGCCTCAGGGTCGCCACGGGGCAGATGACGCTCGGCGATGCGACCGCGTTCATCCAGTACTCGCGTGAGTTCTCCCAGCCGATCTCCGAGATGGCCGGGGTCGCGAACATGCTGCAGTCGGGAGTCGCCTCGGCCGAACGGACCTTCGAACTGCTCGATGCGGAGGAGGAAGACCCCGATGAGGCGAGCCGCAGCCTTCCGCCGCGCACCCCCGGAAAGGTCGAATTCTCCGAGGTCAGCTTCCGCTACACCCCGGAGACTCCACTGATCGAGAAGGTGTCCTTCACCGCCGATCCCGGTCATACGGTCGCGATCGTCGGCCCGACCGGAGCCGGCAAGACCACCCTGGTCAACCTCGTGATGCGCTTCTACGAGGTCACCGGCGGCACCATCGTCCTCGACGGCATCGACACCCGGGACCTCAGTCGCGCCGATCTGCGCTCACACGTCGGCATGGTGCTGCAGGACGCGTGGCTGTTCGAAGGCACGATCGCCGACAACATCCGCTACGGCCGCCTCGACGCCACCGACGAGGAGGTCGTCGCAGCGGCGAAGGCGACCATGGTCGACCGGTTCGTCCGACAGCTGCCCGACGGCTACGACACCGTCATCGACTCCGACGGCGGCAGCGTCTCCGCCGGAGAACGCCAGCTGATCACCATCGCCCGAGCCTTCCTCGCCGATCCGTCCCTGCTCATCCTCGACGAGGCGACCTCATCGGTCGACACCCGCACCGAGGTGCTCGTGCAGCAGGCGATGGCGGCGCTGCGGACCGAGAGGACCTCCTTCGTCATCGCCCATCGGCTCTCGACGGTCCGCGATGCCGACACCATCCTGGTGATGGAGGACGGGGCGATCGTCGAACACGGCAGCCACGAGCAGCTGCTCGCCGCCGACGGCGCCTACCGGCGCCTCTACATGTCGCAGTTCCGCGGTGAGGACGCCGAGGAGCGATTCACCGCCGAGGTGCTCGCCGAGACCGAGGCCGAGGCCGGGACGCTGCCCGACGAGACGCCTGCAGGGGAGACCCCGCTTCCGAACGAGAGGAACGGCGCCGAGGCGGAATCAGGCGCAGACCGGACCTGATCGGCAAGTGCAGCGGATAACGTTTTCTCCCGTTGCCGACAGAAGTGTATGGAATCGTGATCTTGGTCAAGAACACGCAATTCCGGTCGTGGTGCTCACACCGGTCAGCATCTGCCGAGGTGAACCGAGCCTTCTCGAATCCCGCTGACCCCTGACGGCTGTGCCTGGGGGAGCGGCCGTGTTGCGCGGAGGTGACGGTGGGCGATAACAAGCGTTTCATTTCCGTCATGTACTAAATGACCGAAAGTCGCCGACCCGCCACTGCCCGCGTAGTGTGCCTGCCATCACCTCGAACGGGCGAGGACGAACCTTTGGAGGGGTCACCATGAAACGCCTGGCACTGGCAGCGGCGGTCGCTCTCACGGCATCACTGCTCGGAATCGGGCCGGCAGCCGCCGCGACCGCAGCCGAGGGCTCGGCCGCTTCGGCTGCGGAACCGACACAGACTCCCGGCGACGAGGACGGCGGGGACTCAACTGAGCCCGAAGATCCGGCGGACTCGGGCAGCGAAGACGACGGAGACGGCCAGACCACGCCGCCCGGCGAGGGAGACGGCGCCGATGAGACGGAGGAACCCGGCCAGTCCGAACCGATCGATGCATCGTTCTCCCTCGACCAGACCGAGATGACCGCCGAGGAGATCAGCACCGACGGAATCGGCTACACCATCGACTCGCTCGAAGCCGGCGATGTCGTGACCGCCGAGCCCGGGTCGGAAGGAGCGAGAACCGTCGAATCGGACGGGACCTTCTCCGGGACGATCACCGGCAGCACCGATCTGCAGGACGGCGACGTCCTCGATGTCACGGTCACCGTTCAGCGCGAGGGCCAGCAGACGAAGACCTTCAACGGCAGCGTCACCGTCGTCGACGACGAAGCGGCCGAGGCCGAGCTGTCGGTGACTCCGGAGACGCAGTCGATCGATGACTATCTCGTCGACGGAGTCTCGATGAGCCTGACCGGATGCACGGCCGGTGAGGACGTGACGTTCCGCATCGTCGGAGCCGACGATCCCGAGACTCAGTACTGGGAGGACAGCACGCGAGCCGATGACGACGGGGCCGCCTCGGCGACGTTCCTGCCCGGGACCGGCGGTGACGGCTGGATCGGCGAGTTCGTCGTGCAGGCAGAATGCGGTGACCAGTCGGTCGAAGCGAGTTTCTCCGTGACCGAAGGCGATGGGGACGCACCGGAGTCCGAGCTGACGGTCTCACCGAAGTCGCAGAGCCTCAGCGAATTCCTCGACGGGGGAGTGAGCCTGACGATGGTCAACTGCCACGTCGACTCCGATGTGACCTTCCGCGTGAGCACGAGCGATGATCCCGACACCGCCATCTGGGAGGAATCGCAGAAGGCCGGGGAGGACGCGGCAGGATATGCCCAGTTCACGCCCGACGGCGAGGGAGGCACCTCCTGGGTCGGTGAGTATCGGGTGACCGCGACCTGCGGTGACCGAAGCGACGAGGCCACGTTCACCGTCGCAGATGACGGCAGCGTCGTCGATCCGAAGCTGTCAGTCGAGCCTTCGGAGATCTCCGGGGTCGACTTCGTCAACCGAGACAAGGGTGTGATGCTGACCGTCACCGCCTGCGAGCCCGAGGCCCAGGTGCAGTTCGAGGTCTGGTCCGAGGACTTCGACACGAAGCTCTACGAGCAGACGACCCACAGCGATGATGAGGGGACGGCCGGAGTGCAGGTCTACGGCCTCGCCGACGACCCGCAGGCCTACATAGGGACCTACCAGGTCAAGGCGAACTGCCAGGACATCGGCATGGACGGGCAGTTCGTCGTCACCGGAGACGAATCCGCAGGCGGCACGGACTCGGGCGAGGCCGGGGGCTCCGGTGGTGACTCGATGCCGCGCACCGGTGCCGAGCTCACCGGTCTGGCGGCCGGGGGCCTGCTCATTCTCGGCGGTGCAGCAGCGATTCTGCTCGCTCGCCGTCGCGCCCAGCTCGAACGGTGACCTGTGACCCGTCGGGTCGGTGACGATACCCGGCCCGACGGTGCGAGACCGGCCCCACGAACTGGGGATCGGCCCCGGCGGAACGGATTCGCCGGGGCCCTTCTGCGTCTGCGCAAGCGACCGATGTGTGCCTGCGGGGGGCGACCGATGTGTGCCTGCGGAGGCGGTCTCGCGGGCACCGGCTCTGAGGTTCGTCGCACTCTTGTTCGCGGTCTCGGTCGATTGTAGGTTGATCGATGATGGTGGCAAGGGAGCTTCCATCGTATCGTCGAACAAGGAGGAAGAGATGCCGAATCCAGGACAGCCCCTGATCAGACGAGGAGATCAGGGAACGGCCGTGTTCCGCGCCCAACGGGCCCTGCGCAGAACTCCCGATCTCAGCGTCGCCCTCGACGGAGACTTCGGTCCGGACACGGAAGCCGCAGTCGAACGGTTCCAGGAGGGCGCGGGCCTCGACGTCGACGGCATCGTCGGAGACGACACCTGGGCGGCACTGCCGAACGGCGGACCGATGCCGCTTCTCAAGGCCGGGTCGAAGGGCGATGTCGTCCGTGACCTGCAGGAGGTGCTCATCTCCGGGTCCGAAGACGGGGACTGGCCCTCACCCGGTGAGGCCGACGGAGACTTCGGGGCCGAGACCAAGGCATCGGTCGAAGGCTTTCAGGAATGGGGGCAGGTCGATGTCGACGGCATCGTCGGTGACAAGACGTGGGCGGTGCCTCTGCACGCGGCGAACAGCACTCTGGAAACCGCTGTCGGACTCGACTGGGCCGAAGACTGAAGCGGCCTGCACGCGGTCGGCCGCGTGCAGGCCCGTCTGGTCAGTGCCCGTCTGCTGCTCGGAGGCGGACACTGACCGAAGCCCGGCTGATCAGCACCGGGCGGTTCAGCGCTCGACGAGGGTGCGCACGGCCGAGGAGAAGAATCCCTGGCCGTCGATCCCGCTGCCGTCCTCGGGGCCGAAGCCGGCTTCGACAGCGTGCTCGGGGTGGGGCATGAGTCCCACGACGTTGCCCGCTTCGTTCGTGATCCCGGCGATGCTGCGCAGCGAGCCGTTCGGGTTCAGGCCCTGATAGCGGAAGACCACCCGGTCGCTCGATTCGAGTTCGTCGAGCACCTCTTCGGTGGCGACGTAGCCGCCCTCACCGTTCTTCAACGGGATGCGGATCGTCTGACCCCGCTCATAGTCCCCGGTCCACGCGGTGGCCGTGTTCTCGACGACGAGCTCTTGGTCGCGGCAGATGAAGTGCTGGTGGTCGTTGCGGATGAGCGCACCGGGCAGCAGATGGGCTTCGCAGAGGATCTGGAACCCGTTGCAGATGCCCAGCACCGGCATGCCCTGCCCGGCCGCGGCCACGACGGATTCCATGATCGGGGCGAAGCCGGCGATCGCACCGCAGCGCAGATAGTCACCGTAGGAGAACCCGCCCGGCAGGATGACGGCGTCGACGCCGGACAGGGTCGAGTCGGCGTGCCACAGGTTCACCGGTTTCGCCCCGGCCAGACGCACGGCACGAGCGGCGTCCCGGTCATCGAGCGATCCGGGGAAGGTGACGACTCCGATCGCGACTCCGGACTCGGCTCCCGCCTCGGCGAGGGTGGGATCATCGGCCACAGCGGTCACGATGCGTCCTCGGCCACGCGCACGGCGACGACGTTCTCGATCACGGGATTCGACAGGAGCTTCTCCGCGGCTTCGCGCGCCTGGGCGAGCACTTCATCGGTGGCTTCACCCTCGACCTCGAGCTCGAACCTCTTGCCCTGCCGGACATCACCGAACCCGGTGAATCCCAGCCGGGTCAGTCCACCGACGATCGCCTTGCCCTGCGGATCGAGGATCTCGGGTTTGGGCATCACCTCAACGACGACACGTGCCATGCGTGCTTACGCTCCTTTGTGAAAGTGTTCGGGAGTTCCTCCCGCGCTCGTTCGAAGTCTATCAAGAGCGGGCGACTGTCCGGCTCACGGTCCGGACGCCGAAACGAGAGGCCGTTTGTGGTCACCGCGCCGAGGCGAAACCTCGAATCTGGCGAAATCACCTCGGTGCAGTGACCACAAACGGCGCTGGCAGGGGAGCCGGGCCGGCAGGGGTGCTGGGCCGGCAGGGGTGTGCGGAGAACGGTGCCGGCCGGAGTGCGCGACGGGCCCCGACATGAGCTCAGGAGTCGAAGCCCATGCCCACGGCGTCGAGGACCTTGAGCAGCCGCCCACGTCGGCCCTGGTTCTCATCGGCCTTGATCAGGGCCTGCGTTGTGAGTCTGATGCCCAGCCAGGCGGCGGGCTCGGGCGGGAACGGCAAGGGCAGCTTCCGGACCATCTCGAGTTCGGTCAGTTCGGTGGACTCGCCGCTGAGCAGATCGAGCATGACGGTTCCGGCGAATCTGGAAGCGCCGACGCCGAGGCCGGTGAAACCGGCCGCCATAGCCACTTTCTTGCCGTAGGCGGTGGTGAAGAACGAGAAGAACCGCGAGCAGGTGTCGATCGGCCCGCCCCATTTGTGGGTGAAGCGCAGTCCGGACAGCTGTGGGAAGGTGTCGAAGAAGTGCTCGGCCAAGGTGGTGAAGGTCTCCGGCCGCTGGTCGTACTTCCACGACACCTGCCGCCCGTAGTGGTAGACGGCGTCCCAGCCGCCGAAGAGGATCCGGTTGTCGGCGGTCAGCCGGTAGTAGTGGAACCGGTTCGCGCAGTCGCCGATGCCCTGCCGGCCCTCCCAGCCGATCGATTCCATCTGCTCGGCCGTCAGAGGTTCGGTCATCAGCGCGTAGTCGTAGACGGGAACCGTGTGCAGGCTGACGCGTTTGAGCAGGGAGGGGAAGACGTTCGTGGCCAGGGCCACCCGGTCGGCCGTGATCGTCGCCGAGGCGGCCGCATCGTTCGCCTCGGTCTCAGCTCCGTTCGTCTCGGTTGTGACCGCGACCGTGGTCTTCCGGTCGCTGACATTCGTGACCTTGGTCCCTTCGAAGACCTCGACGCCGAGTTCGCGGATGACGCGCAGCAGCTCCCAGCACAGTTTCGCGGGGTTGACCATCGCGACCTCGCGCGAGTCCCAGAGGGCCGCCTTGTAGGTCGGTGACTTCACCAGCTGGGCCAGTTCCTGTCGGCTGTAGAAGATGAATCCCGCCTCGGGGTCGTGGCCGGCTCTCAGGTCCGCCACCTGGTAGTCCTCGGTGGCCACATCGAGCTCACCGGTGCGTTCGAACTCACAGTCCATTCCGTACCGGGTCACAGCGGTCTCGATGGCGTCGAGGTTCTCCCGGCCCAGGGCCGCCAGGCGCTCGTTCTCCTCCGGCAGGTGCGTCTGGCCGTTGTCGTAGCCGTGGGTGAGGCTGGCGGCGCAGAATCCGCCGTTGCGCCCCGAGGCGGCCCAGCCGATGGAGTTCGCTTCGACGAGCACGACGTGCCTGTCGGGGGTGCGTTCCTTGGCCTGCAGCGCCGTCCACAGTCCCGTGAACCCGCCGCCGACGATGAGGAGTTCGGCGTCCAGGTCCTCGGTCAGCGGCGGCAGCGGTGAGGGGCGCTCATCGGTGTCGAGCCAGAAGGGAACGGTTGAAGCCTCGGCCAGTGCGGTCTGCACGTCCATGTCGTATCTCTTTCTGCCGCGCGGTCGGTCCGCACAGCGGTCATTGCTCGGCACGGCCCAGGACGGGACGTGCCGTTTTCGTCGGGAGCCTCACCCGGCCATCGTCTTGATGATCTCAGTCGAACTTCCCCCGGTTCTGCGCAGAGCCAGCGCGCAGACTCCGAGCGCGACGAGGGTGAGCAGGAACATCAGCGTCGAGACCGCGGCGATCTCCGGGCGCAGCGCCACCTTGACGGCGGCGAAGATGTAGACCGGCCAGGGGGTCGAGCCCGGCAGCTGCACGAAGCTCGAGAGGATCGTGTTGTCGAGGCTGAGGGTGAACGACATCAGAGCCCCGGCGAAGATGCCCGGTGCTGCGATGGGCAGAGTCACGTCCCGGAACGTGCGCCATGAGTTGGCACCGAGGTCTGCTGAGGCCTCCTCGAGCTGTCGGTTCATCCCGGCCAGTCGGGCGCGGACGATGAAGGTCACCACGGCCATGGAGAACATCGCGTGGGAGATGATGAGCCGGAACAGGCCGTCGTTGAACGGTGTCAGTCCCCAGTCCACGCCGAGGGTGACGAACCACGGCAGGAAGGCGATGCCGTCGACGATCTCCGGGGTGAAGAGAGTGGCGCCGAGGACGACGGTCAGTCCCACGGCCCACCAGAGACCGGTTCTGGCCCGGGCCAGGGCGACACCGCCGAGGGTGCCGAAGAACGTGGCGACGAGCGCTGAGCCGACCGCGGCCTGGAGGCTGGTGAAGACCGTGGCGACGATGACATCGTTCTTCAGACCGTTGATATAGGCCTTGAAGCCGAACTCGGAGAAGTTCGCCAGCACCGTGCCGTTGTTGAACGAGTAGACGACGATGACGGCGATCGGCAGGAAGAGATAGATGAAGACGAGGATTCCCCAGGCGCTCAGCAGCCTGTCCGTCAGCGGTTTGCGGATCGTATAGGCCATGTCATGCCCTCCCCTTCGAGATCGGAATGCTGTTGGCCTGCGCAGCGATGAGCTGCCCGATCTTCAGCAGTGCGAAGCCGATGCCGACGACCACGACCGTCGAGGCGATGAGCACGACCGCCATGGCCGAACCGACCGCCCAGTTCTGGGCGGCGTTGAATTGTTCGGCGATGAGCTGGCCGACCATCGATCCGCTGGCTCCGCCGAGAACCGTGGCGGTCACGTAATCGCCGTTGAGCGGAATGAACACGAGCAGACAGCCGGAGATCACGCCGGGCATCGCCATCGGCAGGGTCACCTTGAGGAAGGTCTTGACCTTGTTCGCGCCGAGATCGTAGCTGGCCTCCCGCAGCTTCGTGCCCGACCGGTCGATGGCGACGAAGAGCGGCAGGATCATCAGCGGCAGGTAGTTGTAGACGACGCCGATCTGGACTGCGGCGTGAGTGTAGAGGATGTCGAGGCGCTCATGCGTGATCCCCAGGGCCATGAGCCATTCGGAGACGAAGCCGTTGGGCGAGAGCATGATCTGCCAGCCGAGGGTGCGCACGAGGAAGTTCGTCCAGAACGGCACCATGACCAGGGCCAGAGCCAGTCCGCGTCTGGCCGGCGCGATCTTCACCGCGATCCAATAGGCGAAGGGAAGCGCGATGAGCAGGCAGAGGATCGTGCCGAGGATCGAGATGCGCAGCGTCGCGAAGAACGTGGACACGAACGCGGGGTTCATCGCCTCGGGGAACCGGTCGAAGCTGAGGCGATCGGTGGCCACCGGGGTGTAGATGTCCGGTTTGTAGCCGAAGCTGAAGAAGATCACCATCGCCACCGGGATGACGAAGAAGAAGACGACATAGGCCCAGGTCGGGAACGACAGTGCCGCCGGGCCGAAGATTCTGTTCCGTAGCGGGGTCATGCTGCTCCCGACCTCCTCTGCGCCGCTGTGAGGATATCGACGCGTGCCTGGGTGCCCTCATTGAACTCGCTGGCCACGAGCCGGTCGAGGATCTTCTGGTCGGGGAAGATGAGGTCGAGTCCCTCGAAGCCCTCGTTCCTGGCCTTCTCCTCCGAACCGCGGACCCCGATCGGGTAGCCGATGTATTCGATCTGCGTCATCGCGTTCTCCTCGGCGATCATGAAGTTGATGAACGCGTGGGCGGCGTCCGGGTGCGGGGCCCCGGTCGCGATGGCCCAGCAGTCCATCCAGAGGTTCGCCGAAGGGGTGGGGAAGACGAACTTCCAGTCCTCGGGGTTGTCGACCTCGCCGAAGCCCTGACGGGCATCGCCGTTGTAGGACTGCATGAGATCGAAGCTTCCCTGGATCATCCCGGTCGACGCACTGCCGAAGTAGGCCCGGACATTGGGGGCCACCTCGTCGACGATGATCTTCCGCGCTTCCTCGAGCTCCTTCTCATCGGTCGAATTGAGGCCGTAGCCGCGAGCGGCCAAGCCGATCGCCGCGACCTCCCACGCGTCGGAGAGCAGAGACGTCCGTCCTGCGGCCTCGTCCTGGGCCGCATCGATGAAGTCCTGCCAGGACTCCATCGGTCGTGTGATGACATCCGTGCGATAGGCGTATCCGGTGGTGCCCCAGGCCTTGCAGATCGTGTACTCGTTCTTCGGGTCGAAGTCCTGGGCGATGAAATTCGGATCCATGTGCTCGAAGTTCGGGATCAGAGACATGTCCAGGGGCTGGAGCAGGTCATGGCTGGTGAAGCGCACAAGGTCCGAACCGGTGGGCACGACGACGTCGTAGCCGGATGTTCCCCGAGACGAGGAGAGCTTCGCGATGAGCTCCTCGTTCGACCCGTAGGAGTCGACCTGCAGCAGCACGTCGAAGTCATCGTTGAACGTCCCCAACAGGTCCGGGGAATCGTAGTCGCCCCAGCTGTAGAGGTTGAGCTTGGACTCGATCTCACCGTCCGGGGCCGGGGACTCGGCCATCTTCGTCGTCGCGCCGCAGGCGCTGAGCGCTCCGAGGCCGAGCACCCCGAAACCGGCCAGAGCCGCTCGGCGGGAGATGGTCGGGGCCTGCGACTTCGGCGCGAGCACGCTGATCGGGAAGCGCTCACTCATCGGCGAACACCGCCACTGCGTCTTCGTCCCACGACAGCGAGACGACCTCACCGTGGCCGAACAGGCGTGCCCCCGCGGCCGGGACGCGGGCGAGGATCTCGTTGTTCGTGCCGGAACGGACCATGTACTGGACGACATCGCCGAGGAAGGAGGAGGAGATGACGGTGCCCGGGGCTGTGTTCGGCGTCTGGCCCGCGGCGGAATCGGCTTCCGAGACCCGCATCCGCTCGGGTCGGATGGCCGCCCGCACCTGTCCGCCTGCGACGAGCGCCTCGGCGCCCCTGCCCGTGTTCGCGGTCGCAGGCATGGATTCGACGGCGTCGGTGCGCATCACCGAGTTCTTCGACTGCAGGGTGGCTCCGGCGGGGCCGACTTCGGAGACCGTGACGGGGATGAAGTTCTGCTTGCCGATGAAGCCGGCTACGAAGCGGTTGGCCGGCTGCTCGTAGATCGCTTCGCCGGAGCCGATCTGCTGGACGACTCCGTCGTACATGACGACGATGCGGTCGCTCATCGCCAGCGCTTCCTCCTGGTCGTGGGTGACGAAGATGAAGGTGGTGCCGAGGCTCGCATGCAGACGTTTGAGTTCGAGCTGCATCTCCTCGCGCAGCTTCCGGTCGAGCGCGGACATCGGTTCGTCGAGGAGGAGGACCTGGGGACGGTTGACCAGGGCGCGGGCCAGGGCGATGCGCTGCTGCTGACCGCCGGAGAGCTGTTCGGGCTTGCGGCCGGCGAAGTCCTCCATCTGCACGAGTTCGAGGACTTCACGCACCCGTTTCGCGATCTCGGGCTTGGGCACCTTCGCCTGTTTGAGGCCATAGGCGATGTTGTCGGCGATATTCATGTGCGGGAAGAGCAGATAGGACTGGAACACCGTGTTCACCGGCCGTTTGTGGGGCGGCAGACCCACGAGGTCCTTGCCGTCCAGATAGATGTGGCCGACCGTGGGATGCTCGAAACCGGCGATCATCCGCAGCAGGGTCGTCTTCCCGCATCCCGAGGGTCCGAGCAGTGAGAGGAATTCGCCCTCTCGCACCGACAGATCGATCTTCTCGATGGCGGTGTTCTCGCCGAAGCTCTTCTTCACGCTCTGGATGCTCAGGTGCTCCATCGGTGAGGGATCTGATGTCATGATGGCCTTTCAGCGGTGTTCGGGGTGGCAGTGGTCGACGGGCGCCCTCGGCGATGTCGAAGACGATGCGGCCGTCGCAGACGGTCAGTTCGTTGGTCACGGTGCTGATCTCGGTCGCGACGTAGGCGTCGCAGGGGGACCGGTGGCCGGAGTAGTCGCCGATGATGGCGTCCATCCACGCCGTGACGCCGAGGCGGTGGAGGTAGGACTGGCCCGCGCGCAGTCCGGCGCGGATCGCCGCTTCGTCGGCTGGCGGGACGTGGGCTCCGACGAGGTCGATGGCCGCCTCGTGCAGGCAGCCGGTCGGCTCGCCGGACTCATCGCGGACGATGACTCCGCCCTGCGGATCCGGGGTGGTGGCGTCGATGCCGGCGAGGGACATGGCCGCCCGGTTGACCCACGCCGAGTGGTGGTCGGCGCTGAGCAGGATGATCGGACGGTTCGCGGTGACTTCGTCGAGGATGCTCGCGGTCGGAGCACCGCCGGGGAAGTCGGCCATCGACCAGCCGCCGCCGGTGACCCAGCCCTCGGTGCTTCCCAGATACAGGCGCAGGGTGTCGAGTGCCTCGTCGAGCCCGTCGGCCCGGCTGAGGTCGCAGGCCAGGGACTCCTGCCCGCCGAAAGTCGTGTGCACGTGGGCGTCGACGAAGCCGGGGGTGAGCAGGCGGCCGGTGGCGGTGATGGTGCGGGCCGCCGGCGTCTCGGCAGCGCCCGTGCCGATCTCGCTGATGAGTCCGTCCCGGATGCTCACTCGATTCTCGGGCCGGAGCGCGTGCCCGTCGAAGATGGTGACATCGAGGATATCGAGATCCACTGCTGCCTCCCGACTGCTCTGTCGAAGCTCGGGCGGGGCGCGGTAGCCGCGTTCCGCCTGGGGTCTTCCGCCGCGTCTGGCGGGGGTGCTTCCCGGTCTCAGGGACCGGTGAGAGAGGACGACCCGAAGGTGTGTCCTGAATCACTGTTTAGCACCTTAGCGGAAGATCGAAGGTGAATCCACCGATTCCGTTGCATTTTTCGATAGGTGTGGCTGAAAAGGGCAATAGCAGTTGTTGTCACCGCTGGATCGGTGTCTCACACTGCGGTATTCGCAGGGAGTGGTGGGGCGCGCGAGGGATCGCGGAGCGGTGTGGAAGGGGGCGGTGTCGCGCCGGACGTCGGCAACGACGTGGGCCACTTCGCCGGAACGCGCTGCCGGCGAAGGGCTCAGCCGGGGAAGGTCTGCCCGGTGAGTCGTTCGAAGGCCTCGATGTAGCGGGCACGGGTCTTGTCGACGACTTCGGCCGGCAGGGCCGGCGGCGGGGTGTCAGAGGACTTGTCCCAGCCCGATTCGGTGGTCAGCCAGTCGCGGACGAACTGCTTGTCGAAGCTCGCCTGAGTCCGTCCGGGCGCATAGTCCTCAGCGTCCCAGAAGCGGGAGGAATCCGGGGTGAGCACCTCGTCGCCGAGGACGATCGTGCCATCGGTCAGCGTGCCGAACTCGAACTTCGTGTCGGCGAGGATGATGCCGCGTTCGCGGGCGATGGCCTCGGCCCGCTGGTAGATGTCGATGGTCAGTTCGCGCAGCTTCTCCGCGGTTTCGGTGCCGACGGTCTCGGCGATCTGAGCGAGGCTGACGTTCTCGTCGTGATCGCCGAGCTCGGCCTTCGTCGCAGGCGTGAAGATCGGCGGTTCGAGGCGATCGGCCTCATCGAGTCCGGCGGGCAGTCGGATGCCGCACACGGAGCCGGTGGCTTTGTAATCGGCCATACCGGAGCCGGTGAGGTAACCGCGAGCGACGCATTCGACGGGCAGCATGGCCAGGTTCTCAACGATCAGGCCGCGACCGCGCACGGCCTCGGGGACAGCGGAGCTGATGACATGGTTGCCGATGACCTCTGAGAGCTGGTCGAACCACCACAGACTCAGTCCCGTGAGCACCTTGCCCTTGTCCGGGATCTCGGAATCGAGCACCCAGTCATAGGCCGAGATCCGGTCGCTGGCGACCATGAGCAGGGACTCGGCGCTCGCGACATCCGCCGCGCTCTCGGGAATGTAGAGATCGCGGACCTTGCCCGAGTACACATGTCTCCAGCCCGGAAGTTCGGGAGCAGCGGCGGCCAGACCCACCGTCTCGGCGGCCAGACCCGCCGTCGCGCCGGGGGCCCCGCCCGCTGCGCCGGCAGCCGGCGTCTCGGGGGCGCCGTAGATCTCGGCGAGCTCGATGCGTCCGGCCGCGGCCGCCTCGGCGATATCGGTGCGGTGGTGCTCGCCGTCCCACTTGATCTCGTCGACGGCCGCATAGGCCCTCTGCCGGGCCTCGTCGAGGTCGGCGCCGAGCGAGACGACGGAGAGCACTCTGCCGCCGGAGGTGACGATGTCGCCGGTCTCGGCGATGTCCTTCGTGATCACGGCGTCCTCGGGAGCGAACCCGCCGCTGGAGCCGGTGGCCAGCTTCGTGCCCGCGTGCAGCACGCTGATATCGGTCAGGCCCTCGGCGGTGTCGAGGCCGCGGATGATGTCACCGGTGGTCGGAGTGCCGGGATAGTTCTCGGCGGCCATGACCACGGTGACCGAGGCGCGCGGATCCCAGTCGAGGTCGCCGACCTCGTTCAGGCGGCCCTCGGCGGCGGCCAGCAGCGTCTGGCCCAGGGGGCTCTTCAGCCGGGCGAGCACGGACTGCGTCTCGGGGTCGCCGAAGCGGACGTTGAACTCGACGACGCGCGGCCCCTTCGACGTCAGTGCCAGACCGCAGTAGAGGAGCCCGGTGAACGGGGTGCCGCGGCGGGCCATCTCGTCGACGACGGGCTGGGCGACGGTGTCGACGATTGTCTTGACCGTGCCCGCCGGCAGCCACGGCAGCGGAGAATAGGCGCCCATGCCGCCGGTGTTCGGACCGGTGTCGCCTTCGCCGATGCGCTTGAAGTCCTGGGCCGGGGCCAGGGGCAGAGTGTGCTCGCCGTCGCAGAGGACGAAGAGGGAGACCTCTGGCCCATCGAGGTAGTCCTCGATGACGACCCGATCGGAGACGTCGAGACAGGAGCTCGCATGCTCGTACGCCGCATCGAAGTCGTCGGTCACGACCACGCCCTTGCCGGCGGCCAGGCCATCGGCCTTGACGACGTGCGGAGCGCCGAATTCGCGCAGTGCGGCGGCGGCCTCGTCGGGGGAGTAGGAGACCTGAGCCCGTGCGGTGGGTACGTTCGCCGTCTCCATGACCTCCTTGGCGAAGGCCTTCGAGCCTTCGAGCACGGCCGCTTCCGAACTGGGTCCGAAGACGGGGAACGAGGCCTCGCGCAGAGCATCGGCGACCCCGGCGACCAGGGGCGCCTCGGGGCCGATGACGACGAGGTCGACGTCGAGCGATTCGGCCAGCGCGGTCACGGCCGCCGCGTCCGAGGCATCGACGGCCTCGGTGTGGGCGACCTGAGCGATCCCGGGGTTGCCGGGCGCGGCGATGACGGCGTCGACCTGCGGGTCGCGCGAAAGAGCGAGGACGAGGGCGTGTTCACGGGAGCCCGAACCGATGACAAGAACCTTCACGGCACCAGCCTAAAGGGTCGTAGGCTTGAGTGCGTGACCAGTTCGACTTTCACCCCCGCACAAGCCGCCGAGCTCGCCGTCGTCATCCGCAGCGGATTCACCGAATCCCGCCATATCGGATCCGCCGTGGTCCTCGACCCACAGGGGACGCCGCTGATTCGCCTCGGCGCCCCCGAGGTGCCCGTGTTCACCCGATCGAGTCTCAAACCGCTGCAGGCGATCGCGGCGATGAGCCTCGGCGCGAAGCTGTCCGGACCGGCGGCGGCCCTGGCCACGGCCTCACACAAGTCCGAGGCCGGGCACGTCGAGGTCGTTGCGGCCATGCTCGACGCCGCCGGCCTCAGCGTCGCCGACCTGCAGTGTCCGTCCGTCCACCCCGCCGACGGCGCCTTCCGCCGCCGACTGCAGGAGGAGGCTCGGGCATCGGGAGAGGCGGAGACCGATCCGCGGTCGGCGCTGCACTTCAACTGCTCGGGCAAGCACACCGCCTTCCTCACCGCCGCCCGGGCCATCGGCGCCGAGACCTCCACCTACCTGTCCGCCGATCATCCCGTGCAGATCAGAGTCGCCGAGGTGGTCGAGGCCTTCGCCTCGGAGACCCCGGCCGCCGTCGGCGTCGACGGCTGCGGAGCCCCGGTGTTCGCGCTCAGCCTCAACGGTCTGGCCCGAGCCATCGGCCGCGTGGTCAGCGCGGGCAGTTCGGCCGAGGTCGGTCCGCCCGGAGACGGGACCGGCGCACCCGCCGGCGCCTGGACCGACTACACGGAGCAGGCCAGGACCCTCATGGACGCGGTGTTCGCCAACCCGTGGGCCATCGAAGGCCATGGTCGGCCGAACACGACGGTGATCGAGCGTCTCGGCGTCTTCGCCAAGGGCGGGGCCGAGGGCGTCATCGTCATGGCGACGAAGTCCGGCTATTCGGTGGCGGTCAAATGCCTCGACGGATCCTCGCGGGCCACCGGACTCGTCGCACTCACCCTGCTGCAGCGGGCCGGGGCCTTCGACGAGGGCGCGAACCCCGCCTCGGCGCCGGAGGTCACCGATGACGACGTGGCCGCGGTCATCGCCGCGATCACGGACCCGGTCACCGGGGGCACGGATTCCGAAGGACGGACGAGCGTTGTCGGGCGGCTCGCGCTCGGGGAGGATATTGCCAGTATCGGTAAGAGGGAGAGGCACTGATGGCGATTCGCAGAAGGATCGATCCCGACCAGGGACGCAGCGCACTGGAGATGTGGGCGGCGCAGTCGAAGCTCGACGCGGGCCCGGCCGACCGTTCGACTGTGGCCACCGCCGTGCGATTCACGCTCGAGGAGCTCGCGGCTCGCGCCGAAGGCAACAGCGTCGAGGTCCGTGTTCCCCCGTTCGGGGTCACGCAGTGCATCGCCGGGCCCCGCCACACCCGCGGCACCCCGCCGAACGTCGTCGAGACCTCCGCCGAGGTGTGGTTGGGCCTGGTCACCGGGAGCACGGACTTCGCCACCGCGCTCGAGGCGGGCAGCATCGAGGCCTCGGGCACCCGGGCCGACCTCAGCGAGCACCTCCCCCTCTTCAGCCCCGCGGAATCAGAGGAACGGCGATGAGCGCGCAGATCACCCAGACGACGTCCTTCATCGGCGGGCGGCATGTGCCCTCCCTCATCACCTATCCGAACGTCGACCCGGCCACCGGCGGCCACCTCGGCGACGTCTCCCGGGGAGGAGCCGACGAGGTCGACCGCGCCGTGCGGGCGGCGACGAAGGCGCAGCGGGAATGGAGGCGGTCGAGCCCGCAGCAGCGTTCGACCCTGCTCGTGGCCGCCGCGGCCGTGATCGCGGCCAACCGCGACGAACTCGCCCGCCTCGAATCCGAGGACACCGGCAAACCGCTGACCCAGGCCTACGCCGATGTCGATGTCTGCGCCCGCTACTTCGAGTTCTACGGCCACACGATCGAGTCCTACTACGGGCAGACGATCCCGATGGCCGAGGACATGCACGTCTACACCCGGCGCGAACCCTATGGGGTGACCGGGCACATCGTGGCCTGGAACTATCCGCTCCAACTCATCGGCCGTGCCGCCGCCACGTCCCTGGCCACGGGCAACTGCGCCGTGGCCAAACCCGCCGATGAGACCCCGCGATCGACCGTGCGATTGGCCGAACTCATCCACTCCGTCGGGTTCCCGGCGGGAGCGTTCAACGTCGTCACCGGGCTCGGCGCCGAGGCGGGTGCGGCCCTGAGCGCACATCCGGGCGTGGCCCACCTCGGCTTCGTCGGCTCGACCCGGACCGGTTCGGCCATCGCCCACGCCGCGGCCGAGAGGGTCGTGCCCACGGTGCTCGAACTCGGCGGGAAGTCAGCGAACATCGTCTTCGCCGATGCCGACGTCGACGCGGCCATCCCCTCCCTCCTGCGATCGGTCATCCAGAACGCCGGACAGACGTGCTCGGCCGGGTCCCGACTGCTCGTCCACCGCGACGTCCACGCCGAGGTCGTCGACAAGCTGGCCGCGGCCATGTCCGAGGTGACCATCGGCTACGGCCTCGACGACCCGATGCTCGGGCCTCTGATCTCGGCCGAACAGCACGAGAGGGTCTCCGGCTTCCTGTCCGAGGTCGAGACCGGGCAGATCGTCACCGGCGACCGGCGACCCGTTGGGTTGGCCGACGACCTCGCCGCCGGGGCGTTCATCACGCCCACCCTCGTCGACAGTGTGGACCCGCAGTCGCGGATCGCCCAGGAGGAGGTCTTCGGCCCCGTCGTCGTGACCATGCCCTTCGCCGATGAGGCCGAGGCCGTGGCCCTGGCCAACGGCACCGACTACGGGCTCGTCACCGCGCTGTGGACGCAGAGCCTCTCCCGCGCCCACCGGCTGGCCGCCGAGGTCGAGGCCGGGCAGATCTTCGTCAACACCTATGGGGCCGGCGGGGGAGTGGAGCTTCCCTTCGGCGGGTTCAAGAAGTCCGGCTACGGGCGGGAGAAGTCCATCGAAGCCCTCGACGAGTACACGCAGACGAAGACCGTCGCCATCAAGCTGTGAGCAGACAGCGGGGGCCGCGATGACGTTCTCGGTGCTCGGCCTCGTCCTCATCGCCTCGGTGGCTCATGCGCTGTGGAACCTGGCCGCGAAGTCGGTGACCGGCAAGGGCTACGCCTTCGTGCTGGCCTACCACGGGCTCTCGGCCATCCTCCTGATCCCGGTCGCGATCGTCATCATCGCCTCCGGTGCGCAGCCGCTGAACTGGGCGCTGGTCGCCGCGGCCGCGCTCAGCGCCGTCTTCCACATCGCCTATTCGGTGTCCCTGCAGTCCGGCTACGACCACGCGCCCTTGGGAGTGGTCTACCCGACCGCGCGGGGGACCGGTCCGGTCATCACGATCATCATCGCCGTGGCCTTCCTCGGCGAACGTCCCACCCTCGCCGAGGTGACCGGCGCCTTCATCGTCATCGCCGGAATCGCTGTCGTCACGATCCGTCCGAGGCCCGGCGGGGATGTGCCCGCCAGCGGTGCCCGGCTGCGCCGCGGGCTCGCCTGGGGCGGGCTGATCGGGGCATTCATCGCCGGCTACACGCTGTGGGACGACTTCGCGGTCAACCGCATCAGCGAGTCGCCGCTGCTCTACTTCGCCGTCTCCGAGGCCTGCGTGGGCCTGCTCATGGCCGCCGGCATCATCGGACTGCCCGGCGGTGCCGCACGGAGGGCGGACTTCCGCGAGATCCTCCGCGGGCACAAGAGGGCGCTGGTGACCGTGGCGATCCTGTCCCCGCTGGCCTATGTGCTCGTCCTGTTCGCGATGCAGCAGGCCCCGGTGGCGCTCGTAGCTCCCCTGCGCGAGACCTCGATCATCATCGGCACCCTTCTGGCCTGGTGGTTCTTCGGGGAGAAGAACATCGGGATCAAACTCGCCGGTGCCCTCGTCGTCGTCACCGGAATCGGGTTCATCGCCCTGGGGTGACGGCGATTCCTCAGCGGCGCCGGCCGGGCTGCCGTCTGGTCACGCGCACCACCCGGACCGGGCACACGGCGTGGGAGAGCACGCCCTGCGAGGTCGAGCCGAGGATGGTGGAGGCGAAGCCGCCGCGACCGCGAGAGCCGATGACCATGAGATCGGCGGTGTAGGTGGCGGACACGAGCACCTCGGTGGCGGGGGCGTCGAAGAGCGAGAAGCGCACATCGAGGACGGGGAAGTCGCCGCGCAGAGCCTCGATGGCGGCTTCGACGGACTTCTCCGCCTCGTCGTACATCCGCACCAGGTGCTCTTGGGTGGGCATCCACTCGGGCGAGAGGACATGTGTGGCGGTGACACCGACCAGATGCAGCGGGGCGCCGTAGATCGCGGCCTGAGCGGCCGCCGCCCGCAGGACCGGGGTGTCCGTTTCGAAGGGGGAGACGGCGGCGACGACCTCACCGGAGAAGTCGAGCCGCCGCTGTCCGGACGCCTCGGGGGTGCGCGGAGAGTTCGAGCGCACGGGCAGTTCGATCGGCAGCGGGGTCTGCGGCATCTCCCGGCTCGGCCACGTGCTCGGGATGACGACGGTGGGACAGTGCGAATGCGCGGGCATGGCCAGGGCCACGGAGCCGAGCAGCCGGCCGGCGAAACCACCGCGACCGCGGGCGCCGACGACGGCGAGATCGGCATTCTTCGAATGCTCGACCATCACCCCCGAGGCGTCTCCCGGGGTGATCGTCGTCGACACGGGGACGCCGGCCTCGGTGACCGTGGCGGCGGCCGCCTCGGCGATGCCTTCGACGGTCTTCTTCACGGCGACGTCGAAGTCCGCGGGATAGACGATGTCGGCCGGGCCCATGTTGACTCCGGGGACGGTGTAGGCGGCGACGATGCGGATCTGGGAGTCGGTCCTCTTCGCGTGCGCGATCGCCCACTGCAGGGCGCAGTGGGCGTTGTCGGAGCCGTCGATGCCGACGATGATCGTATGGGACATGTCAGAACCTCTGTCTGGTGAACCGGTCAGCTGGATGTGTCCAGTTTATGGGAGCCGGTGTGAGACTGCCTGGGAGGCGGCTCAGACTGACTCGACTAGAATGTTCGCGACCTGTTCTGCCGGGGGCCTCCCCGGTGTCCCCCGGCCGTGAGCGGCCCCGTGTCCAAGGAGATCATGAAGGACCAGATCGACGTCGCCGTCCGTCGCAGCCCCAAGTATTCGGTGTTCATGGGCATCGGCGCGGTGCTCGGCGTCTTCGTCGCGGGCATCCTCGCGATGTTCGTCGACCCTGCGGACATGCCGATGGGGTACACGGTGGCGAAGGGGGTCGGGCTGATGCTGCTCGTCCTCGGCGCCGGCGGGCTGTTCCTCGGCGGGCTGCTCGCGCTCATCCTCGACTGGACGGGACGGAAGCGGGCCAAGGAGTTCCGTGTCGACGCGCAGATCGACATGGTCGATGATCCCAAGGAGGTCGCTCGACGCCGCTTGGCCGAGGCCCGCGGCGAGGACCCGGACGCCGGCGAGACCGCAGCCGGCGATGAGTCCGCGGCGGCCGCCGGCGCAGACTCCGGCCCCGCAGGAGGTGCCGAGACCGCCGGTGAGAACATCGATGACGCCGCCGAGGACGGGGGAGCCGAGCGCGGTCCGGCCCCGGACTCCACGGTCTGATCTCACCGGCGTCTGTGAGCCTCGTTCCACAGTCTGACCACGGGGCCTGCGCGGCCGTGCGGGTATGAGACAATTTCACTCGTGGCAAGAGGAGATGGGCAGCTGACGCACGAAATCGACCCCCAGGACCGCGGACCGCAGGACGAATGCGGTGTGTTCGGAGTCTGGGCCCCCGGCGAGGAAACCGCCAAACTCACCTACTTCGGGCTCTACGCCCTGCAGCACCGGGGACAGGAGTCCGCCGGCATCGCCGCCAGCAACGGCAAGCAGATCCTCATCTACCGAGACATGGGCCTGGTCTCCCAAGTGTTCCACGAACGCGATCTCGAGCTCCTGCAAGGGCACATCGCCGTCGGGCACACCCGCTATTCGACGACGGGCTCGCCGTCCTTCGAGAACGCTCAGCCCACACTGGGGCCGACTCCGTTCGGCACCGTGGCGCTGGCCCACAACGGCAATCTCACGAACTTCGACGCCCTCGAGGCCATGGCCGATGGCAGGCGCGACCATGCGACGAAGGTGGTCGAGCAGGCCACGAAGAAGACCGCGCGCACCCGCCCCTTCCGGGACTCCTCGAACGACACCTCCCTGGTCACCGAGCTCTTCGCGACCGAACAGGGCGAAGACCTCACCGAGGCGGCGCTGAACCTGCTGCCGCATGTCGAGGGGGCGTTCTCGTTCGTGTACATGGACGAGCACACCCTCTACGCCGCCCGTGACCGGCACGGGGTCAGGCCCCTGTCGCTGGGGCGGCTGGAGAACGGCTGGGTGGTCGCCTCGGAGACCGCCGCACTCGACATCGTCGGCGCGAAGTTCGTCCGCGACGTCGAACCCGGCGAACTCATCGCCATCGACGAGGACGGGCTGCGCTCCCACCGCTTCGCCGAACCCGAACATGCTCGCTGCGTGTTCGAATACGTCTACCTCGCCCGACCCGACAGCCTGCTCGCCGGCAAGAACGTCCACGCCGCCCGGACGCAGATGGGCAGGCAGCTGGCCGAGGAGTACCCGGTCGACGCCGATCTGGTCATCGCCACCCCGGAATCGGGCACCCCGGCCGCCGTCGGCTATGCCGAGGCCTCGGGCATCCCCTTCGGGCAGGGGCTGATGAAGAACGCCTATGTCGGGAGGACCTTCATCCAGCCCTCACAGACCCTGCGCCAGCTGGGCATCCGCCTCAAGCTCAACCCGCTGCGGGAGAACATCGAGGGCAAGCGCCTCGTCGTCGTCGACGACTCGATCGTGCGCGGCAACACCCAGCGGGCGCTGGTGCGGATGCTGCGGGAGGCCGGGGCGGAGGAGATCCACGTGCGCATCTCCTCTCCGCCGGTCAAATGGCCCTGCTTCTACGGCATCGACTTCGCCACTCGTGCCGAACTCATCGCCAACGGACTGACCACGAACGAGATCTGCGACAACCTCGGCGCGGATTCCCTGGGCTACATCTCCCTGGACGGCATGATCGCCGCCACCGAGCAGGAGCCCAGCCAGCTGTGCACCGCCTGCTTCTCGGGCAACTACCCGATCCCCGTCAACAACACCCCCGCCGACAAAGGATGCTGAGTTGAGTTCTGACCCCGCTGCGTCGTCCGCCGCCTCGTCGACAGAGACGAACGCGTCCTCCACCTACGCCGCAGCCGGCGTCGATGTCGAGGCCGGAGACCGTGCCGTCGAACTGATGAAGGCCGCCGTCTCGGCGACCCACACCGCCGGCGTGGTCGGCGGGATGGGCGGATTCGCCGGACTCTTCGACGTCTCCATGCTCAAGGACTGCGAGCGTCCGCTGCTGGCCTCCTCCACCGACGGGGTGGGCACGAAGGTCGCCATCGCCCAGGCGATGGACAAGCACGACACCATCGGCTTCGACCTCGTCGGGATGGTCGTCGACGACATCATCGTGTGCGGAGCCAGGCCGCTGTTCATGACCGACTACATCGCCTGCGGCAAGGTCGTGGCCGAACGCATCTCCGATATCGTCCGCGGCATCGCCGATGCCTGCGCCAGCGCCGGTGTCGCCCTGGTCGGCGGGGAGACCGCCGAGCACCCGGGACTGCTCGGCGTCGACGAATACGATGTCGCCGGTGCCGCCACCGGTGTCGTCGACGCCGCCGACCTGCTCGGACCCGAGAAGGTGCGCGCCGGCGACATCCTCATCGGCCTGCCGTCCTCGGGCATCCACTCCAACGGCTACTCTCTGGTCCGGCACATCATCGCCGAGGCGGGGTGGGACCTGGACCGGCAGGTCGCCGAGTTCGGTCGCACCCTCGGTGAGGAGCTGCTCGTGCCCACCCATGTCTACACCGGCGAACTCGCCGCGCTCTTCGA
>DWZN01000107.1 GCA_019117545.1 Candidatus Brevibacterium intestinavium
AATACCTTCAGGGTCGTGGGCGACGATCACTGACGTGAGGGCCACCACCTCGCGTGTTCCCTGCGGGTGGATCCACTTCGATATCTCATGAGAAATCCGAGTGGATCCACCCGCAGGAGACATCCACCCGCAGGAGACACCCGCCCGCAGGCGGGGAGCCGCCTCCTGCCAGCCGGCCAACGGTTCCCATCTGCGGCGAGGGAGTCCCGACTCCGGTACCGTGAGGCTCATGCCGACGTTTTCCGACCCCTCGAGCGTGTCCCTGTCCAGCGCGCAGCTGCGAGATCTGTGCATCGCCGCGATCACCTCGGCAGGCGGGTCACCGGCACTGGCGTCGTCCCTGGCCGAGGCGACCGTGGCGGCCGAACGCCGCGGCAAGACTCATGTGGGATCGGCCCACCTCGTCGACTATCTCGATGGGCTCGAGGCCGGCCGGATCAACGGACGAGCCCGGCCGCGGGTGTCCGACGCTCTGGCGGCCGCGCACCATGTCGACGCCGATGGCGGCATCGCCCAGCTCGCCTTCGACGAAGCGTTCGCAGGCTTCACCGCCGCCGCGACCGAACTGGGCATCTCGATCCTCAACATCACGAACGCCTTCACTGCCGGAGAGCTCGGCTACTACACGACTCGGCTCGCCGAACAGGGCCTCATCGGCCTCGCCGGAGCCAACTCGCCGGCCCTCATGTCGCTGTTCGGATCGGCAGATCCGGCGACCGGGACGAACCCGTTCTCCTTCGCCGTCCCGCACGCCGATGGGCCGCGCATGTTCGATCAGGCCAGCAGCGAGACAGCGTGGGTGAATATCCGCGATGCCGCCGACCGCGGGGATCGAATCCCCGAAGGGTGGGCGCAGGACGAGCGTGGGGCGTCCACGGTCGATGCCGAGGCCGCCCTCGCCGGTTCCCTGCTGCCCTTCGGCGGGGTCAAAGGCAGCAATCTCGCTCTCATGGTCGAACTCCTCGCCGTCCACGGCGGTGCCCGCTTCTCCCTCGACGCCCCGGCCTTCGACTCCGGGCAGGAGAATCCGGGCACCGGCCTCTTCATCATCGCGATCGCCGCGGACGCCTTCGGCCCCGAGCACATGGACCGGATCGCCGTTCATTTGGAGCGCCTGCGCACGCAGTTCGGAATCGACTTCGGTCGCAAGCACCACCTCGAGGACATCGAACTGCCCGTCGAGATCCACGCGGCCCTCCTCGATCGCTGCTGACACTCACCCACCTGCGACACCGGACGACGAGGGTCATCGCCTCATATGTTCCCTGCGAGGAGACACTCTCCCGGCGGGTTCCACCCGCACGCGACACCGTCACACCCACGGGTCGGCGCTCGCCTCTACCCGCGCCGGCCCGGAAAACAACCGGTCCGACAATCAGTGGGCGTCTTCGCGTACCTTCGCCTGCCGGAAAGTATCCGTTCGTGAACTGTGTTGGCCGGAACGTATCCGAAGGCGACCGCTAGTCCGCGGCCTGGTCTCCCAGCCCGGCGCGGATCCGGCGGATCGCATCGTCGAAGGACTCCTCGGTGACCCGGACGGCGGCGTTCGGGTCACCGGCGTCGACGGCGTCCATGAGTCGGCGCTGATGCTTGAGCAGCGGATCGAACGCCTCGGCGGCGATCTCACGCCGGGCTCCGACGAGCTTGTAGGCCCGGCAGCGCATCCACAGCGTGCGGATCGTCTCGACGAGCACCGGATTGCCGGCGGCCGCGTAGACGGTGGCCAGCAGCTCCTCGTCGTGATCGAGATACGCCGTGGCGTCGCCTGCCTCGAGCGCCGCGGACATCGCCGCGAACTCCTCGTCGAGCCGGGCCCGCCCGGCCTCGGTGAGCTTCTGCACGCCTTCGACGGTCGCGTCGATCTCGAGGATCCGGCGCACGGAATAGACCTGCAGCAGCTCCTCGGCGGTGAACGTCTTGACCACTGCCCCTCGGTGGGGGCTGGTCTCGACGAGCCCGACCTCCTCGAGGCGGGCGAGCGATTCGCGCACGGGCATGACGCTCGTGCCCAACTCGGCGGCCAGCTGCCTGATCCGCAGCCGCTGTCCGCTGCGGTAATCGCCGTTGAGAATGCTCGCCTGCATCGCTTCGAACACCTGGTCACCGATGCGCGGTCCGATTTCCGACTGGGTCTCGCTCATGTGCGTCAGTCTATCCTCGCCGAGGCGACCGCTCGATGACGTCGATCACGGCACCACCAGGACCGGAACCGGGGAGTGACGGATGATCCGCGCGGCATTCGAGCCGAGGAACACCCGGGATCTGCGCCCTTCCGAGGAGGAGCCGATGACGAGGATCTCCGCGCCATGCCAGTCGACGGCACCGAGGGCGCCCTTCCAGTCCTTGCCGATGCCGACCGCCTCCTCGACCCGACGCTCTTCGTCGACTCCGTCGACGGCCTCGGACTGCAGCCTGCTGAGGTGATCGGCGTACTCCCGACGGCGTGACTGCGCCTCGAGGGAGGCCGGCTGGACGGTGCGACCGGCGACACCGAACGTCGCCACCCGGAGTCGCGCGTCGACGGACTGGGAGATCTCCGCGGTCTTCGCAAGTACCGCCCCCGATCCCCGGTCGCCGCGGAATGAGCAGGTCACTCGCTCGACCTGGGCCCCCGCCTCGGCGGTGAAGCCGCGTGGAGCCAGTGCCACGGGAAGGGGTGCGGAATGGAGAAGCCGATCGGAGGTCGCGCTGACGCGGATCCGTCCCCGGGTGCCCTCGGTGCCCGAGCCGAGGACGAT
>DWZN01000108.1 GCA_019117545.1 Candidatus Brevibacterium intestinavium
GCGGAGCGGTTCCGTTCGGTCGATTCCGGACTCATCGTCACTAGGAGAGGGATCGTGGTGCTGCAGTCGGGAATCCAACAGCAGGGGCCTCCAACGCCCGCATTCGTCATCGACAATTCGATTCTCGAAGAGTTTGTCGAGCGTTTTCGCCGGGCCCTGGACACGCATTGGCCGAATTCGATTCTGTCCTATTCTTTCAAGACCAATTCATTGCCCTGGCTTCTAGCGTTCATGGAGAAGCGCGGAGTCTGGGCCGAAGTCGTCTCGGATTTCGAATATCGTCTGGCACTCGCAGTGGGTTACGCACCCGAGCAGATCGTGTTCAACGGACCGGTCAAGAGCCGCGACTGCCTGCGCGAAGCGCTGTGCGAAGGGTCTCTCATCAATCTGGACTCCAAACGAGAAGTGCGTTGGACCGCCGAACTGGCCGCCGAGAGACCGGACTCGGTCCTGGCTGTGGGGCTGAGAGTCAACTGGGACCTCGAGGCGCGGGTTCCGGGCGAAAGCACCATGCGCACCGACAGCAGTCGATTCGGGTTCAGCCCCGACAATGGCGAACTCGGCGATGCGATCTCTGCGCTGGAAGCGGCCGGGGTCCGCGTCGCCGGGCTCCACATGCATCGGAATTCCCTGACCCAGAGCCTGGAGGTCTACAAGGCCTCAGCGTCGGTGGCGGCCGAGCTCATCTCATCCATGGGCCTCGACCTCGACTGGATCGACATCGGCGGGGGCTTCTTCGGCAGTCCCAGCGGCGATCCGACTTTCGATCAGTACGTATCCGTCATCCGCGATGAGCTCGCCGGAACCGTCGACATCGATCGCACTCAGCTGATCGTCGAACCGGGCGGTTCGCTGATCGCCGTTCCCATCGAGTTCCATGCTCAGGTCATCGACGTCAAAGACATCGGAGACCAGCGGTACATCGTGACCGACGCCAGCAGGACGGATATCGATCCTCTCTTCCGTCGGAAGAGGAACTTCGCGATCCGAGTCGACCCCGCCGGCGAGGCGACCGCTCCGTCTCGGACGTGCCCAGAGCAGGTGATCTGCGGATTCACCTGCATGGAGGACGACAGACTCACCGTGCTGAAAGACGCTCAAGAACTGAAGGAAGGCGACCGCATCGTCTTCTACCGCGTGGGCGCCTACACCATGTCCTATCAGTCTCCCTTCATCGAGTCCCCGCCGGCCGTCTATGTGCGACGCGGGGATTCGGTGGATCTCGTCCGCCGCAAAGGGACGACGGACGACTACCTGCGGGGAAGCACCTGGACCGAAGCAGCGCTGCCCGAACCGGTTCCAGCCCACATTGAGGGGTGAAAGCCCCTCGCGTCGCTCAAGGTCCGCGCTGCCGGCCGAGGCGGCTGCGGGGTCAGAACGCCTGCGGTTCGGGCGCAGACGATCGGAACGGGTGCGGTTCGGGCGCCGTCGGGCACAGCGTCGGGGCGCTGTCGAGGATCGAGAATTCCTCGCGCCGGGCGGACATGATGCCGATCCGGCAGCTCAGCAAGCTTGGGTCGTGGTCCAGCCCGGCCAATGATCGAACCATGTGCGCCGGCAGATCCGCCCCGGCGAGATGGCAGAACGGGTATCCCCCACCGAACCGTGGGTTGACATCGATGATCAGCGGTGTGCCGTCGGCACTCTCTCGGAAGTCGACGTCGATCGGGCCCACCGGCTTGAGGAGATCGCCGAGTGCTGCCATGGAGGCGGTGAAGACCCCGGGGGCGACAGTGGTTGCGACATCGGTGTCCCCACCCCTCATGCGGTCCTTGCGCCGAGCCAGAACACCGAGCAGACTCCCCTCCCCATCGAGTGGGTACACTCCATCGACACCGTATTCGGCCCCCGGCAGGAGTTCCTGCAGGACCACGGCGTCGAGGCCGTTCGAGCTCGCTCTTCCGTCGCCGCCCTTCGCGGATTTCGCGGATTCGGATACGGCGTCGCCGAGATCCGCTGCGGAGGCGAAGCAGAGACCTGTCGAACCGCTGCCGAAACGGTGTTTGACGATGAACCGTCCGTTCGGGTTCGCTGCTCGAACGCTGTCGACTTCACTGCCGAGCCACGTGGCAGGGGAGGGAAGTCCCCGTTGTGTGAGCGCGGAGGCCATGAGGTGTTTGTCCAAGACGATGGTCTGCGCACCGGATTCGAGAGCGGCGACGATGCACCCGGTTCTCCGCAGCTCGTCGGCAAGACCGGTCGACAGGACCTGGAGTTCGTAGTCGTTGAGTGAGATGAACAGGTCTGGCGATTCCCTGCTCACCCAGTTCGCGATCGTCTCGCGATAGACCGGTGCGTTGTAGGCCGGGACGACCACGCTGCGGTCCGCACTGGCCAACGACGGGGCGGATTCGCGGTATTCGAAGGCGATGACTTCGCCGCGAAGTCCCTGTGACCGCAGGGCGGTTCTGAACCAGTCCAGGTAGTGGGCCCGGTGGCCCGCGGAGGCTATGACGATCTTCAGATTCTGGGAACGAGTCATCGGTATTCCTTCGCTGGAAGCGGACGACGGTGACGTCCGGCGGGAAGCGGACGAGTGCTTCCGGCCGGAAGTGAGCGGCGGTTCCTGTCGGTCGGAGGCGCCAGCTCAGCGCAGAGAAGCGGCAGCGAGATGAAGAAGATGGTGAAGATCGTCCCGACCAGTCCGATCGTGAACAGCGATACGCTCTCCACGCATGACAGCCCCGCGACTCCGACCGCCGAGGCGAACAGGACGTGTCGACGACGACTGTCCAGGGACGACTTCACCACTCGCGTCCAGACCAGAGCGAGGACCGCGAACAGGAACAGCAGTTCCGCCAGTCCACCGCTGACGAGCGTCTCGATGAGGAAGCTGTGGAATTCCGAGAACTCCATCCCGTGCTCTTGGGCGAGCGTGACTCCGCGGAACCCCCCGCTGCCCAAGAGGATTCCGTGCTCCCTCCAGATGTCGAGTCCGATGCCCCAGACGACGTCCCGTCCGGCCAGCGCGGCACTCGGGCGCAGGACGAGATCCCGGACAGTGCTTCCGATGTCCGTCAGCAGCATGATCGTCCCCGCGGTCGCTGCCGCCATGACGGCGGCGATGAAGTATCTGGCTCTCATGCGCAGCTGAAGCAGAGCGAAGACGAATGCGAAGATGATCGTGGCGGCGATCGAGCCCCTGGACATGGTCAGGAGCAGCGAGACGATCTGCAGGCCGAACAGCCCGACATTGTGCAGTCGAGGACGTCTGCCCGCCAGGCAGAGCGCATGCGCAACGATGCTCAGGAACAGGAAGTACCCGAACTGGTTGCGATTGGCGAAGAAGCTGCTGAGTTCGAACTGATAGCTCGAACTCGCATTCAGAAGCTGCGGGATGTCCTGGGCGTGCAGCACCGAATTGACGATGATGGCGGCCAGCGTCAGCCACAGGAATCCGGTCAGGAACTTCCGCAGGTCTGCCTCATCCGGCCGCATCGCCTGCACCAGTCCGGCGTAGACCACGATGCCGACCGTTCCGGCGACCGCACCCATGAGGTCCATGAGATCGTAGGTTCCGTATCGGAACCCCACGGACAGCAGGGTCGCCAGCTGGAGGATGCCGTACACCAGCGCGATCCAGATCCACGGATCGCGCGGCTGGATCCGCCAGCGCGACGCCACGAACACGACGATGCCCGTCTGGACCGCGTACCCGGCCGCGACGGCAGCTGTGAAAGGGACGGGGACTCCGATCACCTGCACCACTGTGACCGGCACGATCGCCACCACGATGAGCGTGAGCAGGATCGTGCCGGTTCCCGGATGGAACCGACGCCGGCTGCTCAGAGGCCGTGTCCGCATCGTCTCATCCGACATCGAGGATCAGCTCACCGAGACGCCTGTAGGTCACCCCGCGGTCGAAGTGCTCTTCGGCCATCAGCCGCGAGCCCTTCGCCCGCTCCGGAAGTCTGTCGTCCGAGGCCAGCTTCTCCAGCGCCGAGGCGATGGAGCGGGCACCGGCATCGCAGCTGATCCCTGCACCGTAGGCGTCCAGCAGGGTCCGATATTCCTCACACTCCTGCGAGTTGACCACCGGCAGCCCGGCGGCCGCGTAGTCACCGACCTTGTTCGTGATGCTCTGTGCGGCTCCCGCGACGATGGGGTTGACCGCGATATCGCAGCCTCGCAGACGTGAGACCATCTCTGGGTAGTCGAGCGCGCCGTGGAAGATCACCTCATCGCGCAGGTCTGCGGTGTCGCGGCGCCACTGGTCCTCGAACGGTCCCGTGCCCATCAGGTGCAGACGCATGCGCTGTCCCCGGTGCCTCAGGATCCGCAGGGCGTCGAACACCGCCGGCAGATCATAGCTGTGACCCAGAGTTCCGATGTAGACGAGTTCGCGGTACCCAGCCTCAGGCGGACGCTTCGCGGTGAAGCCGTCGAAGCGTTCGAGGTCGGTGCCCAGATACACGGTGGACACGCTCGCCTCATCGTCTCGGGCCTCCGCCACCCGCCTCGAGTACGTTTCGGAGACCGTGACCGCTGCGTCCGCGGCCCGATAGATCCGCTGTGCCCTGCTGCGCAGCGGGGCGAGGGCGTAATGTGCCGCCCGCTTGGGCCTGAGCACCATCTCGAAGGCCTCGGGCCACAGGTCCTGCACATCGATGATGAACTTCACTCCGTGCCGCTTCGCGTATGTCCGAGCCGCGTCCGCGACGTCGAGCGACGGCACGGCGCAGTAGATGACGTCGGGTCGACGCCGCCTGTGCAGGTAGTCAGTGAGGTTGCGTCCCAGACTCCGATGACTGAGGATCCGGCGGATCGAGACGTTCGTCGGATAGCCGGGTTCCCGCACACAGGTCGTCCGATAGAGAGGGTTCCGGGCAGTGGGCGCAGGTCTCTGCCG